>NZ_CP173678.1:4190000-4514986 GCF_051903925.1 Zavarzinia sp. CC-PAN008
GGAGGAGCCTTAAGGCTCGCGGCACCAGCCGGAAATTTCTTTCTACCTTCAGCCCGCCCCGCCGTCAACTTCTTTCGTCGTCGGGGCGGTGTGTGCCGTCGGTGAGCGGCTAGATACGCCCTGCCCGGACCTGCCGCAAGTCCTTTTTTTGACAGGCGAACGCCTTGTCGCAGGGTGATCGGTGTTCGCACTTTCGAGAGCCGCGGATTTCCTGCATTCCGCCGTCGGCAAAAAATGTGGCCGGTTCGGCCGCGCGTTGACGCTCCAGCCGCAACCCGCCATGGTTCGGGCACCGCGCGGCGTGGTCGATGCTTCGCCAGTCACCGCGCACCCGGGGAACACGGCAGATTCAGGGGACGAACGCAGCGTGGCACGTCGCGATGGACGATTCCGGGCCAAGGCGGCCGCCCATGCCCGTCGCCCTCTGAAGGCACCCCTGCTGTGGGGGAGCAGCGGCCTGGTCGCCGGGATGCTCCTGTCCTCCGCGCTCAGCCTGCCGCACCTGGACCTGGTGCGTGCCCGCGCCCCAGGCGGGGAATCCACGCAAGGGTCATACGGTCCCGACGACTGGAGCCGGCTGATCCGCATCGCTGCGCCGATCGCCAATCCCGATCCCGTGGCGGCCGCGCCCATGCCCGAACCGCTGACAGGGTCGGAGCCGGATGGCACGGCCCCGGCAGGAGGCCCGGACGACCACCTGGCTGCGGGCGAGCTGGCACTCGAGGAGTTGGCGGCCCAGGACGCGCCGCCCATTCCCGAGATCACCCCCGACGCACCCAATGCCCTGACCACCGCGACCTATTCGGTCCAGTCCGGCGACAGCCTGCTGAAGATCCTCGTCGGCGACGCCGCGGCGACCCTGGACGAGGCCCACGCAGCCATCGATGCCCTGAAAGGGGTGTGCGATCCGAACGCGCTGCGCATGGACCAGGAAATCGAGGTCACGACCGGTCCGCTCCCGGGCAGCACGGATCCGGCGGCACAGCCGGTGCTGCTGGCCGTCGCCTACATGACCGACGTCGACCGGACGGTGCGCGTCACCCGGGGCGCCGACGGCGCCTTCACGGCGGGCACGGAGCAGGTCGCCCTGACCAGCCGGCCCTCCCGCGTCGGCGGCACGATCGAGGACAGCCTCTTTGCGGCGGCGCGGAGCGCCGGCCTGCCCGCACCGGTGCTGGCGGAACTGATCCGCATCTATTCCTATGACGTCGACTTCCAGCGCGAGGTCCAGCCCGGCGACACGTTCGACGTCTACTACCCCGAAGAGATCGGCCCCGACGGCGATCCCGTGCGGACGGGTGCCCTGGCCTATGCCGCGCTGACGGTTTCGGGCCGGACGATCAAGCTCTACCGCTTCACCCCTTCCGACGACGATACCGCCGACTATTTCGATGCGCAGGGCAATTCCGTGCGCAAGGCCCTGCTCCGCACACCGATCGACGGGGCGCGCCTGACCTCCGGCTTCGGCATGCGGCGACATCCCATCCTGGGCTATTCCCGGATGCACAAGGGCGTCGATTTCGGCGCCGCGACGGGAACGCCGATCCTGGCGGCCGGCGACGGCACGATCGCCTTCGCCGGACGGCGGGGCGCCTATGGCAACTACGTGCAGGTGCGGCACACCGGGGAATATGCGACCGCCTATGCCCATATGAGCCGGTTCGCGCGCGGGCTGAAGGCCGGCACACGGGTGCGCCAAGGCCAGGTGATCGGCTATGTCGGCTCCACCGGGCGCTCGACCGGGCCGCACCTCCACTACGAGGTGCTGGTCAAGGGCGCACAGATCAACCCGTTGAGCGTCCGCCTGCAGAGTGGGCGATCGCTCAGCGGTCGCCAACTGCAGGCCTTCCGCGCCCATGTGCGCGAGGTGGAGGCAGCGCTGTCCCGCGTCCCCCTGCAGACCGCCATGGCTGACGGTCCCGACGGACCCGCCACGCGCTGACGCGGTACTGGGTGCGCCGGAAAGCCCGGCGCACCCGCCCGATCAGGCCGCCTTGTCGACGACCTGGTGACCATTGATCACCAGGTTGCCATTGGCGACGCCGACCTCGACCGCCTGGCCTTCCCCGATCGTGCCCTCCAGGATCAGGTTGGCCAGCGGGTTCTGCAACGACCGCTGGATCACCCGCTTCAGTGGGCGCGCGCCATAGACGGGGTCGTAGCCCGAATTGCCGAGCCAGGTGCGCGCCGCGTCGTCCAACTGCAAGCTGATCTTGCGATCGGCCAGCAGCTTGCGGAGATGGCCCAACTGGATGTCGACGATCCCCGCCATCTGAGCCCGGCCGAGGCGGTGGAACAGGATGATCTCGTCCAGCCGGTTGAGGAATTCCGGCCGGAATGCCTGCCGGACCACCCCCATCACCTCGTTCCGCACCGCATCCACCGGTTCCCCGTCCGCCTGGTTGGCCAGGTACTCGGACCCGAGGTTCGAGGTCAGGATGATGAGCGTGTTGCGGAAGTCGATCGTCCGCCCCTGCCCGTCGGTCAGGCGCCCATCGTCCAGGACCTGGAGCAGCACGTTGAAGACGTCGGGATGTGCCTTCTCGACCTCGTCGAACAGGATCACCTGATAGGGCCGGCGTCGCACGATCTCGGTGAGCGCGCCGCCTTCCTCATAGCCGACATAGCCCGGCGGTGCGCCGATCAGCCGGGCGACCGAATGCTTCTCCATATATTCCGACATGTCGATCCGGGCCATTGCCTGCTCGTCGTCGAACAGGAAAGCCGCCAGCGACTTGGCGAGTTCGGTCTTGCCCACACCGGTCGGACCCAGGAACAGGAACGATCCGATCGGCCGGTTGGGATCCTGCAGCCCGGCGCGCGCACGGCGTACGGCATTCGACACCGCGCGCACGGCCTCTTCCTGCCCGATCACGCGGGCGCCGATCCGCTTCTCCATCTGGAGCAGCTTCTCGCGCTCGCCCGCCAGCATGCGATCGACCGGAATGCCGGTCCAGCGCGATACGACGCCTGCAATGTCCTGCTCGGTCACGGCCTCGCGCAGCATGGCCTCCTCTGCCCCGCCCTGTGCCGATTCCAGCTTCCGCTCAAGCTCCGGAATGACGCCATAGGCCAGTTCGCCGGCACGCCCCAGGTTGCCCCGGCGCTGGGCCTGGTCCAGTTCGTTGCGGGCGGCATCCAGCTGTTCCTTGAGCTTCTGCTCCGAGGACAGCTTGTCCTTCTCCGCCTGCCAACGCGCCGTCAGCTCCGCGGAGCGTGCCTCGAGTGCCTTGAGGTCCTCCTCGAGCTTGGCCAGCCGCTCGCGCGACGCACGGTCATCCTCCTTGCGCAGGGCCTCCCGCTCGATCTTGAGCTGGATGATCCGGCGGTCGAGTTCGTCCACCTCCTCCGGCTTGGAGTCGACTTCCATGCGCAGACGGCTCGCGGCCTCGTCCACCAGGTCGATCGCCTTGTCCGGCAGGAAGCGGTCGGTGATATAGCGGTTGGAGAGGGTCGCGGCGGCAACGATCGCACTGTCGGTGATGCGCACGCCGTGGTGGACCTCGTACTTCTCCTTGAGCCCGCGCAGGATCGAGATCGTGTCCTCCACCGTGGGCTCGGACACCATCACCGGCTGGAAGCGCCGCGCCAGGGCGGCATCCTTCTCGATGTGCTTGCGATACTCGTCGAGCGTGGTCGCGCCGATGCAATGCAGCTCGCCCCGCGCCAGGGCCGGCTTCAGCAGGTTGGACGCATCCATCGCGCCATCCGCCTTGCCCGCACCCACCAGGGTATGGAGCTCGTCGATAAACAGCACGATCTCGCCATTGGCGCCCTGCACTTCCTGCAGCACACCCTTCAGGCGTTCCTCGAACTCGCCGCGATACTTGGCGCCCGCGACCATGCCGCCAAGGTCAAGCGCCAGCAGGCGCCGGTCCTTCAGCGATTCCGGCACGTCGCCATTGACGATGCGCAGCGCCAGGCCCTCGGCAATGGCCGTCTTGCCCACGCCAGGCTCACCGATCAGGACGGGATTGTTCTTGGTCCGGCGGGACAGGACCTGGATCGCGCGGCGGATCTCCTCGTCACGCCCGATCACGGGGTCGAGCTTGCCATCGCGCGCGGCCTGGGTCAGGTCGCGGGAATACTTCTTCAACGCCTCGTAGCTGTCCTCGGCCGAGGCGCTGTCCGCGGTGCGGCCCTTGCGAACCTGGTTGATCGCGGCATTCAACCCCTGCGCCGTCAGGCCGGCCGTCTTCAGGATTTCGGCCGACGGGGTGCCATTGGCCATGACCAAAGCGAGCAGGAGCCGCTCGGCCGTGACGAAGCTGTCGCCTGCCTTCTGCGCGATCTGCTCGGCCTGGTCGAAGACGCGCGCCGTCTCAGGCGCCAGGTAGAGCTGGCCGGCGCCCGATCCCTCGACCTTGGGCAGCTTGTTCAGGGCGGCCTCGACCTCCTTCAACGCCTGTTCAGGGCGCCCGCCGGCGGAGCGGATCAGGTTGGCGGCCAGGCCTTCCTTGTCGTCGAGCAGCACCTTGAGCACATGCTCGGGCGTGAAGCGCTGGTGTCCGGACCGCAGGGCCAGCCCCTGCGCCGACTGCACGAAACCCTTCGAGCGATCGGTATACTTCTCGAAATCCATCCCCAATACCTCCTGGTCACAGCACCGGCGCGACGCCTTTCAGGCAAGCGCATCGTCCCGGCCTCGCTCTCATGTGGTGTGGCTGTGTTGCCACACAAGAGCCTCCCGGCCGGGGACTGGTCCCGACCGGACGGGGCGTCAGCCGACAAGGACGCACGGGACGCACGCCTGCGTGCCGATCCAACCCGCGGGAGCGTTTGCGGGCCTTGATCTCGATCAGGGTGTCACGGGCGCCACGGCGTGCCGGGCCGCCAGGACCGCTGGTCACGCGTCCCGGGGTGGAGGTCTGGACTGTGGGATGGATCGCTTGGGGGCCGCTTGTTCGACCGAACAAGCGGCAACCGGATCAGCTGGCGAAGCGGTCGTGCTCGGCGCTGAGGCCATCGCCCTCAGCCGCTTCCATCTCGGACTCCGCAGGGCCGCGCTCGCCCTGGTCGCCGCCCTCGGGCTGCGGCCCCTGGCCACCATTGCCGTTCTGCTGGGCCTGGTTGTTGCGCTGGTTCTGCGTGACGCCGGCGGCCACCATCAGGCGGTAATAGTGCTCGGCATGCTGCAGGAAATTCTCGGCGGCGATGCGGTCGCCAGAGGCATGGGCGTCGCGGGCCAGCTGCTGGTACCGGTCGTAGATATGGCTCGCCGTCCCGCGGATCTTGACGTCGGGTCCGCTCGAATCATACGAGCGGTTGGGACCGCCACCACCGCCGCCCCCGCCGCCACCCTGCGGCTTGCGGCCATTATTCGGTCGCCCGCCGCGCGGACGCTTGTTGTTGGGATGACCTGGTCTCATTCCCGTGTCTGTCCTGTAGGCCGTCGCGACCTGTTGCATGGCCCTTCGGGCGGTCCATTCAGGCGGTCGCGACGGCTCGACGCCTGACGGGTGGACGGTCCGGTATACCGGGGTCATGCTTCCGCGACGCACGGCGGGAAGGTCCCGAACCCCGCGTCGAACAGGTCGAAACCTAGCCGCTCGCCCCGACCATTCCAAGCTCAAAGTGCACGTGCACTGACGCACCTGCCAATTCCTGCGAGGTCCGGGTGGTGCTGCACCTGGATCAGGCCGTTCCCGACAAGGAGCGGCGCAATGTCCGCCCCCTGCCCCATGCCGTGTTCCAGGACGACGACCGCGCCGGGCGCAAGCAGGGACGGCAGCGCGGGGACGATTCGTCGATAGGGATCAAGACCATCGGGACCGCCGTCGAGTGCTGCCCGCGGGTCGAAGGTGCGCACTTCGGGCGCCAGACCCGCGATGGCGGACGTGGGGATGTAGGGCGGATTCGACACGACCAGGTCGAACCGGCCGGAGAGTGCCGCGGTCCAGGAGCCAACGGCAAAGGTGGATCGCGGCCCCAGGCCAAGCGCCCGCGCATTGTCCCGGGCGCAGCGCGCAGCACCCCAGGCGCGATCCAGGCCGAGGCCCCAGGCCGAGGGCAAGGCGGAGAGCAGCGCCAGCAGCAGGCAACCCGACCCCGTGCCCAGGTCCAGGACGCGCAATGGGTCCATGCGGCGATCCGCCATGAGGGCAAGCGCCACCTCGACCAGGGTCTCGCTGTCCGGCCGCGGATCGAGCGCCTCCGCATCCAGCGCAAAGTCCAGGCCGAAGAACTCCCGGCTGTTCAGGATGCGGGAGACGGGTTCGCGCCCTGTCCTGCGGGCGACGAAGCCCTGGAAGCGCTCGACCTCCTCGCGGGGCGGGCAATCGTCCCGGTGACCGATCAGCCAGGCCCGATTGCGCCCCAGAACAGCGCACAGCAGGACTTCGGCATCCAGACGCGGCGTCTCCGACCCCGCCGCGCCCAAGGCGGCCGCAGCCTGACGCAACAGGTCTGCGACCGTCTCGCGCGACACCGTCACCCCTGGTCCATCTCCGCCAGGCGGGCGGCCTGGTCCTCGGCGATCAGGGCTTCGACCAACTCGTCCAGGGCGTCGCCGGCAATGACCCGGTCCAGCTTGTAGAGCGTCAGGTTGATGCGGTGGTCGGTCACCCGGCCTTGCGGGAAGTTGTAGGTGCGGATCCGCTCCGACCGGTCGCCGCTGCCGACCTGACCCTTCCGCGATTCGGCACGCTCGCTGTCCAGACGCTGGCGCTCGGCGTCATAGAGCCGGGCGCGCAGCACCTTCATGGCCTTGGCCTTGTTCTTGTGCTGGGACTTCTCGTCCTGCTGCTGCACCACGATGCCCGTGGGCAGGTGGGTGATGCGCACCGCGCTGTCGGTCGTGTTGACCGACTGGCCGCCGGGGCCGCTGGAGCGGAAGACGTCGATGCGCAGGTCCTTGTCGTCGATCGCGATGTCGACGTCCTCCGCCTCCGGCAGGACCGCAACGGTCGCGGCAGAGGTGTGGATGCGGCCGCTGCCCTCGGTCACCGGCACGCGCTGGACCCGGTGCACGCCCGATTCGAACTTCAGGCGGGCGAACACGCCCGAGCCCGCGACATTGGCGATGATTTCCTTGTACCCGCCCAGTTCCGCCTCGGACGCCGACAGGATCTCGACCCGCCAGCCGCGCAGTTCGGCGTAACGCTGGTACATGCGGAACAGGTCGCCCGCGAACAGCGCCGCCTCGTCCCCGCCGGTGCCGGCGCGCAGTTCGAGGATGGCGCTGCCGTCGTCTGCGGCATCCTTGGGCAGCAGTTGGACCGCGACCGCGCGCTCAACCTCAGGCAAGGCGTCCTTCAGGGCGCGCACCTCGTCCTCGGCCAGGTCACGCATCTCTGGATCGGCGGCCGCGTCGCGCAGCATCTGCTCCGCCCCCGCCAGGTCGCCCTGCGCCTTGCGATAGGCGCGGATCGCCGCAACCAGCGGCTCCAGGTCCGAGTACTCCTTGGACAGGCGCGCGAAATCGCTCCCTGCCCCTTGCGCCAGTTCGGCGGACAGCGCCTCGTGCCGCAGGACCACACGGTCCAGTTTTTCCTCAGGAATCATGGTCCGCCCTTACTTGAAGGGCTGGAGGTGCTGCTCCAGGTGGTCCAGCGCCACGCGCCCCTGGGCGCCGTCGGCCAGGGTGCGCACCGTCGCTTCCCCCGCTGCCAGTTCGTCGTCGCCCAGCAGGATGGCGACGGCACAGCCCAGCTTGTCGGCCCGCTTCATCCGCTTGCCGACATTGCCGCGATAGCCGTGCTCAACCGTGAAGCCGGCACGACGCAGGCGGTGCGCCAGCTTCAGCGCCGTCTCCTCCGCCGCCGCGCCGACAGGAATGATGGCGATGGGCTTCACCGCCTCGGCCGGCACCTCGACCATCATGGCCAGCCGCTCGATGCCGGAGGCCCAGCCGATGCCGGCGGTGGGCGGCCCGCCCATCTGCTCGACCAGGCCGTCATAGCGCCCGCCGGCCAGGACGGTGCCCTGCGCCCCCAGCGTCGTCGTCGTGAATTCGAATGCCGTGTGGCTGTAGTAGTCGAGCCCGCGCACCAGGCGCTGGTTCACCGTATAGGGCACGCCCAGCGCGTCGAGGCCGCGGCGCACGTCGGCAAAGAACGTCGTGGACCGTTCGTTCAGGTGCTCCGACAGCAGCGGCGCATTGGCCACCAGCACGCGGTCGCCCTCGTCCTTGCTGTCCAGGATGCGCAAGGGGTTCTTGCCCAGCCGCGCCCGGCTGTCCTCGCTCAGCTTCTCTTCGAACTGCCTGAAATAGCCGACCAGCACGTCGCGATAGGTGGCGCGGCTTTCCGGATCGCCCAGGCTGTTCAGTTCCAGCGTGACCTTGTCCCCCAGGCCCAGGGCGGACAGCAGGTCCCAGCCGAGCGCAATCACCTCGATATCGGCCTGCGGCTCCGGCACGCCCAGGATCTCGGCGTCGATCTGGTGGAACTGGCGCAGGCGTCCCTTCTGCGGCCGCTCGTAGCGGAACATGGGCCCATGGCCGAAGAACTTCAGCGGCAGGTCCTTGGCCAGGCCGCCGGACAGCAGCGCGCGCGCAATGCCGGCCGTCATTTCCGGGCGCAGGGTCAGGCCTTCGCCGCCGCGGTCGGTGAAGGTGTACATCTCCTTCGACACGACGTCCGACGTCTCGCCCAGCGTGCGCTGGAAAACCTCGGTGAACTCGAAGATGGGCGTCGAGATCTCGGCAAAGCCATAGCGCTGGGCCAGGTCGCGGAAGGTCTCGGTGACCAGGCGGAAGCGGCGGGCCTCTTCGCCCAGGATGTCGCGGGTGCCGCGGACCGGTTGCAGGGATGACACGATCAGGATGCGAGTGGGAGGGTTTCGCTCTTCTTGGCGGCCTCGATGGCCGCGGCCTTCTTCTCGACCAGGTCGACGATGTGATCGACCAGACGGGCATCGTCGATATTGTGATCGGCAATGCCGCCCACATAGACCTTGTGCGTGCCGTTGCCGCCGCCGGTCAGGCCGATATCCGTCTCCCGCGCTTCGCCGGGGCCATTGACGACACAGCCGATGATCGAGAGCGAAAGCGGGGTCGAGATGTGGGCCAGGCGCTGTTCCAGCACCTCCACCGTCTTGATGACCTGGAACGCCTGGCGAGCACAGGAAGGGCAAGAGACGATCTGCACGCCGCGATGGCGCAGGCCCAGGCCCTTCAGGATCTCGAACCCGACCTTCACCTCCTGCACCGGATCGGCGGAGAGGGAGACGCGGATCGTATCGCCGATCCCGGCCCAGAGGAGGGAGCCGATACCGATGGCCGACTTCACCGTGCCGGTGGTGAATCCGCCCGCCTCGGTCACGCCCAGGTGGAGGGGGTAGTCGCACGCCTCGGCCAGGCCATTATAGGCGGCCGCGGCCAGGAAGACGTCGGATGCCTTCACGCTGATCTTGAACTCGCGGAAGTCGTGGTCTTCCAGAATGCGGGCGTGGTCCAGGGCGGACTCGATCATCGCCTCCGGGCAGGGCTCGCCATACTTCTCCAGCAGGTGACGCTCCAGGCTGCCGGCATTGACGCCGATGCGCATGGAACAGCCATAGTCCTTGGCCGCCTGGACCACCTCGCGCACGCGCGCGGCGGAGCCGATATTGCCCGGGTTGATGCGCAGGCACGCGGCCCCCGCCTTGGCCGCCTCGATCGCGCGCTTGTAGTGGAAATGGATGTCCGCGACGATCGGCACGCGCGCCGCCTTGACGATCTGCGGCAGGGCGGCCGTCGACTCCTCGTCCGGGCACGACACACGGATGATGTCGGCGCCTGCCTCTTCGCACTGGCGGATCTGCTCGATCGTCGCCGCCGCGTCGCTGGTCAGCGTATTGGTCATGGTCTGCACGGTGATCGGCGCATCGCCGCCCACCGGCACGTTGCCCACATGGATCTGGCGGGACTTGCGGCGAATGATGTCGCGATAGGGGCGGACGCTCATGCAAGACTCGCATCTGGGCGCGCGGAAGGGTCCCGCGCGCGGCTCACGGGAACGCGCCCAACATGGTCGGAACGCTTGCGCAAATCAAGCCGCGGGCCATGCGGCAGGCGCCGGGCGCCCCCGCCCGGCCCACACCGGGTCAGGGCAGGGCCGCCATCGGCGCCAGCGTGGTCACCTCCACCCGACGATTCACGCCGGAATTGGGGCGGCGCGGATCGGCCAGGCGGCTTTCGCCATAGCCGATCGTGACCAGGCGTTCGGGCGCCACGCGGGCGACCCGCACCAGGTAGTCGCGCACGGCGGCGGCGCGCCGCTCCGACAGGGCCTGGTTGCGGGCGGACGTACCGACGGCATCGGTATGCCCGGCGATCTGGAAGCTGTAGCCGCGCAACTGCGCCGAATTCATCACCCGCCCCACCACGTCAAGATCGGCGATGTAGCGCTGATCCAGGCGATCGGAGGCGAATTCGAACTTGATGTCCAGGTCGACACTGGGCGCCTTGGCCACTTCCGCCGGCGGCGCGGGCGACTGGCCGGGACGCGGCGCGGGCGTGGTGGCAGCCGTGGCCGGGGGATCCCCCGGCCGCATCACGGGCCGGATGCCGCGGGTGGTCACGGGCGCCGTGGGCGTCAGCTTCTGGATCAGTTCCTGCTCGTTCAACTGGCTTTGCGCGTGGATGGCCGCGCCGCCGCCGGCCAGGGCGGCCGCCATCGCCAAGCCCGCCAGGGCCGAACGGACCATCAGGGACGCCCTTGCGCTGAAGTGCGGCATCGCCGGTTCCTCCTGCATGACGGGCGCCTGGGCGCCCGGTCGTCGTGCTGTTCGTCGTTGCTTCGGCCTATTGGCCGATGTTCGTGATCTCCACCCGCCGGTTGACGCCGGAATCGGGGGCCTGGGGGTCCAGCAACTGGTCCTCGCCATAGCCGTGGGAGGTCAGGCGGTTCGGCGCCACGCGCAGGTCGGCGACCAGGAACGCGCGCACGGCGGCGGCGCGGCGCTCCGACAGGTCACGGTTATAGGCCGACGTCCCCTTGGCATCCGTATGGCCATCGATCTGGAACCGATAGGTCGACAAATCGCGCGAAACGAGCGCCTGCCCCAGGCGTTGCAGCACAAGCCGCGATTCTGGGCTGATCTCGGCCGAATCGAAGGCGAAGTTGACCGTCAGCATGACACCGGGCGGTTTGACCGGCTCCGGCGGCGCGGCCGCGGCAGTCGCGGGCGTCCCGTCCGGGTTCATCACCGGCCGGATCGCCCGGGTTGTCAGGCCGCGGGTGGTCAGGCCGCGGGTGCGGACCGGCTGGCTGGGCTTCAGCGCCTGAATCAGCTGGTCGGTCGTGGGGGGCTCCTCCCCCCGCAGGTCGACCGTGTCGGCCCGGGTCGCAGCACTGGCCAGGACCATGCCGGACACCGCCATGGCGACCAGACCCGTGCCAAGCAGAAGTCCCCGGACCGTCCTGCGCAACCCGACCATGTCTCTACCCTCCAACGTGCCTGCGCGCCCGGCTTCACGCCGGGGCACCTGCACGGCTACTTGAGCGTCAGGTCAGCACTCACGCTGACCGTGAATTCCGGCAGGATCTCGACGTCGATCTCGCCGTCCAGATAGCCGTCCTTGCGCACCTTCAAGATGTACTCGCCAGCGGCAAGTTTCACCGTGACTGGAGTCACACCCAGGTCGGTCCCATCGGGCGCGAACACCCGCGCTCCATCCGGCCGGCTGACGATCCGGGCATAGCCCGGCGGGCCTGCCGGCTGCGGCGGCGGGTCGGGCTGGACCTCCGTCGTGCCGATGGTCGCATCGGGGGGCACAGTGCCGACCGTGGCGCCGCCATCGGTCGTGCCGAGCGGGTCGGGCGGCGGCACCGTCGCGGTCGTGCCCGTCGGTCCGCCGTTGGGGGTCAGCACGGTTTCGGGGCCGGCCGGGCCGTCCTGGCCCTGGGGTGGTGTCCCGGCCCCCTGGACGGGCGGCGTCGTCACCGGGGTGGGCGTCTCCGGTCCCGGTCCACCCTGGAGCGGCTCGGGCGGCAGGGCCTGCCCTTCCGTCGCCTCGCGGGCCAGAACCACGGTATCCGGTGCCAGCACGGCGACCGCCTCGGCCTCCGTCCCATTCAGGTACATCGCCAGGCGGATCTGCGCGCCGAACACGAACCACGCGCCCGCCGCCCCGCCCAGCAGGACCACGAGCGCGACGATGGCTGCGATCAGGCCACCGCGCCCCCTGCCCTCCTGGCGGGCCTGCCCCAGATCCTGGGCCTGCCGCCCGGAATCCTGGCGCCCGGAATCCTGGCGCCCGGAATCCCGGCCCGCTGCCCGCTCCGGCGCAATGCCGCCCTGACCTTGAAGCGGCGCGCGATCGGCCTGGGCGACGAAGGTTTCGGGATTGGTCCGCGTCGCCAGGCCGCCGACGCCGCTCATCTGCGCCGTCGCATCCTCCAGCGACAGGGCGCTCGGCTTGATCGCGACCAGGGTTGCGTCCTCGTCGGGCACCGTTGCCTCGACATCCGCCGAATCAGCGGCCAGGCGCAGTGCCGCGCGGAACTCCTCGGCCGACTGGAAGCGGTCCTCGGGCTTCTTGGCCATCGCCTTCGCGACCACGGGGTCGAGGCTGTGGGGCGAGCGGGGATTGACGCTGGACGGCGGGTCCGGAACGACGTTCAGGACCTTGTACATGATCTGCTCGGTCGTGCCCTCGAACGGCTTCTTGCCGGCAAGCAGCTGGTAGAGCATCACGCCCGCGGCGTGGATGTCCGACCTGGCATCGACCGCAAGGGCCATGAACTGTTCGGGCGGCATGTAGGCCGCCGTGCCCATGATCATGCCGGTCTGCGTCGCGGTCGAGGATTCGACCTTGGCAATGCCGAAGTCGCAGATCTTGACCCGCTTTTCGTCGGTGATCATGACGTTGGCAGGCTTGATGTCACGATGTACGACGCCGCGCTGGTGCGAATACTCCAGCGCGGTCAGCAACTCGTCCATGATCGTCACGATCTCGGCGACCGTGAAGGTGCGCTTCTCGTCCAGGAAGTCCTTGACCGAGCGGCCCTGGATGAACTCGATCGCGATGAACGCGATCCCCTCCTCCTCGCCATAGTCATAGACGCCGACGATGTTGGGGTGCTGCAGCTTGCCTGCGGCGCGCGCGTCGCGCTTCAGCCCCTGCAGCGCCAGGGTCTTGGCATCCTCGTCGTCGATCGCGTCGGCGCGGACGGTCTTGAGCGCGACATGGCGCTCGATCCCCGGATCATAGCCCTTGTAGACGACGCCCATGGCGCCGCGGCCGAGCACCGAGACGATGTCGTACTTGCCCAGCCGCTTGGGTTCCACCTGCGCCACGCGCCCTCTGCCTCGCCTGTTGTTGGCCCACCATACAACAGGCGGCCACGCAATTTCACGATTGCCGTCACAGATAGACGGCCATATGTGGCACCGCGGATGGACGCGGACCGCGCTTAGGCGGCATCATGGGGCCGACAAGCATGATCCAGGAATGGGACGAATGTCCGAGCGGATAGAAGTGGCAGCGTTGTCTGACGTCGGACGGGTCCGCAAGCTGAACGAGGACAGCTTTGCCTATGTGAAGAATTCCGGCCTGTTCATCGTGGCCGACGGCATGGGTGGCCACGACGCGGGCGAGGTGGCGAGCAAGGCCGCGGTCAATGCCGTGTCGGGCGTGATCAAGCTGGCCAGCCTGGGCCAGCGCCTGCCGGAGGACGAGGACCATACCCTGCGCCTGGGCAATCCGCTGCAGCCCAAGGCCGGCGTCGATGCCGACCAGATGGTGGAGACGATCAAGCGCGCCATTCATCGCGCCAATGCGGAGATCTTCCGCATGAACGATCAGCGCGGCTATCCCGAGGGCCGCGGCATGGGCACGACGCTGGTCGGCTTCTGGGCGCCGGGTGCGGCGGACAAGATCTATACGTTCAACGTGGGCGACAGCCGGCTCTACCGTTTTCGGGACGGCAAGCTGGAGCAGATCACGCGCGACCACACCCTGTGGCAGGAATGGAACGACAACGGCCAGGTCGGCGCAGAGCCGCGCAAGAACGTGATTCTCCGCGCCATCGGGCCCTGGCGCACGGTCGAGGCGGACGTGACGACGCTGGAGGCCCAGTCGCAGGACCTCTACCTCGTTTGCTCCGACGGCCTGACCGGCATGGTCGATGACGAGGTGATCGCCCAGGAACTGGCCAGCACGACCGACCTGGAGGCGACCTGCGCCCGCCTGATCGAACTGGCCAACGCCAATGGCGGCAAGGACAACGTCACCGCCGTCCTTTGCCGTCGGCGCTAGGGGTAACTCCAGGCCGGTTCAAGGGCTCCGTCAGGTCGGCCATTGAGCTCGATGCAATTGCGGCTGGGACTTCCTCCCGCTCATCCCCGCGAAGGCGGGGATCCAGGGGCCGCGAGGACAACGCTGGTGGCTCTGGTTTCCCGCTTTCGCGGGACTGAGCGGGGTGAGCTTGGCGTCTGAATCTCCGCCGTATTGTTCCCCTCAGTCGTCGGTGCGAGGGACCCAGGGGATGGCAGCGACCTCGACCCCCTCGTCACTCAGGGCCTCGGCCTCGTCGGGAGTCGCCTCGCCGTAGATGCCGCGCGGCGGCGTCTCGCCGTAGTGGATGCGCCGCGCCTCCTCGGCGAAGCGCTCGCCCACATAGTCGCAGTTTGATTCGACCTGGGAGCGCACCTCCCGCAGCATCGCCATGACCTTTGCGCGGGCTTGCGCTGCCGCGTGCTCGGCCGCTCCCTTGCCGGTTGAGATCATGGGCACGCTGGGCGCCCGCTCGATCCGGGTCGAGGCGCAGTCCGGGCAGGCGATCGCCTCGGCCGCGCGCAGCTTGGCATAGGCGTCGCTGTCCTTGTACCAGGCCTCGAAGACGTGGCCGGCCTCGCACTTCAGGTCATAGACGATCATTCCGCCGCCTTCGGCAGTTCGAGTTCCGGCCCCTCAAAGGCGCGCTCGTTGCGCAAAGACGGGATCCGGGTCCGCGTGTCCTCGACCCGGCTCAGGTCCAGGGTCGCGGTGACGAAGCCCGGCTCGACGCCGGCATCGGCCAGGACCTCGCCCCACGGATCGACGATCAGCGAATGGCCAAAGGTCTTGCGCCCGTCCTCGTGGTCGCCGGTCATGCCGGGGGCGATCACGAAAGAGCCGGTCTCGATCGCGCGGGCGCGCAGCAGGACGTGCCAGTGCGCCTGCCCCGTGATGCGGGTAAAGGCCGCCGGACAGGTCAGGATGCGGGCACCCGCCTTGGCCAGCGCACGATAGAGATAGGGAAAGCGCAGGTCGTAGCAGACGGTCAGGCCGATGCCGCCCCAGGGCGACTGCGCCAGCACCGCCCGGTCGCCGGGCCGATAGTTGCGGCTTTCGCGCGACGTCTCGCCATTGGGCAGGTCGACGTCGAACATGTGCAGCTTGTCATAGGAGGCGGCCAGGCTGCCGTCCGGGCGGACCAGGAACGAGCGGTTGGCCAGCTTGTCCTCCGCGATGCGGATGGGGAGCGAGCCGATCAGCAGCCAGATGCCGAGTTCCGCGGCCAGGGCGCGGAGGGCGGCTAGCGCGGTGTCGCGCTCTTCGGTCGTGGTCTTGGCAAAGACCTGCTCCGACTTGCGCTCCATCAGCGACGTCACCTCGGGCGTCGCCACCAGCTGGGCCCCGGCTGCCGCCGCCTTGCGGATCCAGCCGCTTGCCGTCGCGATGTTCCCAGCGACGTCGGTGGTCGCGGTGTATTGGACGCAGGCGACGGTCAGGAGGTCGAGCGGCGCGCCCATCAGGCCGCCAGGAGCGGGTCCAGCCCGCCCTTCCGGTCCAGCGCGTAGAGATCGTCGCAGCCGCCAATGTGCTGCCCGTTGATGAAGATCTGCGGGACGGTGTGACGGCCACCGGCGCGGTCCATCATCTCCCGCCGGCGGCCTGCGTCCATCATCACGTCGATCTCGGCGTATTCGGCCCCCTTCTTCTCCAGCAGCGCCTTCGCACGCGCGCAATAGGGGCACATCATCGTGGTGTAGATCGTGATCTCGGCCACAGGCGCAACTCCTTGGGGCCCGGCTGCGGCCGGGCGCGGGGCATCATGCCCCAAATCTGGGGAGAGATCGCGTGCGTTTCATCCCACCTGCATGGGCCGGATGACGCGGGCCAGGGTCAGGACATCGACATTGACCGCGCCGGCACGCTTCAGCGTGCGGGCACATGCCTCCACGGTGGCGCCGGTCGTCAGGACGTCGTCCAGCAGCACGATGCGGGCGGGTACCGGTTGGCCGCCCCGCACGGCAAAGGCGCCCCGTACATTGCGGGCACGCTGGCTGCGGCCCAGGTGGCCCTGGCTTGCCGTCGGTCGCAGGCGCAGCAGCAGGTCGGGCCGGCAGGGAACGCCGCATACCCGGGCCAGCGCCATGCCGAGTACCGCCGACTGGTTGTAGCGGCGCAGGACCAGCCGCCGCCAATGCAGCGGCACAGGCACGATCGCATCCGCCCCCTGCACCAGCTCCGCCCCGGCCCGCGCCAGCCAGCGGGCGAAATGGGGGGCGCCCTCCAGATGATCGGCATGCTTCAGGCGCAGGATCAGGTCGCGACTCGCCTCGTCATAGCCCATCACCGTGCGGGCCCGGTCGAAGGCTGGCGGATGCGCCAGGCAGGCCCCGCACCGCACCCCAGGCCCCAGGTCGAAATCCAGCGGCACGCCGCAGCACCCGCACAGCGGCGCTTCCACGAAGCGGATGCCCGACCAGCAGGCCAGGCACAGGCGCCCCTGCTCGTCTACCGCCTCGCCACAGCGCAGGCAACGGGGGGGCAGCAGGATATCCAGGGCGCGCCGCCCCCAATGGGCCAGCGCACGGCTCACGGCCGGCGACTGTCCAGGAATTGCCGTGTCCCGGCGACCGCCTCGGCCAGGCCCACGCGCTGCACGGCCACGCCGTCCGGAAAGGCGTCAAGCAGCCGGGTGGGCGTCATCGCATCCAGGATGACGAAGACCCCCATGTCGTCCTGCCGACGGATCAGGCGGCCGAACGCCTGCTTCAGCCGCAACCGCGTCAGCATGTCGTCATAGGCGGTGCCGCCGAAAGCGGCCTTGCGTGCCTTGTGCAGCAAGTCGGGGCGCGGCCAGGGCACGCGGTCGAACACGATCAGGCGCAACGCCTGGCCCGGCACGTCGACGCCGTCGCGGACCGCGTCGGTGCCCAGCAGGCAGGAATCGCGCTCCGCCCGGAACAGGTCGATGAGCGTGCCGACATCCAGCGGATCGACATGCTGCGCCAGCAGGTCCAGCCCCGCCGTCTCCAGCGCCTCGTGGATCCGCTGGTGCACGCCGCGCAGCCGGCTGATCGCCGTGAACAGGCCCAGGGCGCCGCCACCCGCCGCCAGGAACAGCGTGCGATAGGCAGCAGCGACATCGTCCGGCGCGTCGCGCCGCACGTCGGTCACGACGAAGACCCGCGTGCGCGACGCGTAGTCGAAGGGCGAGGGCAGGCTGGCGCGGCGCGGGGGCAGCACCAGGTGATGCGCCCCGGTCCGCATTTCCGCCATCTGCCAATCCGAATCGGCGTGCGAGCGATCGCGCAGCGTGGCCGAGGTGATCAGGGCGCCATGCGCCTGATCCAGCAGGACGCGCGCGAATGGCTGCGTCGGATCGACCCAATGGCGGTGCAGGCCGCAATCCAGTTCCCGCCCCTCTGCCCGGTCGATGGCACAAAGATCGACCAGCCCTTCAGGGGTGATGTCATCCAATTCCCGCAGCATCGCGCGCCAGGGGCCCACCTGATCCCCCACGCGCCGCTCGATGCCCCGCGCGGCGGCGTCCAGGCGCGCCCGGGCGGCGCTGTCCAGCGTCTCCGCGTCCTCGTCCAGGCGGTCGCGCAGGCGCCGCACCAGTGTCTGCAGGGGGCCTTGCAGCCGTTCCAGGGCGGCATCCAGCCCGCTGGCCGCGGCCAGCACCTCAGGCAGCGCCGGGGCCTTCTCGCATTCGCGGCGCAGGCTGCCCTCGACCTGGTTGCGGGTCCGGGCCAGGACCTGGGTCCGCAGGGCAGAAAGGAACGTCTCGGCCGGTCCCACCGGGTTGCCGGCCTGGATGCGGGCCAGCCAGCCCTCGCCCGGCAACGCGGCAGCGGCCGCATGGGCATCGGCCAGGGCCCGATCCGCGTCCGCGTCATCGATCACCAGGTCGCTGATCCGGGCGGTGAGACCGCGCGCCCGCTGTGCGACGCGGGCCCTGCGCCCCTCCTCGTGCCCGCGAACCCAGCGCCGCAGGTCCGCCGCCTCCACACCCGTGAGATGCGCGGAGAATGCGCCGTCCGCCGCGTCGAAGACGTGGTGCCCTTCGTCGAAGACGATGCGCAGCGGAATGTCGCGCCCCTCGACCGCCCGTGCGGCGGTGATCATCACCAGGGCATGGTTGGCGACCACGATCTCTGCCTGACGGGCCTTGCGGATGCCGCGCTCGATGAAGCACTTGCGATAGTGCGGACAGGCCGAATGGATGCACTCGCCCCGCCGGTCGGTCAGGGCGGAGACCCGCACACCCAGCAGGTCGCCGGCCCAGGCCGGGAAGTCGCCGCCCACCATGTCGCCGTCGCGCGTCGCCTCGGCCCAGCGGGCGATCAGGCCCAGCGCCACCCGGTCCGGCCGGTCCGGCGGCCCCTGGCGGGCCTGGTCCTCGAAATTGAGGAGGCAGAGATAGTTCTCCCGCCCCTTGCGCACGACGACCTTGGCCGCCTTCTCCGCGGCGACCGGATACAGGCGGGACAGTTCCCGGTCCAGCTGGCGTTGCAGGACGCGGGTATAGGTCGACAGCCAGACCGGGCCGCCATTCTTGGCCGCGAAGACCGAGGCCGGAGCGATGTAGCCCAGCGTCTTGCCGATGCCCGTTCCCGCCTCGGCCAGGACCATGCTGGGCGCACCCTCCCGCAGGCGGGGGGCAAAGGCGCCTGCGGCCAGCGCCGCATAGTCCGCCTGCTGTGGCCGCGCCTCTGCCGCATCGTGCAGCAATCCGGCCAGGGCCTGCCGGGCCTCGTCCTCGCTGACCGGCCGGCTCAGCGGATCGCCTTCGGGGGGCGGTTCCTCCCACTCCGGAAGCCGCGTCCAGACGTCGAAGCCGCTGCCCGGACCGTCGCGCGCACCGCCCAAGGCCTGCAGCACGGCCGGCGCCCAGGGCCAGCCGGCCTGCCCCATCGCGGCGGCCACCCGCGCGGCGATGGCCTGGCCTCGCTGCCCGGGTGCCGCCAGGGTGCCGAGCAGCAGCGCCAGGGCGCGATGCAGGGCCAGGGCCTGGTCCACCGGATCGTCCGGTACGTCAAGGTCCAGCGCGGCGGCCAGTCCGCGCGGACTGGGCAGGCAGAAGCGGGCCGGATGAACGAACGCGAAGAGTTCAAGCAGGTCCAGCCCGGCCAGCCGGTCCAGACCCAGCCGGCGCGCCAGGCTGGGCGCATGGACGCAGAGGAGGCGCCCGGCCGATGCCAGCGCACGCGCATCCTCCGGGTTCAGGTCGTCGACCTCGCCACTGGCGCTGACCGAGACCAGGCGCCCGGGCACCGCGACCAGGGCCACCAGGTCAGGCGAGGCCAAGTCAGAAGGGGCCAAGTCAGAAGGAGGCATGGCTGGCACGAACGGCGCCTCAACGCCAACGGGCTCCGGATCGCTCCGGAGCCCGTCAGGCGGTCTCAGTTCCGATGACCCCGAAGCGGCCATCTGGCCGCCCCAGCGCTACTTGCAGGCGGCGACAGGGCGCTGGGCCGGGATCGCCTGGGTCAGGGAGAACTTGCCGAAATCGGCCGGCTTGGTCGCCAGGGCCTGCTCAACCAGGGGCAGCATCGTCTGGCAATAGTTCGGGATCTTGTTGCTTTCCTCGGACACTTCCTGCGCCAGCACGGTGACATAGTTGTCGAAGCGGCGCAGGAAGCCGCGGCCGTGCTGCTTGCGGAAGAAGGCCTGCAACGTATTCGAATGCGTGACGAGAACCGGGCTGAAACGCCGGACGAAGTCGTTATAGCGCTCCGTAACCTTCAGTTCAGGATTCATCCGGTGGCACTTGAGTGCCGCCACCATCAGCACCGTCTGGAAATGGCGGACGGCATCGGCCTCGGCCTCCTTGGCCGACTGGCACGACCGGTTGGGCCGCGGAATGGCCGACGCGATGGCGGCGGACGTTCCGGCGGCAGCGCTCGGCTGGCGCGGACCGGTCGGCGGCACGAACGCCGCAGGCGGCACCGTGGCCGCCGCCACCTGCGCGCCGGAGGCGGGCGGGTTGGCATCGGTGAGCGTCGCGGGGCGCGGCTGCGGCATGGTCGGGAAGACCTTGCCGGATGCCGTGCGGAATGTCGGCGGCAATGCCGGCTTGGCCGGCTCAGCCGCGGGCTCGGGCGTCGCCGCGGGGGCGGGTCCAGATGCCGCCATCGCGGCGCTGGTGATCGCGGCGACGTTGTCCGCCGACTGCTGCGCCGCCGGCTCGGCTGGCTTGGGCGCTGCCTCGGCCACGGGGACGGCCCCCGCCGCAGGCTTCGAATCACCGAACATGCTGGTTTCGCAACCGGACACGGCCAAGCCAATGCCGAGCGCCACGGCAGCCGTCATGAGCCTAGAAAAAGCCATGCCCCTCTCCACGAATCACGCAACGCACTCCGCCCCCAGAGGACTGACCCCTTGGCACAGACAAGAACTATAACAGCCGCAGGCGCTTGCGCCTATTGCTTCAGTTGCCGCATGAGAATCTCATTCACTGCGGCCGGGTTCGCCTTGCCCTGCGTCGCGCGCATGACCTGACCCACGAAGAAGCCGAACAGCTTGTCCTTGCCGGCCCGGAATTCTGTCACCTTGTCCGGATTTGCCTGCAGTACCCCTGCAATCGCTGCCTCGATAGAGCCTGTATCCGTCACCTGACGCAAGCCTTTTGCTTCGACGATGCCTGCGGCGCCCTGCCCCGTCTCGACCATCTCCACGAAGACGTCCTTGGCAATGCGGCCCGAGATCGTCCCGTCGGCCAGCAGGTCAAGGAGACCGCCCAGCGCCTCCGCCGAGACCGGGCTTTCGCCGATGGTCACGCCCTTGGCGTTCAGCACGCCGAACAGGTCGCCCATGACCCAGTTCGCGGCAAGCTTTGGGTCGCGCCCGCGTGCCACCGTCTCGTAGAAGGCCGCCGCCTCCGGATCCGCCACGAGCACGCCCGCATCATAGGGCTTGAGCCCATAGGACGCGACCAGACGCGCCTTCATCTCGTCCGGCAGTTCGGGCAGCTCGGCCTGCAGTCGCTCGATCAGGCCGTCCTCCAACTCCAGCGGCAGCAGGTCGGGATCGGGGAAGTAGCGATAGTCGTGCGCCTCTTCCTTGCTCCGCATGGCGCGCGTGGTGCGTGACGCCGGCTCGTACAGACGCGTCTCCTGCGCGATCGTGCCCCCGTCCTCGATGATGTCGATCTGGCGGCGTGCCTCGACCTCGACAGCCTGCTGGACATAGCGGATCGAGTTCACGTTCTTGATTTCGCAGCGCGTGCCGAACTCCGCCCCCGGCTTGCGCACCGACACATTGACGTCGGCCCGCATGGAGCCTTCCTCCATGTTGCCGTCGCAGGTGCCCAGCGCCCGCAGGATCGCCCGCAGCTTCTTCAGGTAGGCACCCGCTTCCTCGGGCGAGCGCATGTCGGGCTCCGACACGATCTCCATCAGCGCGATGCCCGACCGGTTGAGGTCAACATAGGTCAGGCTGGGATGCTGGTCGTGCAGGCTCTTGCCCGCGTCCTGCTCCAGGTGAAGGCGGGTGATGCCGATCGTCCGGCTCGACCCGTCCGACAGGTCGATCGTGATCTCCCCCTTGCCCACGATGGGCTGGGTGTACTGCGAGATCTGGTAGCCGGCCGGCAGGTCCGCATAGAAGTAGTTCTTGCGGTCGAAGACCGAGCGGTGGTTGATCTGCGCCTTAAGCCCCAGTCCGGTCTTGACCGCCTGCTCGACGCAGAAGCGGTTGATGACCGGGAGCATGCCGGGAAAGGCTGCATCGACCAGGCTGACCTGGGTGTTCGGCTCGGCCCCGAATACGGTGGCGGCGCCGGAGAACAGCTTGGACTGGCTCACGACCTGGGCATGGACCTCCAGCCCGATCACGATCTCCCACGGTCCTGTCGCACCCTGGATGATCATCAGCGTCCTCCCCACCAGGCATCGGGCCGCGCGGTAAAGCCTGCGGCATCCTCGATCACGTCGCCGATGCGGATCAGCGTCTCCTCGTCGAACGGCCGACCGATCACCTGCAGGCCCAGCGGCAGGCCGTCGCCCGACAGGCCGCCCGGCAGGGCCAGGCCCGGCAGGCCGGCCAGGTTGGCGGTCACGGTGAATACGTCGTTCAGGTACATGGCGATTGGATCAGCCGAGCCTTCGCCAAGCGGGAAAGCCGGCCCCGGCGTCGTCGGGGTCAGGATCGCATCGACCTTCTCGAACGCCGTCGTGAAGTCGCCGGCGATCAGGCTGCGCACCTGCTGTGCCTTGAGGTAGTAGGCATCGTAATAGCCGGCGGAGAGCACATAGGTGCCGATCAGGATGCGCCGGCGCACTTCCTTGCCGAAGCCTTCGCCGCGTGTGTTCTCGTACAGCTCGATCAGGTTGCCGCCGTCCTTGCGGAAGCCGAAGCGCACGCCGTCATAGCGGGCCAGGTTCGACGATGCCTCGGCCGGTGCGACCACGTAATAGGCGGGCAGCGACAGGTGGGTGTGGGGCAGCGAAATCTCGACGATCTCGGCGCCACCGGCCCGCAGCCAGTCGCAGCCCTGCTGCCACAGCGCCTCGATCTCGGCCGGCATGCCGTCGATCCGGTATTCCTTGGGCACGCCGATCCGCAGGCCCTTCACGCCCTTGCCCAGCGCCGCCTCGTAGTTGGGCACGGGCGTGTCGACGCTGGTCGAATCCTTGGGGTCGTGGCCCGCCATGCTCCCCAGCATCAGGGCCACGTCGCGCACGCTGCGCGCCATCGGTCCCGCCTGGTCGAGCGAGGAGGCAAAGGCCACGATGCCCCAGCGCGAGCAACGGCCATAGGTCGGCTTCAGCCCGACCGTCCCGGTCAGGGCGGCCGGCTGCCGGATCGAACCACCGGTGTCCGTCCCCGTCGCCGCCAAGCACAGGCGCGCCGCCACCGCCGCGGCGGAACCGCCAGAGGAGCCACCGGGCACCAGCGGCCGGTTGTCGCCGGGCCGCCGCCACGGGCTGATGACCGGGCCGAACGCGCTCGATTCGTTGGACGAGCCCATCGCGAACTCGTCCATGTTGAGCTTGCCCAGCAGGACGGCGCCGTCGCGCCACAGGTTGGCGGTCACGGTTGACTCGTAGGGCGGCACGAAATTGCCGAGGATCCTGGAGCACGCCGTGGTCCGCACGCCCCTGGTACAGAACAGGTCCTTGATCCCGATGGGCAGGCCGTCCAGCGGACCCGCCTCCCCCTTCGCGCGCCGGGCGTCGGAGGCATCGGCCATGGCCAGCGCCTGCTCCGGCGTCTCGACCACATAGGCATTGAGGGCGCGGGCGTCCTCGATCGCGGCGACATGCGCCTGGGCCAGTTCGCGCGCGCTGAAGCGGCGGGCGGCCAGGCCGTCGCGGGCTTCCGCCAGGCCCAGGTGGGTCAGCTCGCTCATTCGACCACCTTCGGCACGGTGAAGAAGCCATGTTCGGCGTGCGGCGCATTCGACAGGACATCCGCCGGGATGCCGCCGTCCGTCACGGCGTCGTCGCGCCTTGGCAGGGAATTGTGGACGACGGACGTCATGGGCGCGACGCCGGCCGTATCGACCGCAGACAGTTGTTCGACCCAGTTCAGGATGCCGTTGAGTTCCTGGACCAGCGGCGCAATCTCCGCCTCCTGGACCTTGATGCGCGCCAGGCGCGCAATCTTCACCACATCCTTGTGATCGACCGACATTCCACCGCCTCTGTGAGGGTCATCGCGGGACCCAATGCCGCAGCCCGGCCGCACCCCAAGGGGCCCGTCCGCGCGCGGCGGACCCTAGCACCGTGCCCGCGCCACAAGCAACGGAACGCGAACCTGACCCGCGGCCTTTGCGGGTCGACTGCGCGTCCGGCAAAGTGGGCCGGGTTGCCCCTGCAGCGACCTCTTGAGGATTCGCGTGTGATCGTCGTCCGGGACCTGATCTACGACTACCCCAGCAAGCGGGCGCTGTTCGGCCTGTCGTTCGATGTCGCGCCGGCGACGATCACGGCCCTGGTCGGCCCCAATGGCGCGGGCAAGACGACGCTCATGCGCTGCCTGGCCGCCCTCGACGCGCCGTTCTCCGGGACGGTGGAGGTCGACGGCATCGATGTCGTGGAACACCCGCGCGAGGCGCGCGCCCGGATCGGCTTCCTGCAGGATTTCTACGGCCTTTACGATCAGCTGAGCGTGAAGCGCTGCCTGATGCACCATGCCGCGATGCGTGGCGTGCCGGGCGCCGAACAGGCCGAGCGCGCGCGGGAAACGGCGGCCGCCGTCGGCCTGACCGAGCGGCTGGAGCAGCGCGCCGGCACCCTGTCGCGGGGCCTGCGCCAGCGCCTGGCAATCGGCCAGGCGATCATCCACCGGCCGCGCATCCTGCTGCTGGACGAACCGGCGGCGGGGCTCGACCCCGATGCGCGGGCCGAGTTGTCGGACCTGCTGCTGGCGCTTAAGGCGCGCGGGATGACGCTGATCGTGTCGTCGCACATTCTGGTCGAGCTGGAGGACTATTCCAGCCACCTGATGGTGATCCGCGATGGACGCTTGGCCGAACACGGGCCGCTTGCCGGCAGCGCCGCCGACGGCCGCCGCCTGCGGCTGGACCTTGCCAGTCCGGTCGCGGCGCTGGGACAGGTCCTGGCTGGGCAGGCCGGCGTGCATGGCGTGGAGGCGGCGGCAGAGGGCGCGGCCTTCCTGTTCCGCGGCGACCTGGGGGCACAGGCGACGCTGCTGGCGGCCCTTGTGGCCCAGGGCCTGCCCGTCGCCGCCCTGGCCGAGGAACGCGCCTCGCTCACCGAACGCTATCGCCTGAGCGCGCGCGGCGCGGCCGGCAGCCCCGTGGCGGAGACCCCGCGATGAACCCCGAACTGCGCCGCAACCTTTGGCTCGAATTCTCGCCGACGCGCGTCATCATGATGCCGCTGATCCTGGCGCTGGTCCTTGCCATCGCCTGGATGAGCAATTCCGTGCCGTCGGTCGCGCGCACGGTGACAGGCATCCTGCTGATTCTGTGGGGCACCCGGCTGGCCGCCGACGCTGTATTGGCGGAAGTCGCCGACCGCACCTGGGACGCGCAGCGAAGCGCGTCGCTGGGCCCCCTGGCGATGACGATCGGCAAGCTGTTCGGGGCGACGGCATTCACCTGGTATGGCGCGGCGCTGGCCCTGCCCTTTGCCATGATGTTCGGCGGGCACGAGGATCCGACCACGCCGCGCCTGCTGCTGATCGGGATCCTGGCCCAGGCGGTCGCCCTGCTGTCCAGCCTGATCGTCCTGCGCCTGCGCCCGACGGGCATGCGCATGCCCGCCACGTTCGCCCAGATCATCGGCATTGGCGTGGCCATCCTGTTCCTGACGTCGATCCCCGCGGCAGCACTGCAGGCGATCAACTGGGGCGGCCACGCCTTCCCCGGGCCGCTGTTCACGCTGGCGACCCTGCTGTTCGCGGCGGGCTGGGCCATTGCCGGTTGCTGGCGCCTCATGCGGGAGGAACTGCAGTACCGGAACCAGCCGCTGGTCTGGATCGGCTTCGTGCTGTTCTGGATGATCTACGCGGCGGGTCTGGGCGTCGGCGAGGCCGGGGACGGCTGGCATATGCAGCCGGCCTTTGCCGTGGCCGTGGTGGCCAGCGTCCTGATCGCGCTGGCCGAACCAAAGGGCGTGGGCGCGATCCGCGCGCTGCTGCTGGCCGTGTATCGCGGCCGTCCGCTCGACATCGTGGCCACGCTGCCCGGCTGGGTCTGGAGCGGGCTGCTGGCGCTGCTGGCGGCCCTGGCCATCATGGTGGAGCAGGCCGACGCCGGGCGACAGCTGACCGAGATGCTGGGCAGCGCCACCGGGCCGACCGACGCCGCCCTTTATGGCAGCATCACGCTGCCGCTCGTCATCCTCGCCTTCGCCCTGCGTGACGTCATGCTGATCCACTTCGTGGCATTGACCGGCACCGCGCGCTCGCACATGGCATGCATCGTCTACCTGACCGTGCTCTATGCCGGTCTTCCCACCCTGCTCTATGCGTCCGAGGCCTATTCCCTGTTGCCGCTTTTCCTGCCCTTTGCCGTGGGGCCAGAGGGCCTGGCCCAGACCAACCCCGCTTTGCCGCTGGCGGAGGCCGCGCTCTTCGCCGGCCTGCTTGTCTGGCGCTACCGCTCCCTGGTCCGGGGCCTGGGCGACGGCCGCATCGCCGGCACCGCCGGGGCGCGCGCCTGATGCCGGTGATCCCGATCGAGGCGATCGTCGCCCTGCCTGGACCTGCGATGCGCCTGGCGGGCCTCGACCTCGGCACCAAGACGATCGGCGTCGCGCTGTCCGACCTCACGCGCTCGGTCGCCAGCCCGCTCAAGGTCATCCGTCGCACCAAGTTCAAGGCTGACGCGGCGGAACTTCTGGCCATTGCCGAGCGCGAGGGCATTGCTGCCTTCGTCCTGGGCCTGCCGCTCAACATGAACGGGACAGAGGGACCCCGCTCCCAGGCGACGCGGGCCTTCGCCGCCAACCTGTTGAAGGAGCGCGACGTGACCATCGCGTTCTGGGACGAGCGGCTGTCGACGGCCGCCGTGACCCGGACCCTGCTCGAAGCCGACGCCTCGCGCGCCCGCCGCTCGGAGGTCGTGGACAAGCTGGCCGCGGCCTACATCCTGCAGGGCGTGCTCGACTACCTGCGGGGGTCAGCCTCGGCCAGCCGGTCCAGCTTCTGAGGCTTCGCGGCGCCGACCACGCAGTGCAGCAATCCCCTTTTGTGCACTGCCGCCCGCACCGCATGCTGTATGCTGGATCTCAGGCGGGGGATCGAGCGCCGGCCATTGCCGCGCGCCGCCCAACCTCAACAATCGTCATCGCTGCCAGCATCCCGCTGGTTGCCGACCTTTCCTCTGGGCCGGACTGAAATCATGCGCGCGTGTGCGGTGGGTATGGGTGTCGAGTCGTGAGCAGCGGGGTTCTGGCCGAGGGCCTGAGCGCCAATCGGGCCTATCGGATGGGCCTGCTGATGATGGCAGGCGCCATGCTGATCTGGAGCACGGCGGGCCTGTTCGTGCGCGGACTGTCCCTCGATTCCTGGACGATCCTGGCCTGGCGGGGGGTATTCGGTGCCGCGACCTGCCTGGCCTTTCTCTACTGGCAGGAGGGGCGCAACACCTGGCGCGCGTTCCGCGGCATGGGCGCGCGCGACTGGGCCTTCGTCGTTGCGACCGCGGCGAGCATGGTTCTGTACGTGCATGCGCTGAAGCTGACGACGATCGCGCATGTCACGATCATCTACGCGGCGCTTCCCTTCATCGCGGCATTCCTGGCGCGGCTGGTCCTGCGCGAGCGCACCAGCCGCGCGACATTGCTGGCCAGCGCGGCGGCGATGGCCGGAATCGTGATCACGGTGGTGCATGGGGCCGGCGGCCAGTCGACGCTGCTGGGCGACCTGCTGGCCTTTGCGATGACCGTCCTGGGCGCCGGCATGATCGTGATCGTGCGCGGCCAGAAGACGGTGGTGCCGATGATCCCGGCGGCCTGCCTGTCCTGCCTGCTGGGCAGCGCCATGGCCCTGCCCTTCGCCTCTACCACGCTGCCGTCGCCGGGCGAGATGGTGCTGCTGATGGGGTTTGGCATCAGCTTCCTGGGCATCGGCCTGATCCTGTTCGTCAACGCCGCTCGCCTGCTGCCGCCCGCCGATGGGGCGCTGATCGGGGCGCTGGATGCGCCGCTGGCGTGCCTGTGGGTCTATCTGGCCTTTGCCGAGTTGCCCAATGCCTGGACCATCGTCGGCGGCGCCATTGTCGTCATCGCCGTGGTCGGCCACATCCTGCTGGAGAACCGCAGCCCCCGGCGCTGACCGCCGGGGGCCCAGGCGTCTAGCGATCCACCAGCCATACGGTCGGCGGCAGGTCGAGCCCCTCCTCGACCGGGCCGAGCAGGACCTTGGCGCCGACCAGTGCCTGCGGGTCCAATCCCCCGGGAAGATACCCTTCGGGATAGGCCGTGCGTGTCGCGGCATCCCCGAAGCGGATGCGGGTGTAGTTGTCCTCCCCCAGTTCGCTGATCGTCTGGGTGCTGCCGCCCGCCTCCACCGCAATCTCGACCACCCGGTCCAGCGAATCGGCATGGGGTTCGCTGCCGCTGGGCTCCATCGTCTCGGACCGGATGACGCCCTCGACCTCCTTGCCGGTCCAAAGCGGATCCTGCTCCAGCGCCTGGACCGAGGCATGGGAAAGCCAGAGCGCCGGCTGCGCCAGGCCGGCATCGCCCTCCGATGCCGCCATCCGCTCTTTCTCGAACGAGGAGAGAAGGCGGCGCTGGATCACCGGGCGCCCGGCAATGGGCGCCAGGCCATCACCAGCCAGGCGGTAGAAGCGCCCCTGGAAATAGGTGCCGCCGCCGCGTTCCGGATCGCTGCCGTCACTGAACTCGGTGGCCAGGATCTCGCAGCCCTTGCCGTCGGCGGCCTGGGCAAAGCTGCCGGGGCCGAACTCGGAAGTCGACCAGGAGGTGCGCAGGCGGCCCAGGTCGCCGTCGAACAGGTAGATCGACCAGTAGCGGACGCCCAGGCCATTGCTGGTGCCGACGTGCAGCGCCACGGCGACCTCGTCACCCGCAGTACCGTCGATGTCGCCGCGCAGGACCTGAAGGCCCTGCGCCTGCGACGCCCAGTCCAGGGGCAGGCGCCGCTCGCCCGATGGCGTCGTCACCTTGAAGAAACTGCCGTCATTGCCCACGCAGTGGCAGACGCTGACTCCCTCGCGCGCAGCGGCGCAGGAGCGCCGGGCACAGAACTCGTCCGGCACCGTCTCCTCGACCGCGGTCGCGGTGCTCAGGGTGCAGGCCTTGAGCGCCGGCACGCCCGCCAAGGCGGGGCCGCCCAGGCCGCACGCCGCCACAGCGACCGCAAGGGCGGCCGTCGAAAATGTCCACGTCATCGCTTGTCCGTTGTGAAGGCTTGTCCGTATCGCAGGCGGTACCGCGGTCAAAGGCCCAGCTTCTTCTGAAGCCAGGAAACCCAGCGGCTCTTGCCCTGGGTCTGGTACGACACACCAGTTCCAGGCAGGCCCAGGCTGGTGCGCGTGCGGCCATGGCCCACGTTCAGGGTGGCGCCGGGACGCCCAAGGGACAGGCTGATGCCGCTCTTGCTCAGGTTCAGGCGCACGCCCGGCAGGATCCGGATGCTCTTCTGGAAGCGCAGGCCCAACGCAACCCCTCCCTACTCGCCGCAACGCCCCTGAAGATGCGCCGCGCCGCGACCGCCGCCAAGCGCGATGCGCCCCATGTCGGTTCAGGAATGCGGTGGACGGCACGCAGCGACTTGGCAAACACTGGAGCAGGCGAGGCGGCAGCCGGCCCAGCCGGTTGCGGGGGCTGCCGCGCAGAGGGGACAAGACAGCGCATGAATCCGAGCGACGTGAAGACGCCCGCCGATGTCCGGGCGATCGTGGAGGCGCGTGGCCTGAGCCACGTGAAGGTCGGCGTGTTCGACCTGGACGGCGTGATGCGCGGCAAGTACCTGCACCGCGACAAGCTTTACGCCATCCTCGATTCGGGTTTCGGCTTCTGTGACGTCCTGTTCGGGTGGGACAGCAACGACCAGCTCTACGAGAACGTCGATGTCACCTATACCGGCTGGCACACCGCCTTTCCCGATGCGCCCGTCCGCCTGGTGCCCGAATCATGCCGCGACCTGCCGCTCGAAGGCGGGATGCTGCTGTTCCTGCTGGAGTTCGTGGACCAGGCCGAGCCGTTGTGCCCGCGGGGCTTGCTGAAGCGTGTCCTGAAGCGCGCCGACCACCTGGGCTACGCCGTCACCGCCGCGGCCGAGTTCGAGTTCTTTGTCTTCGACGAGACGCCTGACAGCATCCGGGCCAAGGGCTATCGCGGCCTGAAGAACCTGAGCCCCGGCTTCTTCGGCTATTCGATGATCCGCAATTCGGTGCACGCGGAGGTCTATCGCGACCTGCTGGCGCTGTGCCAGGCGATGCGCATGCCGGTCGAGGGCATCCACACCGAGACGGGCCCCGGCGTGATCGAGGCGGCCCTGCAATATTGCGAGGCACTGGAAGCGGCCGACCGCGGCGCCCTGTTCAAGACCTTTACCAAGATCCTGTTCCAGCGCCAGGGCAAGATGGCCACCTTCATGGCCAAGTGGTCGCATGACTATCCCGGCCAGTCGGGTCACCTGCACGTCTCGCTCAAGGGCAAGGACGGCGCCCCCGTCTTCCACGACGCGGCCAAGCCGCATAACATCTCGGACCAGATGCGCTGGTTCATCGGCGGGCAGCAGGCCCTGATGCCCGAGCTGCTGGCCATGGTCGCCAGCACGGTGAACTCCTACACCCGCCTGATCCCCGGCTTCTGGGCGCCCACCGATGCGACCTGGGGGATCGAGAACCGGACCTGTGCGCTCCGCGCCATCCCCGGATCGCCCAAGAGCCAGCGGGTCGAGTACCGGGTGGCGGCAGCCGACATCAACCCCTATCTGGCGCTGGCCGCCGCGATCGGCTCCGGCCTCTGGGGGATCGAGAACATGGTGGAGCCCGACGCGCCGATCCAGGGCAATGCCTATGCCCTCCAGCACGCTGAGAAGCGCCAGCTGCCGCGCAGCCTGGGCGAGGCGTCAGGTCGGCTGAAGGGCAGCACGGCGGCGCGCGACCTGTTCGGCGATGCCTTCGTCGACCATTTCGCAGCCACCCGCATGTGGGAGCAGAACGAGGCGTCGCGTGCCATCACCGACTGGCAGCTCGCCCGCTATTTCGAGATCATTTGAGAGGGTGCGCCAGCATCCTTCGAGACGGGGGCCTGGCCCCCGCCTCAGGATGACGACCGTCAGGAATCATCCAAGCACAACAACAGCGTCATGCTGAGGAAGCGGCCCTGGGGCCGTCTCGAAGCATCATGCGCAACGGTGATGTCAGGAAACACCCATGGCCCACCTCAAGACCATCACGCCGGTCGACGGCAGCATCTATGTCGAGCGGCCCCTGGCCGACGGGGCGGCGATCGAGACGGCCCTGGACCTGGCCGTCACGGCGCAGCGCGCGTGGGCGGCGACACCGCTCGCCGAGCGCATCGCGGTCCTGTCCCGCGCCGTCGACATCCTGGTGGGCGAAGGCGACGGCATCGCCCAGGAGATCACCTGGCAGATGGGCCGCCCCATCGGCCAGACCCCGGGCGAGGTACGCGGGTTTGCCGACCGCGCGCGCCACATGCTGAAGATCGCGCCGGAAGCGCTGGGCGAGATTGATCCCGGGCAGAAGCCGGGCTTCCGCCTCGGCATCAAGCGCGTGCCCCTGGGCGTCGTCGCGGTCGTAGCGCCCTGGAACTACCCCTATCTCACCACTGTGAACGCGGTGATCCCGGCCCTGGCCGCGGGCAATGCCGTCATCCTGAAGCACTCGCACCAGACGCCGCTGGTGGCGGAGCGATTCCAGGCGGCGCTGGACGGCGCCGGTGTTGCGGCCGGCGTATTCCAGCACCTGCACCTCAGCCATGGCGATACGTCGCGCCTGATCGGCGATCGCCGCGTGGCCCATGTCTGCTTCACCGGCTCGGTCGCGGGGGGACATGCCGTAGTGCAGGCGCTCAGCAACGGCTTTGCCTCATGCGGGCTAGAGCTGGGCGGCAAGGATCCGGCCTATGTCCGGGCGGATGCCGACCTGGCCCACGCGATCGAGAACATCGGCGACGGCATCTTCTTCAATTCCGGACAGTCCTGCTGCGGGATCGAGCGCGTCTATGTTGCCGAACCGCTCTATGACGCCTTTGTCGAGGGCGTCGCGGCCCTGGCGAGGTCGTATCGCCTGGGGGACCCGACCGATCCTTCGACCAACCTGGGTCCGATGGTGCGGACGTCCTCCGCCGAGTTCGTGCGCGCCCAGGTGGCAGAGGCGGTGGCCAGCGGCGCCAGCGCCCTGGTCGACCCGCGCGCCTTCGCGGCCGATGCGGTTGGCACGCCCTACCTGGCGCCGCAGGTCCTGGTCGGCGTCGACCATTCCATGCGCGTGATGATGGAGGAGACGTTCGGCCCTGTGGCCGGGATCATGAAGGTGAAGTCGGACGAGGAGGCGATCCGCCTGATGAACGATTCGCCCTATGGCCTGACCGCCGCGATCTGGACCGCGGATGCGGCCGCGGCTGAGCGGATTGCCGACCGGATCGACACCGGCACCGTCTTCATGAACCGCTGCGACTACCTGGACCCAGGCCTCGCCTGGACCGGCGTCAAGGACACCGGCCGCGGCGCCACCCTCAGCCGCGTCGGCTACGAAATGCTGACCCGTCCCAAAAGCTACCACTTCCGGTTGGGGACGTGAGTTGGCGCCTCGTCGCCGTTGCCCTGCGATGCTTCGAGACGGCCGTCGGCCTCCTCAGCATGACGCCGTTGGAGGAGAAGCCATAGACCGCCGGCGTCATGCTGAGGGGCGAGGGGAGCAAGGCTCGAAGCATCATTCGCGCCGGTGACGCCTACCCCGCCAGCAGCTTCTCCAGGGCCTCGATCCGGTCGGCTTCGCCCGCCGGCTTGTCCCAGCGGATGCGGCTGATGCGGGGGAAGCGCATGGCGATGCCGGAGCGGTGGCGCGTAGAGCGTTGCAGTCCCTCGAACGCGACTTCCAGCACCAGGGCCTTGTCCACTTCCCGTACCGGACCGAAGCGGCCGGTCGTGTGGTTGCGCACCCAGCGGTCGAGCTGGGCCAGTTCCTCGTCCGTGAAGCCGAAATAGGCCTTGCCCACCGGCACAAGCTCGTCGCCGCGCCACACGCCGAACGTGTAGTCCGAATAGAACGACGAGCGTTTGCCATGGCCGCGCTGGGCATACATCATGACCGCATCGACCAGATGCGGGTCGCGCTTCCACTTGAACCAGGGACCCTTGGGCCTGCCGCCGACATAGGCGCTGTCCAACCGCTTCAGCATCATCCCCTCGACGCCTGGGAGGTGCGACGCGGCACGCGCGGCGGCCAGTTCCTCCCAGGTGGCAAAGGGCACGCGGGGCGACAGGTCCAGGTGGGGCAGGCGCACGCGGGCCAGGAACTTCTCAAGCCGCGCGCGGCGCTCGATGAAGGGCAGCGGCCGCAGGTCTTCGTCCCCCTCGGCCAGCAGGTCATAGGCGCGGATCTGCACCGGAAAGCCGGTCAGCATGGCGCGCGTCACCGTCTTGCGGTTCAGGCGCTGCTGCAGGTCGGCAAACGGCGCCACGACGCCGTCGCGCACGACCAGCAGCTCGCCATCGATGCAGCCCTCGAAGTCCAGGCCGGCCAGCAGGTCGGGAAAGGCAGGTCCCACATCCTCGCCCGTGCGGCTCCACAGGCGCCGCGTGCCGCCCTCGCTCGCCGCCTGGACGCGGATGCCGTCCCATTTCCATTCGGCGGCATAGGCCGCGGGATCGAAGGCCGGCAGCTCCGCCTCCTCGATCGCCTGGGCCAGCATGACCGGCCGGAAGGCGGCCGCCATGCGCGCCGGCGGCCGTTCCGCCTCGCCCGAGACCCAGGCGAAAAGCGGGAGATAGGGCGGCACCTGCGCCGGCCAGACCTCCTCGACCTCGCCGACGTCGCGGGTGCCGAGGTCCGCCAGCGCCTGCTTGGCCAGGCGGGCCGACACGCCGACGCGCAACGAGCCGGTGATCAGCTTGATCAGTGCCCAGCGGCCGTTCGAATCGAGCGCGTCCAGCCAGCGCGCGATGACGCCGGGCAATGCGGCCTTGGCCGTCGTCTGCAGCGTCGCGACGATCTCGGACAGCGGCGGGACCGCCCCCTCGCCCGCCCCCTCGGGCGCTGGCCAGATCAGGGCGACCGTCTCGGCCAGGTCGCCCACGAAGTCGTAGGACAGCGCGAACAGGACGGGGTCGACCCGCTCCATCGCCAGCTGCCGGATCATGTTGGGCTTGGCCTCGCGGAAGACCAGGCCGCCGGTCAGCGCGGCCAGGGCATAGCCGCGCTCGGGGTCGGGCACCTCGCGAAAGTACGCGGTCAGCAGGCGCAGCTTGCCATTGCGCTGGTACTGGAAGGCCAGTGCGTCCAGCAGGCGGGCAAAGCGCTCCATTCAGCTGTCGTCCTCGGCGTCATAGCCGACCAGGCGCAGGGCCTGAGCCTCCAGCCCGCGGGCCTGCGCCACGTGGACCAGCGCCTCCTCCGCGCCGTGCGTCACCCACAGGGCGCCCTCCACCACCTCGTCGATGGTCTGCAGCAGTTCGCTCCAGTCGGCATGGTCGGAGACGATCAGCGGCAGTTCCACCCCGCGCTGGCGTGCCCGCGCCCGCACGCCCATCCAGCCGGAGGCGACCGCCGTCACGGGATCGGGCAGGCGGCGGCTCCAGCGGTCGCCGATAGTCGATGGCGGCGCCAGCACGATCTTCCCCTGCAAGCCTGCCTTGGGCACGCCCTCGATCCCCGACAGCGGGCCCAGTGTCACGCCCAGGTCCTCGTACAGGCGGCACAGGCCCGCCAGCGCGCCGTGGATGTAGATGACCTCGTCCCATCCCGCCTTGCGCAGTTCACAGATCAGACGCTGCGCCTTGCCCAGGGCATAGACGCCGACCAGGTGCGCCCGCTCCGGGAACAGGCGCACGGACTCCAGCAGGCGCCCCACCTCGTGCTCGACCGGCGGATGGCGGAACACGGGCAGGCCAAAGGTCGCCTCGGAAATGAAGATGTCGCATTTGACTGGCTGGAACGGCCTGCAGGTCGGGTCGGGCCGGCGCTTGTAGTCGCCGGACACGACGACGCGCGACCCCTCGTGCTCGATCACCACCTGGGCACTGCCCAGGACGTGGCCCGCCGGCTCCAGCCGCACGGCGCAGTCGCCGACCGACAGGACCTCGCCATACGCAGCCTCGCGCATCGTGCCCGCGCAGTCCTCGCCATAGCGCCGCCTCATGATTGCCAGCGTCTCGGGCGTCGCCAGCACGGCACCATGGCCGGAGCGGGCATGGTCGCCATGGCCATGGGTGATGATGGCCCGGTCGACCGGCCGCACGGGGTCAATGAAGGCCTGCGCCGCCGGGCAGTAGAGGCCCTCGGCCCGGTTCTCGATCAGCCGGGCAGCCCGGGCAACACGCTGGTCCATCCGCGAACATTTGGGGACCGCACGGGCAGGTGCAAGCCCGATCGCTCAGCCCTCCCCGAACGCCTGGACCAGTTCGGCGTGCAGGGCGGGTGTTGCGGCCGCCAGGGTCAGGCCCGGCGTCTCCAGGCCCAGAGCCTCGCCCTTCGGGCCCGTCATGCGGCCGCCGCCGGCCTCGATCAGGGGGCTAAGCGCCACATAGTCGTGCACGCCCATGCCGCCTTCGATGACCGCGTCCAGGTAGCCGGCCGCCAGCAGAGCCTGGGTATAGCCCTCGCCCCCCAGCACGACCGAGCGCGCGGCCAGGCCGACGCGGCGCAAGCGCGCCCATCGTTCCTCGGACAATTCCTCGAACGAGGAGGTGGAGAGGACGGCATCGGCCAGCCGCGTGCAGCCGGACGTCCGCGCCGCACGACCGTTCATGGTCAGGCCAAGGCCCGGCCCGCCCTGCCAGCGGTCGCGCACGATCGGCTGGTCGACCAGGCCGAAGACGGGGCGGCCGCCGTGGGCCAGGCCGATCATGGTGGTAAAGGTTGCCCTACCTGTCATGAACGGCTTGGTCCCGTCGATGGGGTCGATCACCCAGACCCATTCGGAATCGGCCCGGTCGCGGCCGAACTCCTCCCCGATCACCCCGTCCTGCGGCCGGACCCGGGCCAGGTGTTCCCGCAGGGTCTGCTCGACCAGGCGGTCGATCTCGGTCACCGGCGACCTGTCCGACTTGGCATCGACGCGGAACACGGTGCGGAAGCGGTCGCGCAGGATGGCGCCCGACAGTTCGGCCAGGGCTTCCGCCACGGCGATCAGTTCGGCGGGGATGGTCATGTCGGCTCCCGGTTTTCGCGGATGACGCCGGAAAGGCAGAATTCGGCCGCATCCAGGCGCCAGTGCAGATGCTCCACCTCGAACGGCCTGCCTGTGCCGTCGCGCATCACGTTCGTCACCAGCAGGCCCGCCGCATTGGCATCGATCTCCAGCAGCGCCGCATCGTCCGGCCGCAGGGCCACGACTCGCAGGGTCAGCGCCGTCTCGGCCGCTATCACGCCATAGGCTTTGGCCCACAAGTCACGCAGGGACTGGTCGAGCGGCCGCTTCAGCAGGTCGGGAAAGCGTGCGCGGGGCAGGTAGACATCCTCCACCATCACCGGCCGTGCCCCGATCAGGCGCAGGCGGCGCAGGTGAAAGACCCCCTCCCCCGCGCTCAGGCCCAGCGCCGCGCGCACCGCGGCGGGGCCTGCGCTCTCAACCGCGGACAGCAGGCGTGTGCCGGGCCGGCCCCCCTCCGTCGTCACATTGTCGAAGAAGCTGATGGAGCGGGTCAGGTCATAGCGGATGCGCGGCTCTGCCACGAACCAGCCGCGCCGCGCCCGGCGATAGATCACGCCATCCGCCGTCAGCCGCTCCAGGGCATGGCGCACGGTCATTCGCCCGATGCCCAGCCGGGCGGTCAGGTCGCGCTCCGATGGCAGGGCCTGGTGCGCCCGGAGAAGGCCCTGCTCGACCGCGTCGGCGATCTGGTCGCGCAGCCGCTGGTAGATCGGCACATCCGCCGCCCCTGACAGGTCGAGCGCGAATACCGCCTCTGTCACGAAGCACTCCAGGCGCCATAGGCCGCCTCGAAGCGGGCCAGGTTCAGGTCGGTATAGGCCGCGTAGTCGCCGCCAACGGAGGGGTAGACCTCCGACGCCGCACTCCACACCGTCTCGCGCAGGACAGAGGCGCACTTCATCGCGGCGAACTGCCGCCAGGCCCCCTCCGGCACTGCCCCATCGTAGTAGAGGGCGAGCAGGTCGCGCTCGTGGCCCGCCTCGAAATCGTTGTTGCCGGCCAGGTTGGCGAGGTCGAACAACACCGAGTTGAAGCCGCCATAGTCCCAGTCGATCAGCCAAAGGCGCTTGCCGTCATCCAGGAAATTGGCGGGCAGCAGGTCATTGTGGCAGGCGACCGGCTCGATTGCCCCGACCGCCCTCTCCAGCGCCGCATTGGCGACCGCAAAGCGCTCCAGCTTGTCCGCCTGGCGTCCGCCGCCAGCGCGCGCAATCGCCAGGATGTAGGAGCGGTTGACGTAGAAGGGCCAGAACGCCAGCGCCGGGCCCAGCAGGTGCCGCCCGACCTCGTCATGCACCTTGCGCAGCAGGCGGGCGATGCGCGGCAGGTTGGCGGGATCGCGCACGTCCTCTGCCGCATAGGTTCGCCCCTCGATCCAGTGCATGACAAGGGCGCCCGGCTCCGCATGGACGATCTCCGGCCCCGTCCCCGCCGCGGCCGAGGCGCGGGAGAAGGCCAGTTCGTTGAAGCGCATGATGCCGTGCATCGGGATGTCGCCCCCGATGCGGACGACGAAGCGCCCCTTCACGGGATCGTCCACGATGAAGTTGCGATTGGTCAGGCCGCCGGTCAGGGGCCGTGGCTCGACCGCACCCGACCAGAAGGACAGGCCCGCCGCCTTTGCCGCTGCCTTCTCGGCGCTCGCCGGCACCGGGGCAAACGCGGCCAGCTCAGCATCGGTCATCGCGTTCCCCTGTTCGCCCGGGCCAACGTGCTCCCTCTCCCGTCGCTTGCGATGGGAGAGGGCGGGGGTGAGGGCGGGGCGCAACGCTCCACCGGCACGCGATCGTCAGGCGCAGGACACCGCCCCCACCCCACCCTCCCCCATCGCTCCGCGACGGGGGAGGGCTTTTGGGTTGCGCCTGTGTCATCCCATCAGCTCCGCGCTCGCAACCCTTGCGGGTCGTAGAGGGGGTCCATGCTGGCGCGGACGGGGACGCGGCGCATCGCAACCTCCAGCTCCCAGGTGCCGCTGCCGATGAAGTCCTCGTCCACGCCGCCTTCGTTGGCGACATAGCCCATGCCGACGGGTCGCCCCAGCGTGTGGCCGAAGCCGCCGGAGGTGAGGTAGCCGACGCGGACACCGTTGCGGTAGATCGTCTCCCGCCCCAGCAGGTCGATGCTGGCGTCCTCCGCCACGATCATCGCCAGACGCTTGGGACGAGGCGCGTCCTGCCGCCCTTCCAGCGCCGCGCGGCCGACATAGTCGACGCGCTTCTTGAACGAGACGGCATAGTCCAGGCCGGCCTCGAACGGTGTCGTGTCCGGCCCGATCTCGGGTCCCCAGGCGCGATAGCCCTTTTCCAGGCGCAGGGAGTCGATCGCGCGATAACCGCCATCGACCAGGCCGTGGGCGGCGCCTCGCGCCTTCAGCGCCTCGTACACCGTTGCCATGTATTCGGTCGGCACGTGCAGTTCGAAGCCCAGTTCGCCGACATAGGTCAGGCGCATCACCCGCACGGGCGCACCGGCAATGGGGATTTCCGCCACCTGGCGGAAGGGCATGGCTTGCGCCGACAGGTCGCCTTCGGCCAGCGGCTGAAGCAGCGCTCGGGAATTCGGCCCCATGACCGACAGCACGCCAAAGGCGCTGGTCATCTCGACGAGGGAGGCATGCTCGCCGGCCTGGATACCGCGGCGGACATGGCCGAAGTCACGCACCGCCATGGCCGTGCCGCTGACCAGATAGAAGACGTCCGGCGCGATTCGCGCGACCGTCAGCTCCGCCTCGATCCCGCCGCGCGCGTTCAGCATCAGGGCGTGCGTCGCGCGGCCCGGCTTCAGCGCCATGGGGCCGGAGCACAGGCGCTGCAGCACCGCCTCCGCATCGCGCCCCACCAGCACCGCCTTGGCAAAGGACGACTGGTCGAACACCGCGACCGCCTCGCGCGCGGCCTTGTGCTCGCGCGCCACGCGGCCGAACCAGTCCGGGCGGTCCCAGGTACCGTGGAAGGGGCGCTGGCCCGCACTCTCCGCGAACCATTGGGCGCGTTCCCAACCCGCCTTCTCCCCGAACTGGGCGCCCGCCGCGGCCAGCTTGTCGTAGATCGCACTCCGACGCAGGGGGCGGACGACGTCCACCTCCTCGAACGGATAGTGCACGGTGTAGTGACGGCCCTGCCCCATCACGGCGCGTTCCGCCGTGACCCGGTCCGAGCGGTGCAAAGCGCCAAAGCGCCTGATGTCCGCCGACCACAGGTCGAAGGGCGGCTCGCCATCCAGGATCCAGCGCGCCAGCGCCATGCCGAAGCCGCCGCCGGCCGAGATGCCATAGGCATTGAACCCGGCACAGACAAAGAAGCCGGCAAGTTCCGGCGCCTCCCCCATCACCGGGTTCTGGTCTTCCGTGAAGGATTCCAGGCCATTGAACCACGAGCGGATGCCGGCCTTCTCCAGGAGCGGGATGCGCTTCAGCAGCGGCTCGAAATGCGGCAGGAAATGGTCCAGGTTCTCCGGCATCAGCTTGAACTCGAAGTCGTCCGGCACGCTCGCACTGGGCCAGCCGACGGGATCGGGCTCGTACTGGCCGACCATCAGGGCGCCCACCTCGCCCCGGAAATAGTGCCAAAGATCGGGGTCGCGCATGAACGGCGTGTCGTTCGGCATGCCGGGGATCTTGTCGGTCACGATATAGCAGTGGTGCGACGGCTGGATCGGCACGTTCACCCCGGCGCGTGCCGCCAGCCCCCGGGTCCAGATGCCGCCGCACAGGGCGACCGCCTCGCACGCGATCGTGCCCTGGTCGGTCTCCACCCCCGTCACCCGGCCATCCTTCGTCGTGAAGCCCGTGACGCGCACCCGCTCAACCAGCTTGGCCCCATGCAGGCGCGCGCCCTTGGCCAGGGCCATGGTCACGTCGCTGGGGCTGACCTGGCCGTCGGTCGGGACCCAGACGGCGCTGTCCACGCCGTCGATGCTCATCCAGGGGAACTTCTCCAGCGCTTCGGTGGGCGAGATCAGCTCCATCTCCACCCCCAGGGAACGCGCCGTGGTGATGGTGCGCAGGTATTCCTCGCGCCGGTCGCGATTGCTGGACAGGCGCATGCCGCCCAGCGGGCGCCAGCCCGTCGCCTGCCCGGTCTCCGCCTCCAGTTGCTGGTAGAGGTCGACCCCGTATTTGATGAGGGCCATGATGTTGACGTTGGAACGGTACTGCGCGACCGCCCCCGCCGCATGCCAGGTCGATCCCGCCGTCAGCTGGTGCTGCTCCAGCAGGACGACATCGGTGCAGCCGCTCTTCGCCAGGTGATAGGCGACGGAGCAGCCGACAATGCCGCCGCCGATGACGACGACCCTGGCATGGCTGGGCACCCGACCCGCTGCCGCTATCGACTCGTCCGCCATACCCGCCCCCCGTTCGCGTGGCCCCAGTCTAGCCTGGAATTGTGACTGGTCTAGACCAGGGACGCCTTGAACGCCCGGCGGTATTCACCCGGCGGCACGCCCACACGCCTGCGGAACTGGCGCGACAGGTTCTCCACGCTGCCTAGGCCGCAAGCCTCGGCAATGTCGGCCAGGGCCGCCCCGCTCGTCTCCAGCGCATGGCGCGCAACATCGACCCGGGTCGCGATCAGCCAGTCACCCGGCGCCGCACCCGTCAAGGCGCGGAAACGTCGAACAAAGGTCCGCGCGCTGAAGCCGGCCAGTGCCGCCATGCGGGCAATGCTCCAGTCCTCGGCCGGCCTCGCCCGCACGGCATCCAGCAACGGGGCCAGGCGGCCTTCGCGTACCCGCGGCACTGGCTGGTCGATGAACTGCTGCTGCCCACCCGCACGATGCGGCGGCACGACCAGGCGGCGCGCCACGCTGTTGGCGGCGGCGGCGCCGAAATCCTTGCGCACCACATGCAGCAGCAGGTCGATCCCGGCGGCCGACCCGGCAGAGGTCAGGACGTCGCCTTCGTCGATATAGAGCACGCCCGGATCGACCCGGACCGCCGGAAACCGCTCCGTCAGCCGCGCCGCATAGCGCCAATGCGTCGTCGCCCGCCGTCCGTCCAGCAGGCCCAGCTCTGCCGGCAGGAAAGCACCGGAGCAGATCGTGACCAGCCGGGCGCCTTCCGCGTGTGCCGCCCGCAGCGCCTGGGCTAAGGCAGGCGATGCCGGCGGCCGGTCAATGCCCCAGCCGGGCACGACGATCGTTCCCGCGCGGGCCAGCACGTCCAGGCCATGGCGGGCCACGACTTGGATGCCGCCGCCGGCCCGGACCGGGCCGGGCACCTCGGCCACGGGCACGAAGCGGTACCAGTCCGCCCCCATTTCGGGGCGTTCCAGGCCGAACACCTCGGCCACGATGCCGAACTCGAACGTGCACAGCCCGTCATAGACCAGGGCCGCCACCAGCCTGGCGTCACGCATCGCCTTTGGCATGATCCGTCATGACCTTGTCCATTCCGCCACTGACGCATGCCTGCGCGGCGCGGCAATGTCCAGGAGAAGAGAGTTCCCACTTCCCCACCTCATCCTGCGGTGCGGAGCGATGCGTAGCCTTGAAGGATGGCCCACGAGCGCTCGCTGGCGATCCTTCGAGACGGCCCTGCGGGCCTCCTCAGGATGAGGTCGGACAAAGAAATGGACGCCATGACCAACGCCGTGACCGAGTATCCCGCAGCACTACCTGCCGACGCTGTTGCCCACTTTGCCCAGGCCTTCGCGTTCGAGACGGATTGCTGGGACGTCCACGCCGCCCTGGCGAGTGGTAAAGCCGGCTTCGTCCTGCTCGACGTGCGCAGCCCCGACCTCTTCACGGCCGGCCACGTGCCGGGCGCCATCAACCTGCCGCATGGCAAGATCACGGCACGGCGCATGGCCGAATGGCCGGCGGAGACCCTGTTCGTGACCTACTGCGCCGGTCCGCACTGCAACGGGGCAGCTCGCGGCGCCCTGGCACTGGCGCGCCTGGGCCGGCCGGTCAAACTGATGACGGGCGGGATCTGCGGCTGGCTGGACGAGGGCTTCAACTTGGCCGAAGGAGCGCCCTGATCGCGGCGCAGGCAGCATCGAAGCGCGCGTCCCAGTCGCCGTTCAACACGACATAGGGCCGCCGCGCCGCCTGCAGCGTGGCGCGGCAGTCGGCCATGAAGCGCGCCCGCATGTCCGGATCGCCGTAATAGCGCTGGCCGTCGTCGACCCAGGGGCAGTCGATGTCGCACAGCAGGGTCAGGTCATAGGATCGTGCCGCGGCCAGCGCCTCGACCTCGGCCGGCACCCGGCCGAACAGCCAGCGGCTCCAGATCGTGGTGGTCAGCGGATCGGTATCGCAGACCACGACCCCGCGCGCCTGCTTCGCCGCCGCATCCTCCGCCGCCACCTGCCCCGCCGCGATCAGTGGGATGTCCTCATAGTCGCAGCGCCCACCGGCATCGAGCAGGGCGCGGGCATATTCCGGCACGTGGCGCGTATCGAAGGCCCGCGCCAGGCGAGCGGCCAGCGTCGTCTTGCCCGTCGACTCGGGCCCGAAGATGCACACCCGTTTCACGAAGTGGGACCGCGCCTGGGGCAGGATCATGTCCCAATGGGCGAGCGGGGCCGCGCGCACCTGGGTCGCGGAAATGGGAACAACGACCCGGCCCAGGTCGACCGGTACGAAAGCGGCGCCCAGGGCAGCGGCCAAATCGGCGCCATAGGGCTCGGACGCATAGACGTGGCTGATGGGCCCCCGCACATGCGCGGCGATCGAGTCCCGCCAGAGGTCGTAGAAGGCGCGGTCGTCGGGCCCGTGCGGGTATTCCTGGATCTCGGCGCTGTGGTGGATCACGTCCAGCGCCGGGAACGCCTCCCGCATCCAGGCATGGCGCAAGGCCCCGGCGACGGGGTCGCTCCTTCGCGTGCAGACCAGGACGGACACGCGCCGGCACTGGGCTGCGGCGAAGTCGACCAGGAACTTGTGACCCATCGTGGGCGGCAGGAACTTGCCCAGCAGGAAGCCGTGCGGCATGCCTTGCGCCATCATGTCCCCTGTTCCATCGGGTGCGCCCGCACCCTCCGCCGCCTTGTGGCGCGTGCTTGGCCCGCTGTTCGTGCTGGCCGCCGTCGTGATCTCACCCATCGGCGCGGGCCTTGCCAAGGAGGTGGGGACGGGCCGCGACGTGATGGCGCTGGCCTTCTGGCGCAATGCGCTGGGGGCCACGGTCCTGCTGATCGTCACGCGACCCGCCTTGTGGCGCCTCTCGGCGGCGCAATGGCGCGCCGGGCTTGCCCTGGGAGCCGTCGTCGCGATGATGAACGTCACCTTCTACATGGCGATCCAGCGCCTGCCGCTGGGCATCGTCCTGGGGATCGAGTTCCTGGGCCCGCTGTCGCTGTCGCTGATGGGCGCCCGGCGGCCGCTCGACTTCGCCTGGCCGGCCCTGGCGCTTTGCGGCGGCCTGCTCCTGACGCCGCTGGGCGGCATGGACCATGCCGATCCCCTGGGCTTCCTCCTGGCGATCGCGGCAGGGGCCTGCTGGGCCGGCTACATCCTGCTCAGCGCCCGCGCCGGGCGCCTGATCCCCGGCGTCACGGGCCTGGCCGTTGCCCTGATGGTGGCGGCCGTGATCCTGATCCCCTTCGGCGGTAGCCAGATCCCGACCTACATGGCCAGTCCCCAGCTGGCGCTGGGCGTGGCGGCCGTTGCCGTCCTGTCGACCTCGTTGCCTTATGGGCTTGAGATGCTGGCCTTGCGCCACGTCGCGACCGCCACCTTTGGCGTACTGACCAGCACCCAGCCGGCGATTGCCGCCCTTGTTGGCTGGTTCCTGCTGAAGGAAGCGCTGCCGCCGACGGCGATCCTCGGCATCGTCCTGGTCAGCACCGCGGGCATCGGCGCCACGCTGGGGCGACGCCCCCAGCCAGGCGCAACCCGTCACAGCGGCGGCGATTGAGGGCGGAACACCCTACTCTCCATCTTTTCACTTACGCGTCGTCGGGTTATTCCTCGCACCGGAATCTCTCGCTCATCCTCGACCGCAACGCGAGTCTCCCGGCGCCTGGCCCTCGGGCGCCGCGGTCGCGTCGCCGGTCAAGCCCCACTGGAGGACCCGCTGTGGCATCACTCGACAGCTTCAAGACTCGCCGCACACTGAAAGTCGGGGCAAAGACCTACACCTATTACAGCCTGAAGAAGGCGGCGGAGCGCCTGGGCCCCGATGTCGAGCGCCTGCCCGTTTCGCTCAAGGTGCTGCTGGAGAACCTGCTCCGCTACGAGGACAACCGCAGCGTCTCCGCCGATGACGTGAAGGCCATGGCCGACTGGGTCAAGGATCGCCGCAGCGACCGCGAAATCGCCTATCGCCCGGCGCGCGTGCTGATGCAGGACTTCACAGGCGTGCCGGCCGTGGTCGACCTGGCGGCGATGCGCGATGCCATGTCGAACATGGGCGGCGATCCGGAGAAGATCAATCCGCTGTCGACCTGCGACCTGGTGATCGATCATTCGGTGATGGTCGATGTCTTTGGCGGCCGCGATTCACTCGAGAAGAACACCGAGATCGAGTACGAGCGCAATGGTGAGCGCTACCAGTTCCTGCGCTGGGGCCAGAAGGCATTCAACAACTTCCGCGTGGTGCCGCCGGGCACCGGCATCTGCCACCAGGTGAACCTGGAATATCTGGCGCAGGGTGTGTGGACCGGCAGGGACGGGGACGAGACGGTCGCCTATCCCGATACGCTGGTCGGCACTGACAGCCACACGACCATGGTCAACGGCATGGCCGTTCTGGGCTGGGGCGTGGGTGGCATCGAGGCGGAGGCCGCGATGCTGGGCCAGCCCGTGTCGATGCTGATTCCCGAGGTCGTGGGCTTCAAGCTGACGGGGCGCCTGCGCGAGGGAACGACGGCAACCGACCTGGTCCTGACCGTGACCCAGATGCTGCGCAAGAAGGGCGTGGTCGGCAAGTTCGTGGAATTCTATGGCTCTGGCCTCGATGAGCTGAGCCTGGCCGACCGTGCGACCATCGCCAACATGGCGCCGGAATACGGTGCCACCTGCGGCTTCTTCCCGGTCGACCGCGAGACGATCGCCTATCTGAAGAAGACCGGCCGCAAGGCCGCGCGCGTCGCCCTGGTCGAGGCCTATGCCAAGGCGCAAGGCATGTGGCGCAAGCCTGGGACTCCCGACCCGATCTTCACCGACACGCTCGAACTCGACATCTCGACCGTCGAGCCCAGCCTGGCCGGCCCGAAGCGGCCGCAGGACCGGGTCGAGCTGTCCAAGGTCAAGGACGGCTTCGCCAAGGCACTGGCCGACAACGGCTTTGGCAAGGCCGGCCCGGCCGATGCCCGCCCGCAGGTGAAGGGCACCAATTATTCGGTCGGCCATGGCGACGTGGTGATCGCCGCGATCACCTCGTGCACCAACACCTCCAACCCGTCCGTCATGATCGCGGCGGGCCTGCTGGCCCGCAACGCCGTCAAGAAGGGCATGAAGGTGAAGCCCTGGGTCAAGACCAGCCTGGCCCCGGGGTCCAAGGTCGTGACCGAGTACCTGGCCAAGGCTGGCCTGCAGAAGGACCTGGACCGTCTGGGCTTCAACCTGGTCGGCTATGGCTGCACCACCTGCATCGGTAATTCGGGCCCGCTGCCCGAGCCGATCTCGGACGCCATCACCGAGGGCGATCTGGTCGCCGCGGCGGTCCTGTCCGGCAACCGCAATTTCGAGGGCCGCGTCCATCCGTTCGTGCGCGCCAACTACCTGGCCTCGCCTCCGCTGGTCGTCGCCTATGCGCTGGCCGGCTCGGTCGGGGTCGACCTGGTGAACGAGCCGCTGGGCGAGGACTCGAGCGGCAACCCGGTGTTCCTGAAGGACATCTGGCCGACCAACCGCCAGGTTGCCGACGCCGTGGGCTCGTTCGTGACCCAGGACATGTTCAAGGAGCAGTACGCCGATGTGTTCAGCGGCGACAAGCTGTGGCGCCGGATCAAGACGCCGCAGTCGCTGACCTATGCCTGGGACAACAAGTCGACCTACGTCCAGAACCCGCCCTATTTCGAGAACATGCCGGCCGAGCCGGGTGCCGTGACCGATGTCATCGGCGCCCGCGTTCTGGGCCTGTTCGGCGATTCGATCACCACGGACCACATCTCGCCCGCCGGCTCGATCAAGAAGGACGGGCCTGCAGGCCGCTACCTGATCGAGAACGGTGTCGCGCCCGCCGACTTCAACTCCTATGGCGCGCGGCGCGGCAATCACGAGGTGATGATGCGCGGCACCTTCGCCAACATCCGCATCAAGAACGAGATGCTGGGCGGGGCCGAAGGTGGCAACACGAAGCACCAGCCCGATGGCGAGGTGATGTCGATCTATGACGCGTCGATGAAGTACCAGGCGGCGGGAACCCCGCTGGTGGTCTTTGCCGGCCTGGAATACGGCACCGGCTCGTCGCGCGACTGGGCGGCCAAGGGGACCAAGCTCCTGGGCATCAAGGCCGTCGTCGCCGAAAGCTTCGAGCGCATCCACCGCTCGAACCTGGTCGGCATGGGCATCCTGCCGCTGGTCTTCCCCGAAGGGGTCAACCGCAAGACGTTGAACCTGGACGGGACCGAGGTGATCGACCTGAAGGGCATGGCCGCAGGGCTGAAGCCCCGCATGACGGTGGAATGCACCATCAAGCGGGCCGACGGTTCCACCCAGACGGTGCCGCTGCTCTGCCGGATCGATACGCTGGACGAGGTCGAGTACTTCCGCCATGGCGGCATCCTGCAGTACGTGCTGCGCGGCCTGCTGAAGGCCGCCTAGGCGCGGCGGCGACAAGCGCCAGCATGGACCGGATCGGACGTTGATGGCCGACATCGACCCCGGTCCGGATGCCCGCGTGGCAGGCCCGGGGAAAGCGGCCAGGCCATTGCCGGAGCTCTCGGGCCGTTATGCGGTCACGCGCTATGCCGCGTGCTTCCGCGACCCGGCGCTGGAACAGGCATATCTCAGGGCCCGCGACGGCCTGCTGCGCCGCTTCGCGATGATCGGCGGCGGCGTCTGCACCGCGACCTATATCGCCGGCGGCAGCTACGACCTTCTGCTCTATGGCCCGGCCGACGGGGTCTGGCTCCAGGTGGTCCGCATCCTGGTGGTGCTCACGTCCCTGGGCGCCGTCGTCTCCGCCGCCCGCGGTCAGCCGGTCTCCGTGTTCGACCGCTGGGGCCTGGCGGCGATGACCCTGGTCTACACCTCGCTGGTGATGCTGGTCTTCATGCGCCCCAGTGAGGCCTGGGCGATCGCGCTCTACTTCGTCATCGTCAACCTGGCGATGCTGATGTTCCTGCCGGTGTCGATGCTCTGGGGCCTGGCCGTGGCCATTGTCGCGTCGCTGGTCTTCATCGGGCAAAGCGTTGCCCAGGAGGGCTCGGCCGCAGCCCTGGGCCTCGTCCTCCTCGTCGGCCCGTCGCTGGCGCTGGGCTATACGATGACGCTGCGCGGCCGCATGATGTCGCGCGGCGAGTTCGCGGCCTTTGACCTGGCGGGTCACGCACTGGCCGAGGCCCGCCAAGCCGAGCGGCGTTTCCGCCTGCTGGCGGAGAACGTCAGCGACATCTTCATGACGATCGATAGTCGGCGCCTGGTCTCCTACATCTCCCCCTCGGTCGAGTGGGTGCTGGGGCGCAGGCCGGGGGACCTCACGGGCCGGCCGGCCTTCGACCTTGTCCATCCCGACGACATTGCCGGCACGATAGCCGGCCTCGACCACGCCTGGCAGGGGGTGGAGGGCCTGCGCGCGCAGTTTCGCGTGGCCCATGCCGATGGCCGCTGGATCTGGGTGGAAGCCAGCCCCCGCCTGATGCGGGACGAGGACGAGCCCTATCTGGTCACCATCGCGCGCGACATCGGCAGCCGCATGGCGCAGGACACGGAACTGCGCCGCGCCCGCTTCGAGGCAGAGGCCGCCAATCACGCCAAGTCGCGCTTCCTGGCCCAGATGAGCCACGAGTTGCGCACGCCGCTGAACGCCGTGATCGGTTTTGCCGAGGTCATGCGCGCCGGCATTCACGGGCCGCTGGAGCCGCCGGTCTATCGCGACTATGCCGGCTATATCGAGGAGGGCGGGCGCCACCTCCTGACCCTGATCAACGATGTGCTGGACCTGGCCAAGGTGGAGGCCGGGCGGATGGACCTCGCCATGCGCTGGCTCGACCTGGACGAGGCGGTGGAGGGCGCGCTGCGCCTGGTCCGGGGGGAGGCCCAGGCCGGCTGCCTGGACCTGCGCTGCCGCCTGGATGAGGGGGCGGCCGTCTACGCCGATTCCCGCGCGCTGAAGCAGATCCTGGTGAACCTGCTGTCCAATGCGGTCAAGTTCACCCCGCTGGGCGGTGAAGTCGTGATCACCGGCCACGTCGACGACTCCAGCGCCACGGTCATCGAGATCGCGGACAGCGGCGCCGGCATGACGGCAGAGCAGCTTGCCATCGCGTTGGAGCCCTATCGCCAGGTCCACCCGGACATGGCGCCCGACCGGCGCGGCACGGGACTTGGCCTGCCCCTGGCGCGGGCCCTGACCGAGCTGCACGGCGCCCGCTTCGCGATCGCAAGCCTGCCGGGACGCGGCACGACGGTCACGCTGACCTTTCCTGCCGGCGCGCCACCGCCGCCACGATCCTGAGTGACCTCGACGTGGCGGCGCCCCGGGAACAGGCGGCCATCGTCGAGGCGGTGGAGGCCAACGACGAGGGCCGGGCCCTTGCCCTCCTGGCCGCGGGCGCCGATCCCAATGCCCCCTTCCACTTCCTGATCGAGGGCGACAAGCCGGGCGAGCCTCCGAGCGAGGCCTGGAGCCCCGTCCTCGACCGCGCCTTGAAGAGACGGATGATGCGGCTGGCCATGGCCATCGTCATCGACCCGCGCTTCAAGCCGGATGGCTGGTACTTCGGGACGCACGGCTCGCTGCGGCGGGATGCCGTGGCGACCGGCGACATCGCCTTTGCCCAGGCCGTGTTCGCCCGACAGCCGCCGGCGGAACACCCGCGATGGGTGCTCGCCGCGGCAGCCGCCGGCGGCTCCGTCGCGATGCTGCGCTGGCTGAAGGACGACCAGGGCATCGCCGTCCGCCGTCATGGGATCGAGGCACTGTGCAAGGCGGTCCAGCAGGACCGGCGCGATGCCGTGGTCTGGCTGCTGGACCAGGGCGTGCCCGTGAACGGCCGCAGCGAGCTTGGCCGCTGGAGCCCGGTGACCCATGCAGGCGCGTTTGGCCGCGCGGACCTGCTCGACCTGCTGCTGTCCCGCGGCGCCACCATCACGCTGGCCGACGAGGCCGGGCGGGAGGCCGTCCTGTGGGCCCGCATCAACGGCCATGCGGCATTGGCCGAGCGCCTGCAGGCGCTTGCCCGATGATGCGCGAGCGCCCCCGCCCCTGTCGGAGCGTCGCGGGAAAAGCGCTGCTCAGGCCTCGCTCAGATGCTCGCGCCAGTCGCTGTCGGCCTGCCAGCCGCGCTGCGCCAGTTCCGGTTCGGGCAGCGGCTCGGCCGGCAGGCCCAGGCACAGGACCGCGATGAAGCGCCAATGGGCGGGCGCCTGGACCAGGGAATGGACGAAGGCGGGCTCCAGGATCGATACCCAGCCCAGCCCGATGCCCCTCGCCCGCGCAGCCAGCCACAGCGTGTGAATCGCCAGGACGACGGAATAGTCCAGCGTCTCCGGCATCGTGGCGCGGCCCAGGCCGTGCCCCGCCTGCGGCTGCGTCTCGCAGAACACCGCCAGCAGTTCCGGGGCCTCGCGTACGCCGTGCAGCTTCAACCCGTCATAGCGTTCGCGCTGCGGGCTGCCTGGTGGATAGGCCGCCGCGGCCACCGCCACCTGCGCGTCGACATGCGCGGCGAGCGCCGCGCGCCTGTCGGCCGAGACCAGGCGCACGAAGCGCCAGGGCCTGGAATTCCCGACCGATGGCGCGGTGTGCGCCGCCGCCAGCAACTCCTCCAGTAGGCCCCGGGGCAGCGGATCGCTGAAGAAGTGGCGCACGTCCCGGCGCCAGGCGAGCAGGCGACCCAGGCCCTCCTGGAACGCCGCGTCGAAAGACGGTGCGCCCTCCCTCCGTGCCGCGGGGGCAGTCACGCCCACGTCAAAGCCGGATGCTGCCGTCGACAATCCGGCCATAGAGCGGTGCGTTCAGGGCCTCGAACTCCTGCGCGTCGGGCGGCAGGAACAGCAGCGGATCGCTGATCCTGGCCGGATCGAACCCGTCTTGCACCAGCTCGACCTTGCGCTGCTTGAACGTGCCCGTCGAATCCATCTGCGGCAGCAGGCGAACGAACAGGGGCCGAGCATAGGCCGGCAGGTTGCGCTCGATATGCTGGCGCAGGCCGGCCAGGTCGATGCCAGGCTCCGCCACCAGGGCCACCATGCCCGCCCGGCCGTCGCGCCCGGGCACATGGACGCCATAGACGTTCGCCTCCTGCACGCCGGGATAGGTCGAGATGACTTCCGACACTTCGCTGGTCGCGACGTTCTCGCCCTTCCAGCGGAAGGTGTCGCCGATGCGGTCGACGAAGAAGAAGTTGTTGTCCTCGTCCCGGCGCAGGAGGTCGCCGGAGCGGAACCAGGCATCCCCCTTCTCGAAGACGTCGCGCAGGATCTTGCGGTCCGACTCTTCCTGCGAGGTATAGCCCTCGAAGCGGCCCAGCGGCTTGGAGGGGTCGGTCTCGATCTTGCCCAGCGCCTCGCCCACCTCGCCCGGCGCACAGGCGATGCAGAAGCCATCGGCCCCCCGCACCGGCTTCTGCGCCTCCACGTCGAAGCGGACCAGCTTCACGTTGAAGATCTTGTCGAGGTAGCCGGGGATGCGGCCCACGGCGCCCACCTGGCCGTTGACGTTCACCATGGCGATGTTGCCTTCGGTGGCGCCATAGAACTCGGCGATCGACTTGATGCCGAAGCGCCGCTGGAACGGCTCCCAGATGTCGGGGCGCAGGCCGTTGCCGATCGCCCGGCGGATGCGGTGCTGGCGCTCCTCGGGGACGGAGGGCGCGTTCAGCAGATACCGGCACAGTTCGCCGATGTACTGGAACAGCGTCGCCTGATGGCGCACGGCGTCGCTCCAGAATGCACTGGCCGAGAATTTGCGCCGCACGATCAGGGCGCCGCCCACCGAAAGCACCGTGCCCATGGCGCAGATGCCACCGGCCGAATGGTACAGCGGCAGCACGCAGTACATGCGGTCCTGGGGCGTGGCATCGGCCGTCACGGCAAAAGCATGGACCATCCGCAGGGCGCGGTAATGGCTGATGTTCGCCGCCTTGGGCAGGCCCGTCGTGCCGCTGGTATAGATATAGAACAGCTTGTCGTCATTGGTCAGCCCGGCACGCTTGGCCTTGTCGGGCCGCGCGGTCGATTGCGCCGCAAGGGCCGCGTCCAGGTCGTTCCACACCGGGCGCAGCACACCGCCAGCACCGGTCTGGTAGACCGGGATACCGCCCCCGATCTGTGGGATCACGGCGGCCAGGTTGTCGGCCAGTTCGGCGCCCACAATGATCGCCTTGGCATTGGCGACGGTCAGGGAATGGGCCAGCGGCTGGCCCATCAGGTTGGTGTTGATCAAGGCACTCGTCAGGCCGGCCTTGGCCAGGCCCAGCCAGGCGAACAGGTATTCAGGCCGGTTCTCCATCAGCAGGGCGACGACGTCGCCGCGCTTCCAGCCTTGCGCCAGGGCCCAGTTGGCGTAGCGGTTGGCGTGTTCCTCGTAGTCGCGATAGGTGTAGCTCGCCTCGTCCGAGATGATGGCCAGGCGGTCGCGGTGGCGGTCGATCACGCCCTCCCACACCTCGACCAGGGTCGTGTCGCTGCCGGGTTTCACCGAACGCATCCGGCGCAACGTCCGGACCAGCCGGACAATCGTGCTCAGTTCGAGCTTCAGCCGGTCAAACCATCCCATTTCTGCCCCTTCCTGCCTGCGCCGCGGCGTTGCGTCGGACGCGGCCGGCGCGGCACCTCCCCCGATGCACGGCTTACGCATCAGGGGGGGTGCGTATTCGCTTCCCCATCGCAACAATCGGGGGCGCCAAGGCCGGGGGTCAAGCCTCAGCCAGCGGGCCAGGCCTCCGCACAAAAAGAAAGGGGGCCCGGAGGCCCCCTTTCCCGTCTGTATGCCGCTGATGCTTATTGGACTGTCTCGCCGTGCAGGCGGATGTCCAGGCCCTCGCGCTCGGACTCCTCGTCCACACGCAGCCCGACGATGACATCGACGATCTTCAGCAGGATGAAGGTGCCGACCGCCGAGAAGACGATCGTCGCCAGGATGCCGTAGATCTGGGTGACCACCTGGCCGGCATTGCCTTCCAGCGCGCCGGCCACGCCGCCGATCGCCTCGACCGCGAAGACGCCGGTCAGGATGGCGCCGACGATGCCGCCCACCGCGTGGACGCCGAACACGTCCAGCGAGTCGTCATAGCCCAGCATGTGCTTCAGGCTGGTCGACGCCCAGAAGCAGATGATGCCGGACGCGATGCCGATCGCCAGACCGCCGCCCGGGCCGACGAAGCCCGCCGCCGGGGTGACCGCCACCAGGCCCGCAACGGCGCCGGAGATGATGCCCAGGACGCTCGGCTTGCCCTTCAGGATCCACTCGATGAACATCCAGCCCAGCGCCGCACCGGCGGTCGCCACCTGGGTCGCCAGCATGGCCATGCCCGCACGGGCGTCGGCCGCCGCCGCGGAGCCTGCGTTGAAGCCGAACCAGCCCACCCACAGCATGGACGCACCGATCAGGCTGAGGGTCAGGTTGTGCGGCGCCATCTGCTCGCGGCCATAGCCCAGGCGCTTGCCCAGGACGATCGCGGCGACCAGGCCGGCAATGCCCGCATTGATGTGCACGACGGTGCCGCCGGCATAGTCCAGCACGCCGTCGCCCAGCAGGAAGCCGCCCGGACCCCAGACCCAGTGGCAGACCGCCGGATAGATCAGCGTCGCCCACAGGATGGTGAACAGCACCAGGGCCGAGAACTTCATGCGATCGGCGAAGGCACCGGTGATCAGCGCCGGCGTGATGATCGCGAAGGTCATCTGGAAGGTGATGAAGACCGTCTCGGGGATCGAGCCGCTGACCGAATCGAGCGTGACACCCGACAGGAACAGCTTGTCGAAGCCGCCGATGAAGGCCGACCCTTCGGTAAAGGCCAGGCTGTAGCCGACGACCATCCAGATGACGGAGGCCAGCGCGCAGATCGCGAAGGACTGCATAAGCATGGCCAGCACGTTCTTCTTGCGGACCATGCCGCCATAGAACAGGGCCAGGCCCGGGATCGTCATGAACAGGACCAGCGCGGTCGAGGTCAGCATCCAGGCGGTATTGCCGGAATCGATGGTCGGGGGCGGGGCTTCGGCTGCCGGGGCCGCGGCTGCCGGCGCATCAGCCGCAGGTGCCGTCACCTCCTGGGCCACGGCGTCTGCGATCCCGTGCTGCATGACCAGTGCGCCGCACAGCAGCACACCGAGCACGAGAGCCAATTTCATCAGGACTTTCATGGGTCCAACTTCCCCCTCTAGAGCGAATCCGGACCGGTCTCGCCGGTCCGGATGCGAACGGATTGCATCAGGTCGAGGACGAAGATCTTGCCGTCGCCGATCTTGCCGGTCTGGGCGGCCTTCTGGATCGCTTCGACAACCTGTTCGACCAGTTCGTCGGCGACCGCAGCCTCGATCTTCACCTTGGGCAGGAAGCTCACGGTGTACTCGGCACCGCGATAGATCTCGGTGTGCCCCTTCTGCCGACCAAAGCCCTTCACTTCGCTGACCGTCAGCCCGGGCACGCCCAGAGCCGCGAGAGCCTCGCGCACGTCATCAAGCTTGAATGGCTTGATGACGGCCATGACCATTTTCATTGCGATCCCCCAGTTCCGCGGCCGCTGCGCCGCCCTGCAGTTGCTGTTTTCAAGATTCGTGCCAGTGTGCAGTCCAGGAGCCCGAAGCAGGCCGCCGGAGTGCGCTGCACAAATATTGGGCAAAGAACACTTTGGCTGCCAGTTCTTTGGTCGCCACACAGATGAATCCGAGAGCACCCATGCGTCGCCGCGCCCACCCCAACGCCGTTCCCCGCGGCGCGCCCTGGCTCCGTCCGACACTGGCCGCCCTGGCCGAGGTCGAAACCGGCCGCGCGGCCGACCGGGTCCTGGGCAGCATCTTCCGGAACGAGCGCGTGTCGCCGGAGCATCGCGCCTCGGTTGCGCGCCTGGTCGATGCGGTCCAGCGCGCCCGCGCCCAGCTTGACTGGTGGCTGGAGCGGCTGGTCGCACCGATCAACCCGCGCACCCGCGTGATCGCCGCCCTCGCCCTGATCGAGGAGCTGGACCTGAACGCGATCACCTGGGCCTTCAATGACGTGCGGCTGGCGCCAGAGGAACAGAAGCTGGCGAGGCGCCTGGCCGAGCGCGTCCTGACCCATTCGGCGCAGCCCCGTGCCGTGCGCCTCAACATTCCCGCCTGGGCGGAGCCCCTGCTCGACGCGCGCTTCGGCGAGGTGGCAGAGGCGGAGATCCTGGCGCTGACGCGGACGGCGGGCCTGGATCTGCGGGCCAATGCGCTGCTTGCCGAGCGCGATGCGGTTCGGCACGCGCTGGCCGCGCAGGACGTGCAGGCGGAGCCGACGGCGCATTCCCCCTGGGGCCTGCGTGTCGCCGGGCGGCCGCCGATCGCCCGCACCCGCGCCTATACCGACGGCTGGGTCGAGGTCCAGGACGAAGGCTCGCAGATCGCCAGCCTGCTGGTCGAGGCAGCGCCCGGCATGCGCGTGCTGGACCTGTGCAGTGGCGCCGGCGGCAAGACCCTGGCCCTGGCGGCGGCCATGCAGAACAAGGGCCGCATCGTGGCATGTGACGTCCATGACGGCCGCATCGCCGATGCCGCGACGCGCCTGCGCCGCGCCCAGGTGCACAACGTGTCGTCCCGCGTCGTGGCAGCCGAGCGCGATCCGTGGCTGGCCAGGCACAAGGCCGGATTCGACCGCGTCCTGGTCGACGCGCCCTGCAGCGGCACCGGCACCTGGCGCCGCAATCCCGATGCGCGCTGGCAGCTGGGACCGGAGCGCCTGGCCGACCTGATCCGCGTCCAGGCGGCCCTGCTGGCGGACGCGGCGGCGCTTGTCCGTCCTGGCGGCCGCCTGGTCTATGTCACCTGTTCGGTCCTGGCGTGCGAGAACGACGATCAGGTGACGGCCCTGCTCGCGGCCCGGCCCGAGCTGTCCCTGATGGACATCCGCGCCGCCTGGCCGCGCCTGATGGCCAGTCCCTGTCCGGCCGATGGACCCACCCTGCAGCTCAGTCCCCGGCGCAGCGGCACGGACGGCATGTTCGTGGCGGTACTGGAGCGTGCGGTCGCATGAACTACCATCACGCCTATCACGCGGGCGGGGCGGCCGACATCCTGAAGCACGCCGTCCTGGCCCTGGTCCTGGCCCGGCTGGCGGCGAAGCCGAAGCCGCTGGCCGTACTGGATGCCTTTGCCGGCAGCGGCCTGGCGGACCTTGAGGCCGAGGCGGCTCTGGCCACGGGCGAAGCCGCTTCCGGCATCGCCCGCCTGTGGCCGGAACGGGCGTCGCTGCCGGAGCTCGCGCCCTTTCTCGGCGCAGTGGCGGCCTGCAACCCGGGCGGTGGCTGGCGGCAGTATCCAGGATCGCCACTGGTGGCATTGCACGGCCTGCGCGACGGCGACCGCCTGATCCTGTGCGAGACGCAGGACGAACCGGCAACGGCCCTGCGGCGGTCCGTGCGCGGCCGGAGCGGCGTGGAGGTCCACCAGCGCGACGGCTGGGAGGCGATCCGCGCGCTGCTGCCGCCGCGTGAGCGGCGCGGCCTGCTGCTGCTCGACCCGCCCTTCGAGAAGCCGGGCGAGATGGAGCGCCTGGCCCGCGCCCTGGAACAGGGCGGCCGGCGCTGGCCGGGGGCGGCGCTGCTGGCCTGGTATCCGATCAAGGAGCGGGCGGTGGTCGATGGCCTGCACCGCGCCGCGGCCGAACTTCCCGTCGAATCGGTCCTGGCGATCGAGCTCGCCGAGGCGACGACGGGCCCCTTCCGCCTGGCGGGCAGCGGCATGGTCGTGGTCAATCCGCCCTGGCGCTTCGCGGCCGAGGCCGCGCCAGTCCTGGAGCGGATGGCGCGCATCCTGGGGCAGCGGTTGGTCCTGTCGGAGCTGCGTCCCACGACCGTTCACGCAGCGCGAACGGTCTGATCGCCCGCTGGCGCAGGCAATGCGCCCGCCGGCGAAGGCGGCATGGCCCGGCTGCTGGCGATCGGGCGTCCTTAGCGCACAATCGTCCCAGCCGATGGTGCAATGCCCGTGTCCCAGTCTTCCCTTCTTCACATCCTGGCAGCCCCGCGCCGGGCCCTGCGCATGTTGACCCGCGCGCCGATCGCGCTGACCCCGCGCGAGACGCGCGTGTTCTGGATCGTGGGCCTGGCGTTCCTGGCCAACGAGTACGACCAGACGATCTATTCGATGGCCATCGCCCAGGTTCAGCGCGAGCTGCTGATCGGCGACGACGCGATCGGCGGCCTGACCGGCCTGATCCGCCTGGGCGTCATTCCGGCCGCACTGCTGGCCATGGGCGGCGACCTGGCCGGGCGACGGCGCCTGCTGATGCTGACCATCCTGGGCCTGACGCTGGCGACCGCGGCCACCGCCTTTGCCCAGACGCCCGCGCAGTTCGCCCTGTGCCAGGCAATCGCGCGGGCCTTCGCCACGGCGGAGGAGCTGCTGTCCATCGTCGTCATCGCCGAGGAAATGCGGCCGGAGGTGCGCGGCTGGGCCCTGGGCGCGTTGGCGGCGCTGGGCGCCATGGGCAGCGGCGTCGCCTCCATCATGTTCGGTCTGGTCGACCTGCTGCCCTTTGGCTGGCGGGCGCTCTACCTGCTGGGCGCCCTGCCACTGCTGGGCATCGCCTGGGCGCGGCGTGGCCTGCCAGAGACCGAGCGCTTCGCCAGGGTGGGGGCTGCCCCCTCCCCGCTGGCGCCGCTGCTGCAACTGGCCCGGCAATATCCCCGCCGCGTCGGCCTGCTGGTGGCCCTGATCGCGCCGATGTCCTTTGCCATGGCGCCCACACTCTTCTTCATGGCCAAGTACCTGCAGACGGACCAGGGCTACAGCCCCGCGAACGTCGCCACCGTATTCTTCCTGGGGGGATCGATCGCCTTCCTGGGCAACCTGGTCGCCGGCCGACTGGCCGACCGCGTTGGCCGCCGACCGATCCTGATCGTGGGCGTTTTGCTGATGTCCGCGGCCTATGCCCTGTTCTACCAGGCAAGCGGAGCGGCAGTGATCGCGGCGTGGATCGTCGGCCTGTTCTCCTACTACGCTGCCTATGTCGTGGTGACGGCGCTCAGCGCCGAGCTGTTCCCGACCTCGGCCCGGGGCACGGCGTCCGGCCTGCGTGGCCTGGCGGCGGCGGGCTTCCAGGCGGCGGGCCTGTTCGCCAGCTCTGCCCTGCTGCCCTGGGCCGGTTCCCAGGCCAATGCGATCGCCTGGCTGCTGCTCGTGCCGCCGCTGACCGCCCTCATCGCCTGGCTCCTGCTGCCGGAGACTGCCCGGCGCGACCTGGACGAGACGGCGCAGCCCGACGGACGGCCGCCCGCCGCGCGCAACTGAGCTTTGATCCTCCCGCAATGGCCGATCCGCGCCGCTTCGGCCAGGATGGCGCCCCATGGGCACAGCTTCAGGTGGGTACGAGGGATGAGGGATCTGCAGCAGGGCGGCCGCTCGACGGTCCATGGCGTCAACGGGGCAGCCGCGACCTCGCAGCCGGCGGCGACCCTTGCCGCGATCGAGATCCTGAAGGCCGGCGGCAACGCGGTCGATGCTGCCGTCGCCGCCTGTGCCGTGCAATGCGTGGTCGAGCCGATGTCGACCGGCATCGGTGGCGACTGCTTCGCCCTGCTGGCCCTGAATGGCAAGGCGCCGGTGATCGGCTTCAACGGCTCGGGCCGTGCGCCCCGCGCCCTAACCCTCGACTGGTTCCGGCGGCAGGGCGTGAGCGAGATCCAGGCCAACTCGACCGGCGCCGTCACCGTGCCGGGTGCCGTCGATGCCTGGGCCCAGTTGGTCGAGGCGCACGGCCGCATGGACCTTGGCCGCGTTCTGGAACCGGCGATCCGCTGTGCGGAGGACGGTTTCGTCGTCGGCCCGCGCTGTGCCTATGAATGGCACAAGGACAGCGCAATCCTCAGCGTCGAGGGGCGCCGCCACTACCTGCGCGATGGGGCAGCACCGCGCGTGGGCACCGTGATGAAGCTCCCCGCCCTGGCCGAGACGCTGAAGACGATCGCCGCACAGGGGCGCGACGGCTTCTATCGTGGCTGGGTCGCCGACGACCTGGTGGCCAGCCTGGCCGCCCATGGCGGCGTCATGCGCCATGAGGACCTGGAGCAGCACCGGGGACAGGTCGTCACGCCGATTTCGGCCGATTATCGGGGCCGCACGGTCCACCAGATCCCGCCCAATGGCCAGGGCCTGACCGCCCTGCTGATTCTCAACATCCTCCAGGGTTTCGAGCTCTCCGGCCTCGATCCCCTGGGGCCGGAGCGCATGCACCTGGAGGCGGAGGCGACGAGGCTTGCCTGGCAGTGCCGCGACGCCCTCATCGCGGATCCGGAGCGTGGCGACGTGCCGGTCGAACGCCTGCTGAGCGAGGCGCAGGCCAGGCGGATGCAGGCGGCCATCGACCGCAAGGCCGCGCACCCGCCGGCGCGGCTGCCCGACGTCGCCTCGGCCAACACGGTCTACCTGACGGTGGTCGACCGCGACCGCAATGTCGTCTCGTTCATCAATTCGCTGTTCGACCATTTCGGCAGCGGCTTCTGTGGAGCCAGGTCGGGCGTGCTGCTGCAGAACCGCGGCTGCGGCTTCGTGCTGGAGGAGGGGCACCCCAACGTGGTGGCGGGGGGCAAGCGGCCGCTGCACACGATCATCCCCGGCATGGTGACGCAGGGCGACCGCGCGGTGCTGGGCTATGGCGTCATGGGCGGCTTCTTCCAGCCGGTCGGCCACGCCCATGTCCTGACCAACTGGATCGACTTCGGCCTGGATATCCAGCAGGCGATCGACATGCCGCGCGGTTTCCACCATGGCGACGTCTATTCGCTCGAAAAGGGTGTTCCCGCGGCGACGGCCGAAGCCCTGGCGGCACTGGGTCACCGCACGGCCCGCAGCGCCGAACCCATGGGCGGGGGCCAGGGCATCGTCATCGACTGGGAGGCCGGCACCCTGTCCGCTGGATCGGACCCGCGCAAGGATGGCTGTGCGCTGGCCTATTGAGGAGCAGGCCATGGCGCGCGGAGTTCGCGCAATGCGGGCGCTGCGCACGCGAAGCCCCGGGAAATTACGGCTTCTTTAACTTTCCGCCCATAGGGTCGCACCTCACGCGCGGACCTTGGAGACGGTGGCTTTGGTCACGTCTGGTATCATCGAACCCATGCCGGATGAGGATCGCCGGGAGCTTGAGCGGCTTAGAACCGCTCTCAAGGCTTCCGGCGACATCGTCTATGAGTGGGACCTGACCAGCGGCCACATCATCTGGTCCAGCAATGCCGCCCTCGCCCTGGGGCTGGAGGATGTGGCGGAACTGGCGACCGCCGACGCCTTTCGCACCCGCATCAATGCCGAGGACCTGGCCGCGCGCACCGCGATCCTGGCCACCCACCTGCGCGGCGAAGGCACCTACGACGCCGAGTTCCGCGTGCGCAGCGGCACGGGCGATTTCTGCTGGGTCCAGGACCGCGGCATGGCCGAGTTCGACGAGCAGGGCCAGGCGACCCGGATGGTGGGCACCATGCGGGTGGTGACCGAGCGCAAGGAGCGCGAGGCGCAGCTGGAGTTCCTGGCCAGTTATGACGAGCTGACCGGCCACCTCAACCGCTCGCGCCTGCGCGATGCGCTGGCCCATGCCCTTGCCTATTCGCTGCGCTACAACGCGCCGTCGGCCTTCCTGCTGGTGGGCATCGACAACCTGACCGTCATCAACGACGCCTATGGCTACGACGTGGCGGACGCCGCCATCGTCTCGGTGGGGCAGCGGCTGGAGACCTGCCTGCGCAATACCGACGTGATCGGCCGCGTGGCGGGCAACCGATTCGGCATCGTGCTGGCCAATTGCGCCGAGGCCGACATGGCCCGGATCGCGGACAAGATCCTGAAGGCCGTGCGCGGTACCGTGATCGAGACGGGGCCGGGCCCTGTCTCCCTCTCCGTCTCCATCGGCGGCGTGGCCATCCCGACCGCGGCCCGGACGACCTATGCCGCCATGCAGCATGCGGAGGAAGCCCTGAGCACCGCCAAGGCCGGCGGGCGGGACTGCTTCCACGCCTATCTGACCTCCGAATCGCGTGAGGTCGTGCGCCGCCGCAACGTCGCCATCGCCGAACGGGTGGTGACGGCGCTCAAGGAGCGGCGCCTGGCGCTGGCCTTCCAGCCGATCGTGGACGCCACCGACCATTCGATCATCCGCCAGCACGAATGCCTGATCCGCATGATCGAGCCGGACGGCCAGGTGACGGCCGCCGGCCTGTTCATTCCGGTCGTGGAGCAGCTGGGCCTGGTCCGTCTGGTCGACCGCCGCGCCCTCGAACTCGGCCTCGACGTGCTGCAACGCCATCGCGAGGCGCGCCTTGCGCTCAACGTCTCCGGCCTCACCGCCTCCGACCAGGGTTGGCTGCGCTCGGTCCTGGCGACGATCCGCGCCCAGCGCGAAGTCGCCGACCGCCTGACCATCGAGATCACCGAGACGGTGGCGATCCAGGACATCGAGGAGATGGCCCGTTTCGTCGCGACGCTTCGCGAACTGGGCTGCAAGGTGGCGCTCGACGATTTCGGCGCGGGCTACACCTCGTTCCGCCACCTGAAGTCCCTGGCGGTGGACAAGGTGAAGATCGACGGCGCCTTTGTCCGCGACCTCGCCAACAGCCCCGAGAACCAGCTCTTCGTCCGCACCCTTCTCGACCTCGCCGCCGCCTTCAACCTGGAGACGGTGGCCGAGTGCGTCGAGACACAGGAAGACGCCGAGACGCTGCGCCAGCTCGGCGTACAGCAGCTCCAGGGCTACCTCTTCGGCAAGCCCAGCTTCGAGCCCTTCGGTCTCCAGGCAAGGCCGATGGGGACGGGTGCCGAGTAGGGCCTACTTGTCCCCCGGCACGCCGTAGCGGGGGGAGGAGGCGGGGTCCAGCGCCCGCTGGACATAGGGTTCGACCTGGGGCTCGTAGACTGCCCACAGCGCCTCCAGCGCCGTCACCGGGTCGTCGCTCCAGTCCACGCGCAGGTCGATGATGGGCCAGGACACCTCGCGCACCACCTTGAGCCCGATGGAGTGCACCGGCCCCTCCTCGCCTCCCGCATCCAGGGCCGCGCGCATCGCCTTGATCAGGCGTACCGCCAGCAATCCCTCGGCCGCGTGGAAGGATTTCAGCATGGCGGCCGGCACGTTGGTGTTGGCCAGCAAGTTGCCGGCCGCCGCCGCATCCGTGGAATGGGCCGTGGCGTGCGTGCCAAGCGTGCGGGCGCCGGACCAGGTCGCGACGCGGCCCTGCGCGTCGACCGCCGACAGCTGCCGGAAGTCGGCGAACGGGGTCGAGGCGACGGCGACATCGACCGCGGTCTGTGCGTCCGCGCCCAAAGCCAGCAGGTCCAGCATCTTCGGACCCAGGGTCGGGTCCGTGATGTTCTGGGTCGAGACGGCACCGACCCCGGCCCGGGCATAGGCGCAGCGCGCTGCGACCGCGGGGGAGGACGAGGAGACGGCCATGCCGAAGCTGCCGGTGGCTGGGCAGCGGGCGACGATCGAGAAGGTCATCGCCTCAATCCGGGATGACGGCGATGGCGTCGACCTCGACCACCCATTCGGGGCGTGCGAGGCCCGAGATGATCAGGCCGGTCGAGACGGGGAACACCCCCTTCAGCCAGCGCCCGACCTCGCGATAGACGGCCTCGCGATAGCGGGGATCGGTGATGTAGATCGTGATCTTGCAGATATGGTCGAGGGAGGAGCCCGCCTCCTCCAGCAGCATCTTGATGTTGGCCATGGCACGTTCGGTCTGCGCCGTGGGGTCGCCGATGCCGATGCTCTCGCGCGTGTCCAGGTCCTGGCCGATCTGGCCGCGGACAAAGACCATCGTGCCGCGCGCGACGACGACCTGGGCCAGGTCGTTGTCCAGCTTCTGCTCCGGATAGGTGTCCTTGGTATTGAACGTGCGAATGCGCGTGTGCGCCATCAGGCTCTCCGTCACAAATGCCTTGGTCAGCAATCAACTCAGGCCTGCGGTCAAGGGCTCACGCCACCGCGCGCACGGGGGTCTCGGCGGGGCGATAGGCGACATAGCCGCGCTGCTTGCAGATGTGGTCGGTGATGTAGCCGGCGTCGTACCACACCCCCCAGATGAACGAGGAGCCGCGCCGCGTCTGCCAGGGCAGGCCCAGGAAATAGAGGCCGGGCTCGACGGAGACGCCGCGCGTGTGCCGCGGCCGGCCGTCGGCTTCGAACGCATCCAGCTTGAGCCAGCCATAGTCGGCGGTGAAGCCGGTCGCCCAGATGATCGTGGCGATCCCCGCCTCTTCCAGGTTCAGCGTGCGGATGGGCTCAACAACACAGGCCGGATCGGGGCCGATGATGCGCGCGGCAGGCTCCTCGGGCAGGTCCAGGCCGTTGCGGGCGACATAGGCGTCGGCCTCGTCCAGCAGCGACAGATAGTTGGCGTCGCCCTGGGCCAGGTTCCGGGCCAGGTCGTCGTCGATCACCATCGCCCCGTCCTGAAAGGACAGGGTCCGCCCCAGCAGGGTCATGCCCCTGGCCGCCAGCTTGCGGAAATCGACCGTATGGCCGCCATGGGCGCCGCTGACCGCAATCGTGGTGTGCTCGGACCCCGGTACCGCCTCGGCATCCCACTTGTTGAGCACGCCCAGCCACCAGCAGAAATCGCGCCCGCGATAGGCGCGCGGCGGGCGGCCGTGCGGCCCAACCGACAGGAACACCCGGCGACCCGCCTCAAGCAACTCGGCCGCGATCTGCGCGCCAGAGGAGCCGGCACCGACGACCAGGACCGCACCGGGCGGCAGTTGGTCCGGATTGCGGTAGGCACTGGAATGGATCTGCAGGACGCCCGCCTCCGCCGGAACGGATGCGGGCACGATCGGCGTCTGGAACGGGCCGGTGGCGGCGACCACGTAGCTGGCCTCGATCACGCCATCCGACGTCTCGACCCGGAAGCCCGGACGTCCCGCCAGGCGCGTCACCTGGCGCACCGCAACCCCGCAGCGGATGGGAGCGGCAATCATCTCGGCATAGGCCGCGAAGTAGTCGGCCACCTGATCCTTGTGGGCGAAGCCGTCCGGGCCGGTTTCGGGAAACTCCATGCCGGGGAAGCGATCGTGCCAGGCGGGCCCGTTGGCGACCAGGGAGTCCCAGCGCTCCGACCGCCAGCGCTCGGCGATGCGGGCCCGCTCCAGCACCAGGTGACGCACGCCATGGCGGCCCAGATGCTCGCTCATGGCAATGCCGGCCTGGCCTGCGCCGACGACTACGACTTCGACCTTTTCGACCGCCATTGCGAACCCCTGCGTCACACGTTGAAGCCGATGGCCTCAGCGTGGCGCAGGAGCCGGCATCGTCAAAATATTGTTTTCTGTGATTTTGCGTCCGATTTTCCGAACGCAGCCCGTCACGCGATGCGAATGACCACCTTGCCCACATGCGCCGCCGATTCCAGGTGGCGATAGGCGGCCGGCGCATCGGCGAAGGGGAAGGTGCGGTCGATCGACGGGCGGATGCCGTGCACCGCGATCATCCGGTTCATCGCCTCGAAATGGCTGCGGGAGCCGACATAGATGCCGCGCAGCGTCTTCCATTGGATCAGCGCCAGGGGGTTGACCTCGCCCATGGTCAACACGCCGATCATGTGCACCTGCCCGCCCATCGCCGTTGCCGCAATGGAGCGGGTGGCGGTGCCGGCACCACCGATCTCCACCACATGGTCGACGCCCCGCCGGTCGGTCAGGCGCAGCACCTCGTCCTGCCATTCGGGATGCGTGCGGTAGTTGATCGTCTCCGCCGCCCCCAGCGCCCGCGCCGCCTCCAGCTTGGCATCGCTGGAGGAGGTCGAGATGACGCGCGCACCGGCCGCATGCGCGAACTGGATCGCCAGGGACGATACGCCCCCGGTGCCCAGGGTCAGCACGGTCTGGCCCGCGACCAGCGGCTTTGGCCCGTATAGCGCCGCCCACACCGTGACGCCGGCACAAGGGAGGCAGGCCGCCTCCTCGAACGACAGATGGTCCGGCACGGCCACGGCCGCCGTCTCGTCGCACACGACCAGTTCGGCCAGCACGCCGTCGACCGCCCCGCCCAACGCGGTCGCGCCATCGGCCGGCGTCATCTCGCCGCTGATCCAGGTCTGGAAGAAGGTCGGGCAGACCCGGTCGCCCACCTTGAACCGCCGGACGTCGGGGCCTACGGCCACGACCTCGCCAGCACCGTCCGACAGCGGCACCAGATTCGGCGGGGCCGCCCCCACATAGCGGCCATGGGCCACCAGCAGGTCGCGATAGTTGAGCGAGCCGGCCCGCATCCGCACCAGGATCTGGCCGCGGCCCGCCACCGGGTCCGGCCGCTCCACCAGGCTCAGGCCGTCCGCGCCCCGGCTGCCGTTCAGTTGATAGACGCGCATGCGCTCGCTCCCCCTATCGGGTCTTCGGCGGTCCCGCCTGGCCGATCCAGGTTTCCACCACGCCCGTTCGGAGCCGATCATAGTCCCAGTTCAGGGGGTGCACATCCGGCTCAGGCCGCGCCGATGGCGATGAGGCTGCGCGCCGCGTCGAGGATCGACTGACGCGCGGGCCGCGAGCGCCAGCCCAGCAGGTGCTCGGCCTTTCCTGCGCTGAAGACCCGGCGCAGGCCCAGATTGGGCGTCACCTGCCGCAGGTCCCGGTCGAACATTGCGCCCAGGCGGACCAGGAAGTCGGGGGCAAGCTTCGTCGGCACGCGGGCCGCCTGCTCGCCCAGTTCGCTACGCAGGATCTGCGCCACATCGGCCAGCCACAGGAACTCCCCTGCCGCGATCAGGCGCTGGCCCGCCGCCTGGGACGCGGTCATGGCGTCGACGTGCAGGGCGGCCAGGTCGCGCACATCCACGAAGGTGAAGCCCAGGCGCGGCAGCCGCGGCATCGCCCCCTTCAGCAGGCGCTGCAGCACCGTGACCGAGCCGCCGATGTCCGGACCCAGGACCGGCCCCTGGACGAAGGCAGGCAGGATCGTGGTCAGGGCCAGGCCTTCGCGCTCGGCAATCGCCCAGGCCTCGCGCTCCGCCAGGGTCTTGGAGCGCGTGTAGCTGGTGTCGTCCAGCGCATCGACCGCACTCCAGACCGTCTCATCCGATGCCGTGCCGCCGGACGCCGGGGGCTCCGCCGCGACGACGGACGATGTCATGACGACACGCGCCACCCCGGCAGTCCGGGCGGCGCGCAGCACGCGACCCGCCCCGTCCCGCGCCGGGCTCACCAGGTCCTTGCCCGAGTATTCGCCAATCCCCAGGGGCGAGGCGACATGCTGGACGAAGCGCACGCCCTGCATCGCCCCGCCCCAGCCCTCGTCCGACAGCAGGTCCGCCACGGCGAATTCAAGGCGCCCAGCGGCGTCCAGCTGGGTTGCGATCGCGGCGCGCACCTCGGCCTCGCGCGAGAGGCTGCGCAGGGTCGCGCGCACGCGGTAGCCGCGCCGCAGCAGCTCGACGATGACCCAGCCCGCGATATAGCCGGACCCACCCGTCACCAGGACCAGGTCACCCCCATCCACATTCGCCACGTCGTCCTCCAGGTAGTCACCATTGGTGACTTGATCTAGAACGGTGACTGGACAGGGCTCAAGAAGGCACCTTCATGAAACTGGGGCACATCGAACTCCCCTCCGCGACCTGCCGCGCGGTGGGGCAGGTCCTGGCGCGGATCGGCGACAAGTGGTCGGTCCTGGTCATCATCCTGCTGTCACACCGCAGCCATCGCTTCAACGAGTTGCGGCGGGAGATTCCGGTCGTCTCGCAGAAGATGCTGACGACCACGCTGCGCGGACTGGAACGCGACGGCTTCGTCACGCGCACGGTAACGCCCAGCATTCCGCCGCGGGTGGACTATGCCCTGACCGACCTGGGGCGCGACGTGCTGGTGCCGCTCAACGCGGTCGCGCACTGGGCCCTGGAGCACCAGGAGACGGTGCTTGCCGCGCGCGCCGCCTATGACGCGCGGGCCGAGGCGGCCTGAACCTCAGGCGGCCGCCAGCCGGTCGATCAGGGCGTCCATCATGGCGTCGCAGCGGGCCATCTGGTCACGCGTCACGAACTCGTCCGGCTTGTGGCCCTGGTCCATGGAGCCGGGGCCGCAGACGACGGCGGGGATGCCGAGTTCCTGGTCGAACAGGCCGCCTTCGGTGCCGAAGGCCAGCTTGATCCGCTCGTTGCCGCCGATCAGGCCGGCGACGAAGGCGACCACCTCCGCCCCCGGATCGGTCGCCAGGCCCGGATAGCCCCACGCGACCGAGACATCGACCGCGGCGGCCGGGAATTCGGTGCGGGAGGCCGCGGCCACTGCCTCGGCATCGGCCATGATCGCGGCGATCAGCGCGGCGTCGTCCTCCTCCGCGATGGTGCGGATCTCGAAATCCAGGGTGCAGCGGTCGGGCACGATGTTGAGGGCGATGCCACCCGCGATCCGGCCCACATGGATCGTCGAATAGGGCACGTCATAGGCCGCATCGCGCTTGCCGTGCTCGGCCAGGTGCTGCTGCCGGGCGCGCAGACGGGCGATGAAGTCCGCCGCCAGATGGATCGCGTTGAGGCCGGTCGGCGCCAGCGCCGAATGGGCGGCGTGGCCGCAGCATGTGGCGGTCAGCGCCGTCTTGCCCTTGTGCCCCAGGCCCACCTGCATCGAGGTCGGCTCGCCCACGATCGCCATCAGCGGTCTGACCGGCCATGCCGCCATGTCGGCGATCAGGCTGCGCACGCCGATGCAGCCGATCTCCTCGTCATGGCTCAGCGCCAGGTTCAGCGGGATGGCCAGGTCCCGCCCCGCCGCGCGATCGAAGGCGGCAAGTGCGCTCGCGACAAAGCCCTTCATGTCGGCCGTGCCGCGGCCATAGAGCCGCCCCGCCCCCTCGCTCAAGGCAAAGGGGTCCCGGGTCCAGGCCTGGCCGTCGACCGGCACGACGTCGCTATGGCCGGACAGCATGATGCCGGGCCGGTCCTTCGGCCCCAGATGGGCATAGAGATTGGCCTTCTGCCCCGTGCCGTCGGGGACCAGCATCACCTCTGCCCCGCGTGCCTTCAGGAAGTCGGCGCAGAAGTCGATCAGGTTGATGTTCGGGTTGCGGCTGACCGTGGGAAAGGCGATCAGGCGCTCCAGCAGCGCGATGCTGTCCATGGTCGATCCTTCGGCTAGGCCACGCGCGATTGTGCAGCGCGTCATGGCGATCCTGGCAAAGCTTGGCCGCCCGCGCGAGGGCGCAGTTGCCACAAGGGCAACGACCGCGCTCCAATCGTTTCCGCTTCAGATGTTGGGGGGACTGGTTCGATGCGCAATCGCCTGATCGCGACGACCCTGGCCGCGATGCTCCTCGGCTCGGGCCCGGTTGCGGCCGAGCAGGTCCTGCACCGCGGCAATGCGGCCGAGCCCGAATCGATCGACCCGCACAAGTCGACCGGCGTGTCGGAGAACGTGATCCAAAACGACCTGTTTGAAGGCCTTGTCGCGTTCGCCGCCGACGGCAGCCTGATCCCCGGGGCCGCGGCAAGCTGGACCGTTTCCGACGACGGCCTGGTCTATACCTTCACGCTGCGGGCCGAGGGCAAGTGGTCGGACGGCAGCCCGGTCACGGCGGACGACTTCGTCTATTCGCTGCGGCGGGCGGTCGATCCCGCGACCGCCTCGGACTATGCGCCGATCCTGTCGCCCATCGTCGGCGCCGACGCGATCACCGGCGGCACGGAGAAGGCCCCGGAGACGCTGGGCGTGAAGGCCCTGGCGCCGAATAGGCTGGAGATCCGGCTGCGCGCCTCCACCCCCTATTTCCTGGGCCTGCTGGCGCACAACATCGCCTTTCCCGTTAAGCAGTCGGTGGTGGAGCAGTTCGGCCAGCAATGGACGCGGCCCGGCAACATCGTGGGCAACGGTGCGTTCCGCCTGACCGAGTGGGTGCCGCAGTCGCAGATCACGGCCGTGCCGAACGAGCTTTTCCACGACCGCGCCAGCGTGAAGCTGGACACGGTCGTGTACTACCCGCTGGAGGACATGGCGGAGGAGCTGAAGCGCTATCGCGCCGGCGAGCTCGACGTCACCTATGACGTGCCGTCCGACCAGATCAAGCGGATGGCCGCCGAACGGCCGGACGAGTTCAAGAACACCCCCTATTTCGGGACCTATTTCTACGTCATCAACCTGACGCGGGAGCCGCTCGGCAGCCAGCTCCCGATCCGCCGCGCCCTGTCCATGGCGCTGGACCGTGACGTGCTGACCGACAAGATCACGCAAGGCGGCGAGCTTCCGGCCTATGGCTTCGTGCCGCCCGGCGTCCCCGGCTATGACGCCCAGGCCGCCGACTACGCATCCATGTCCCAGACCGACCGAACAGCCGAGGCCAAGCGGTTGCTGGCGGAGGCGGGCTACGGCCCCGACAACCCGCTGAACGTCGAGATCCTCTACAACACGAACGAGAACCACCGGAAGATTGCGGTTGCCGTCGCCGCGATGTGGAAGCCCCTGGGGGTCGAGACGACGCTGACCAACCAGGAATGGAAGGTCTATCTGGAGACACGCGACCAGAAGCAGTTCGAACTGGCCCGCGCCGCCTGGATCGGCGACTACGTCGATCCCAGCAGCTTCCTGGACCTGTTCATCTCGACCGCGGGGGTGCGCAACGATTCCGGCTACGACAACAAGGCCTATGACGAGATCCTGGCAACCGCCGCCATGACGACGGACCCGGCCGCCCGCTTCGACCTGCTGGAACGGGCCGAGGCGATGATGCTGGCGGACCAGCCCCTGATCCCGATCTACACCTACACCTCCCAGCACATGGTCAGCCCCAAGGTGAAGGGCTGGGAATTCAACGTCCTCGACATCCACCCCGCCCGCTGGCTCAGCAAGGCGGAGTAGAGTCAGTACAAAATGCACAATTTGTCAAAACCTGTCCGATCAATTTGCAACAAAAACCTCTTCTTACTCAAACTGTATTCCCCCAAATGCATCTTCTGTACTTAGAAGTCCATGCCTCCATCCAACCCATCGATAACTCCGAGATGGGTTAGGACAACGTCCAATATTGACACCAGAAATACCAATACCAATAGCCCACCGGCGACATAGATCAAGCCAAGGAACACCGGGATAGCGACTAGCCCGACTGCAATCCCAGAAAGATCAACAACATCCGATGGCATACTCAGCCAAGTATATAAAGCAGAGGCAATAACTCCGGTCACTATTTCGATCAGTCGTGACTTTATGAAGTCGATAGCCTTCCGCATCCGAGTGTCTCCCCCATTCAAGGAAACGATGTGATTGGTCGTACAACCTTGAACGACGATCTTATGCTTTCCGAAAGAGAAGCCGACATTGCCCATATTGACAACGAAACAAACAGCATTATGTCATCAATCCAACCTAATCCGAGCAAGAAATCCGGAATCAAATCGATTGGAAGCAAAAAGTAAGCCAAGCTAACTGTAAGAGCTATTATACCCTTAAGTGACAATTTAAGAGCAATGACACCCACCTTAACAACTAGTAGAAATACAATACATAGTGAACCCATGGGCACCCATATAATATAAACCGTCCACTCCCCAAGCGCCTTAATAAACTGTCCAGGCCCCCTCAAAAACGACCCAAAAATAACCAAGAAATAGCACGAAATTCCAGATAAAATAAGAATGTCGATTATAGTAATAATTTTGATGTTTTCACGCCATAGGTAAAGCAGTCCAATTGGAATTACTATCATCAACATCAATCTGGCGGCCAACCCTACAGCAGAGGCCTTCATGACGCATCCTCTATTACAAAGAACACAAATATAAGCAAAAACCATCATAAAATCAACTCTTGGATGCACAACACCAGGAGCAGAGCTTGACAGAATTCGTGGTCCTATCCCGACGCAGTGCTTTGCCCTTGGCCCGCACTGCAGGAAGCTCAAACTTACAACATCAAAAGGTAGCGCGCGCGAACATTACGTTGTTCTAGCTTCACCCAGAGAAGAAGGGGATAAAACCCAACACATGGTGTATTTTGCTTAGTCTTGTAGGTTTTCCCGCAGGGTTTTGCCCGTATAGGCGGTCCGATAGACGCCGCGGCGCTGAAGCTCGGGCACGACCTGGGCGACGAAGTCCTCGTACATGCCGGGGAAAGTCGTGGGCGGCATGACGAAGCCGTCGCAGGCGCCCGACTGCAGCAGGTCCTGCATGCGGTCGGCGACATCCGTCGCGGTGCCGACCAGCTGCGGGGTCATCTGACTGGCGCCGTAGTGCATGCAGGCCTCGCGCAGCGTCCAGCCATTCGCGTTGGCCCCCTGGATCAGGGCATCGAGCAGGCCGCCCACCGTCTGGTCGCGTGCCTCCAGCGTCACGGGCTTGTCCAGTTCCATGGTCGAAAGGTCCATGCCGATATGGCTGGAGACGGTGCACACCGCCATCTCAGGGTCGATCAGGTCGAACAGGTCCTGACGCCTGGCCTCGGCCGCGGCGGCACTCTCGCCCAGGATCACGTCGACCGCGGGCAGGATCACGCATTCGGATGGGTCCCGGCCGATCGCCGCCATGCGTTCGTGCATGTCCTTGCGGAAATCGATCATGTCCTGCTTGCCGTGCTGGATCGTGAAGATGATCTCGGCATGCCTGGCCGCGAATTCGCGACCGCGGGGGGATGAGCCCGCCTGCATGATGACCGGATGGCCCTGGGGACAGCGCGGCGTGGGCAGCGGTCCGCGCGTCGCGACATGGGTGCCCTTGTAGTTGGCGTAGTGCACCTTGGCCGGGTCGGCGAAGAAGTTGGCCGCCTTGTCCATGACCAGCGCCCCCTCCTCCCACGTATCCCACAGGGCCAGGCACGCCTCCACCGCCTCCTCGGCCTTGTCATAGCGGGTCTTGCGGTCGGGAATGCGCTCCATCCCGAAGTTCTGCGCTTCCAGATCCGCCGCCGATGTCACGACGTTCCAGGCAACCCGCCCGTTCGACAGGTGATCGAGGGAGCCGAGCAGCCGTGCGATGTGAAACGGATGGTAGAAGCTGGTCGACAGCGTGATGCCCAGGCCCAGGTGCCGCGTCGCCCGCGCGACATAGGGCAGGACCATCAGGGGATCGAGCAGGTTCATCTGGCCCGCCCGCGCCAGCGTCACGTCCATCCTGCCCTGGTAGGTGTCATAGATCCCGGACAGGTCCTCGAAGAACAGGCCGTCGAACTTGCCCGCCTCCAGCACGCGGGCCACGTGCTCGTACCGCTCGGGCGTCAAAAGGTCGGCAATCGCGGTGTCGGGGTGCCGCCACATGCCGTAATTGTGGCTGGTTGGCCCCGTCTTCATGAAGGCGATCAGGTGCAGATGCTTGCTCCGGTGCACGCTCATGCCTGGATCCCCCTCAGGTTGTCGCGCAGGGTCTTGCCCGTATAGGCGGTGCGGTAGATGCCGCGGCGCTGAAGTTCCGGCACGACCATGCGGGTGAAATCCTCGTACATGCCGGGGAAGGTCGTCGGCGTCAGGATGAAGCCGTCGCACGCCCCGCTTTCGAAGATCTCCTGCATGCGGTCGGCAATGGTCGTCGGGCTGCCGGCGATCTGGGGCGCCATGAAGCTGGTGGCGTAGCGGTGCGCCGCCTCGCGCAGGGTCAGGCCCTTGGAGTTGGTGGCGGAGACGATGGCGTCGAGCACGCCCTGGACCGTGATCTCCCGTCCCACCACGTCCAGCGGCTTGTCCAGGTCATAGCTCGACAGATCGACGCCGATATGCGCGGAGACGGTCGCGATGGCCAGGTCGGCATCGATCAGGCTGTCCAGGTACTGGCGCTTTTCCTCGGCAATCGCATCCGTCTCGCCCACGATGATGTCGAGGGAGGGCAGGATCACGCAGTCCTCAGGCTTGCGGCCGTGCACCGCCATGCGCCGGTGCATGTCCTGGCGATAGGCCAGCATGTCGGCCACGTCGTGCTGGATGGTGAAGATCACCTCCGCAAAGCGGGCCCCCACTTCCCGTCCGCGGGGCGACGATCCGGCCTGCATGATGACCGGGTGCCCCTGCGGACAGCGCGGGGTGGGCAGCGGCCCGCGCGTGCTGACATGCCTGCCCACATAATTGGCGTAGTGCACCTTTGATGGGTCGGCGAACGTGCCCGATGCCTTGTCCAGGATCAGCGCGCCGTCGTCCCAGCTGGCCCACAGTTTCAGCGCGGCCTCGACCGTCTCCTCCGCCCGCTGGTAGCGGGTGTCGCGGTCGCCGATCCGCGCCATGCCGAAGTTCTGCGCTTCGGCATCCTGGGCACTGGTGATGACGTTCCAGGCAACCCGCCCGCCTGAAAGATGATCGAGCGAACCCAGAAGTCGGGCAATATGGAACGGGTGGTAGAAGCTGGTGGACATCGTGATGCCCAGGCCCAGATGCTTCGTCGCCCGCGCCAGGTAGGGGAGCACGACCACCGGGTCGAGCAGGCTGATCTGGCCGCCACCTTTCAGGATCGCATCGAACTTGCCTTCGTGGGTGTCGAAGATGTTGCTCGTATCCTCGAAGAAGCAGGCATCGAAGAAGCCCGCTTCCAGCACCCGCGCCACATGCTCATAGCGTTCCGGCAGCAGCAGGTCGTGGAGCGGCGAGGCCGGATGCCGCCAGGCCCCATGGTGGTGAAAGGTCTGGCTGGTCTTCAGGTACGCGACGAGATGCATCTGACGCTTGGACATGCGGTCTCCCGGGAGAACTGCTGAAACGATCAAGCAAGTCCCATGCCGTGCTTTGCTGCGCCGCGCGTCTGTGCTGCGCTGGTGCAATGCGGATCACGGGGACGGTTGCGAGTCGCACGGCCGGGCAGACGGGGGCGGGCTCATGCTGCGCTATGCGCTGAGCCGCGTCATGGGGGCGATCCCCACGCTGTTCATCCTGGTGACCCTGGCCTTCTTCCTGGTGCGTTTGGCGCCGGGCGGCCCGTTCGACCGCGAGCGGGCCCTGCCGCCCGAAGTCGAGCGCAATCTGGCGGCGGCCTATCACCTGGATGAACCCCTGCCCCTGCAATACCTGCGCTATCTGCAGAACCTGGCCCAGGGCGATTTCGGGCCCAGCTTCAAGTACAAGGATTTCTCCGTCACCGAGCTGATCCTGGGCGGCTTTCCGACCTCCCTCCTGCTGGGTGGCACGGCCATGGTGCTGGCCTGCATTCTCGGCATCGGTCTTGGCCTGGTGGCGGCGGTGAAGCGCGAGCGCTGGCCCGACAGCCTGGTGATGGCGCTGGCCACGACCGGAATCGCCCTGCCCAATTTCGTCGTGGCGCCGCTGCTGACGCTGGTCTTCGGCCTGATGCTGGGCTGGCTCCAGATGGGCTGGGGGAGCAGCCCCACCCAGATGATCCTGCCGGTGATCGCCCTGGCGTTGCCCCAGGTCGCCTATATCGCCCGCCTGACCCGCGCCAGCCTGGTGGAGGTGCTGCGCAGTCCCTTCATCCGCATGGCGCGGGCCAAGGGCATGCCGGAAAAGGTCGTCCTGCTGCGCCATGCCTTGCGTCCCGCCCTGCTGCCCGTCGTCTCCTACCTCGGCCCCGCGACCGCGGCGATCGTCACCGGCTCCGTCGTGATCGAGCAGATCTTCGGCATTCCGGGGATCGGGCGCTACTTCATCCAGGGGGCACTGAATCGCGACTATACGCTGGTCCTGGGGGTCGTGATCTTCTACGGCGTCCTGATCATCGCGGCGAACCTGATCGTCGACCTGGCCTATGGCCTGCTCGACCCCAAGGTCCGACATGGCTGAGGCGCGCAATCCCTGGGCCACGATCGGCCGCGGGCGCAGCCTGTGGGCCGATGCCGTGTCGCGCCTGTTGCGCAATCCGGCCGCCATGCTGTCCATCCTGGTGCTGCTGGGCATGGCCGGCCTCTGCGTCATTGGGCCTTACCTCGCGCCACACGCCTATGACGCGGTCGACTGGGACGCCATATCCAGCCCGCCCGACTTCGCCCGGGGCTATTATTTCGGCACCGACGACAATGGCCGCGACCTGTTCAGCCGTACGCTGGAAGGCGGTCGCATCTCGCTCCTGGTGGGCCTGGCCGCCACCTGCGTCAGCCTGGTGATCGGCGTCGCCTGGGGCGCCATTGCGGGCTTCCTGGGGGGCCGCGTCGATGCCGTGATGATGCGGCTGGTCGATATTCTCTATGCCCTGCCCTTCATGTTCCTGGTGATCCTGCTGACCGTGTTCTTCGGGCGCAACATCGTCCTGCTGTTCGTGGCGCTCGGCGCCATCTGCTGGCTGGACATGGCACGCATCGTGCGCGGCCAGGCGCTGAGCTTGAAGCAGCGGGAATTCGTGGAGGCCGCACGCGCCGGCGGCGCCACGCAAGCAGCCATCATCCGCCGCCACATCATCCCCAACACGCTGGGGCCGGTCATTGTCTACGTCACCCTCACCGTGCCCACGATGATCCTGGCCGAGAGCTTCATCTCCTTCCTGGGCCTGGGCGTGCAGGAGCCGATGACCTCGTGGGGGGTGCTGATCGCCGACGGTGCCCGGCGCATGGAGACGGAGCCCTGGGCCCTCATCTTCCCGGCGGCGTTCCTGGCGGTCACCCTGCTCTGCTTCAACCTGCTGGGCGACGGACTGCGCGATGCTCTCGACCCCGCCGAGCGCTGAGGCCGACGCGCCTCCACCCGTGGCTGCGGCGGACGCGCCGCTGCTGGTGGTCGATCGCCTTTCCGTTCGCTTCCCCACGCGCGACGGGATGGTCCATGCCGTCACCGACGTCTCGTTCGAACTGCCGGCCGGCGCGACCTTGGGTGTGGTCGGTGAATCGGGCTCCGGCAAGACGCAGATGGTGATGGCGATGCTGGGCCTGCTGCCCGGCCGGGGTCGTACCACGGGCCGCGTCGTGTTCGAGGGGACGGACCTGCTGGTCGCGCCGCGCCGCGACCTGGACCGCATCCGCGGCCGGCGCATCGGCACCGTGTTCCAGGACCCGATGACGGCGCTCAACCCCTTCCTGACCGTGCGGCGCCAGATGACGGAGGTGCTGCTCCATCACGAGGGTCTGCACGACAAGGCGGCCCTGGCCCGCTCGGTCGAGATGCTGGACCGCGTCGGCATCCCGGACGCCAGGCGCCGCATCGCTGACTACCCCCACGAATTCTCGGGCGGCCAGCGCCAGCGGATCGCCATCGCCATCGCCATGCTTTGCCGCCCCCGCCTGCTGATCGCGGATGAGCCGACGACGGCCCTCGACGTCACGGTCCAGGCCCAGGTGCTGGAGCTGATGCGCGACCTGGTGCGCGACAGCGGCACCGCCATCATCCTGATCAGCCATGACCTGGGCGCCATTGCCGGCCTCGCCGACGGCGTCATGGTCATGTATGGCGGCCGCATGGCCGAGATCGGCATGGCCGAGGAAGTCTTCCGCGACCCCGCCCACCCCTATACCCAGGCCCTGCTGGCGGCGTCCCCGCGCCTGGACGGGCCGCGCGGCGGCGAACTCGCGACCCTCCCGGGGCAACCGCCCAGCCTGGTCGCGCCGGGGGAGGCCTGCGCCTTTGCCCCCCGCTGCGCCCGCGCCTTCGCCCGCTGCAAGAGCAAGCGCCCCACCCTCTTCCCGGTGGGCGAGGAACAGGCCGCCGCCTGCTTCCTCTACGAGGTGCGGAGTTGAGCGGGGCCCTGCTCCAGGTTCAGGACCTGAAGGTCCACTTCACCCTGCGGCAGCAGCGCCTGTTCCGGCGCGTGCCGGTCACCGTGCGCGCGCTCGACGGCCTGAACCTGGCGCTGAATGCGGGCGAGGTGCTGGGCATCGTGGGCGAATCCGGCTCCGGCAAGTCGACCCTGGGCCGCGCCATCCTGCGGCTCGTCGAGCCGACAGAGGGACGCATCCTGTGGGACGGCCAGCCCATGGCCGACCTCTCTCCGGAGGGCCTGCGGCAGCGCCGGCGTGAGCTTCAGGTGATCTTCCAGGACCCGCTGGCGGCACTGGACCCGCGCATGACGGTGCACGAGATCGTGGCCGAACCCTTGCGCAATTTCGGCGTGGGGCGAGAGGACCGCACCGCCCGCGCGATCGAGGCCCTGCGCGCCGTGGGCCTCAGCCCCGAATACCGCAATCGCTATCCGCACGAGTTCTCTGGCGGCCAGTGCCAGCGCATCGCCATTGCCCGCGCGCTCGTCCTGCGCCCCCGCCTGATCGTCTGCGACGAGCCGGTGTCGGCCCTCGACGTCTCGATCCAGGGCCAGATCGTCAACCTGCTGGCCCGGCTTCAGCGCGAAACGGGCGCAGCACTTCTGTTCATCAGCCACAACCTGGCCGTGGTCCGCCATATCAGCCAGCGCGTGGCCGTCCTCTACCTGGGCAAGCTCGCCGAGAGTGCGCCGACCGAGCGCCTCTATCGCGAACCCAAGCACCCCTATACCCGTGCCCTGCTGGCGGCGATCCCGGTGCCCGACCCGGTGCGTGAACGGGCCCGGCCGCCGCTGCCCCTGCGCGGCGACCCGCCCTCACCCCTCGATCCGCCATCCGGCTGCCGCTTCCGCACCCGCTGCCCGCACGCCACCGACCTCTGCGCCGCGGTCGAGCCGGAGCTTGAGACCATCGCCCCCAACCACATCGTCGCCTGCCACCACTGGCGCGACTGGGACTGAGCTGCCGCACCTGGGATTGAGGCTGCCGCCTATGCCGCCTTGCGCGGCCTCCGGGCGAGCGGCCCGCGCTCCAGCGCCATGACCGCCATCAGGGCCGAGCCGATGGCCCGGTGACCCGTGGCCAAGGGCGGGCGCGGCCGGTCGGCGCGGGGCGCAGTGCCCAGCGCACGCGCCAGGGCCGCGCCCAGCTGGTCCAGCGCCTGGCGCGCGCCGCGGAACACCACGTCGAACATGACGAAGCCATGCACCTGGCCGGCAAAGTGCAGGTGCTCGACCGGCACGCCTGCCGCCTTCAGCCTCTCGACATAGGCCAGGCCATCATCCCGCAAGGGGTCATAGCCACAGGTCAGGACGACGGCCGGGGCCGCACCGCGCAGCTCCGCCCGGGCGGGGGACACCCGCGGGTCGGTCAGGTCGACATCGGCGCGCAGGTTGGACAGGACCCAGGCCAGGCTGTCCCGCGTCAGCAGATAGCCGGCCGCGTTCTCGTTGATCGACGGCCGCTCCAGCGTCATGTCGGTCACGGGATAAAGCAGCAGCTGCAAGGCCAGGGCCGGCCCCTCCCCCGCCGCACAGCGCGCGGCGACGGACGCCGCCAGGCAGCCGCCAGCCGAATCGCCGCCGACCGCGATTCGCGCGGGGTCCAGGCCATGCGCGGCCCCCTGCGCCGCCAGCCAGCGCACCGCCGCCAGGGCATCCTCGTGCCCCGCCAGCAGGCCATGGCGATGGGCCAAGCGATAGGTGATTGCAGCAACCGCCGCCCCGCTGCGATTGGCCAGGGCCCGGCACGTGCCCTCGGCCACGAACTGGTCGCCCGTAACGAAGCCGCCGCCATGGAACCAGGCCAGCACCGGCCAGCCGGTCGCCGGCGCCGGCCCCGCGGGCACATAGAGGCGGATCGCGATCGGCCCACCCGGGCCCACCGCGCTCAAACGCTCGACCCGGCCCACCGGCTCGCGGCTCGACAGCGCCCAGACGACGGAGCGCACCGACCGATGGACCTGGCGCGGCGAGCGCCCGGCCAGGCTGCGCGGCGCGACGACATTGGCGATCCGCAGGAACGAACGCACTTCGGGATCAGGCAGGCGCGCACGCCAGCCGCCGTTCAGAGTGTCCAACGCAGAAACCCTCCTCGCGGGCCCATCCCCGTCGACGCACGCCGACCGGGCCCGCTCCCGATCTTGGCCCGCTCACCCCGCTCGTGAAGTGCGCGCCGCCCCCGCCACCCCCGATGTCCCAGACTGGTCACATGCAAAAGGCGCCCCGGCTCAGCCCTAGGCCCAGAGCGGCTCGACCTCGGCGCGCGACAGGGCCGCACCGCCGCCCATGATCGTCGCCAGCAGCGCCGCGGCCGGCGGTACGCGCTGCGCCACGAAGAAGCGGGTCAGCTGCACCCGCCCCAGGGCCTGCGCCTCCCCCTGCGCCAGGGCGGCTTCGGCCTGGGCCAGCAGGAAATGACCGCCCGCGACCGACCCGAACAGCTCCAGGAACGGCGTGGCCCCGGCCAGGGCGTCCTCGCCGCCCTGCGCGGTCAGCCAGTCGGCCGCCTGGACCAGCGCGTCGATGCCGGGCTGCAACGTCGCCGCCGCAGCACCCAGCGCCGCGTGCGACGCCAGTCGCGCCGCCGTCGCCCGCATGTCGGCCACCAGGCTGTCGAAGGCCGCCCGGGGTGCGCCCGTCAGCTTGCGGGTCACCAGGTCGATCGCCTGGATGCCATTGGTCCCCTCATAGATCGGGCAGATGCGCGAATCGCGCAGGTGCTGGGCTGCCCCCGTCTCCTCGACAAAGCCCATGCCGCCATGGATCTGCACACCGAGGGAGGTCAGCTCAACCCCCCGGTCGGTGCACCAGCCCTTGGACACCGGCGTCAGCAGGTCGGCCATCGCCCGCTCCGCCTCGCGCGCGCCCTGGTCAGGCAGCGCGCGCGACAGGTCGATCGCCAGGGCATTGCGCAGCACCAGTGCCCGCATGGCCAGGATCGTGCTCTTCATGGTCATCAGCATGCGCCGCACGTCGGCATGCTCGATGATGGGGGACGAGGTCTCCTTCGACCCCAGCGCCCGACCCTGGCGCCGCTCCTGGGCAAAGGCCAAAGCCTGCTGGTAGGCGCGCTCGCTGACCGCCAGGCCCTGCACGCCGACCGACAGGCGGGCATTGTTCATCATGGTGAACATGGCGGCCAGGCCGCGGTGCTGCTGACCGATCAGGTAGCCCACGCAATTGCCGTTGTCGCCATAGGCCATGGTGCAGGTCGGGCTGCCATGAATGCCCAGCTTGTGCTCGATCGAGACGCAGCGCAGATCGTTGCGCTGACCCAGGCTGCCGTCCGCGTTGACCAGGAACTTGGGCACGATGAAGCAGGAAATGCCGCGCGTCCCCTCCGGCGCGTCGGGCGTGCGGGCCAGGACCAGGTGGACGATGTTCTCGACCAGGTCATGCTCGCCGAAGGTGATGAAGATCTTGGACCCCTGGATGCGCCAGGTGCCGTCCCCGGCCGGCACGGCACGGGTCTTGATCGTGCCCAGGTCGGACCCCGATTGCGGCTCGGTCAGGTTCATCGTGCCCGTCCAGCGCCCCTCGATCATCGGCGCCAGGTAGGTGGCCTTCTGCTCCTCGGTCCCGTGGGTGGAGATCGCCTCGACCGCACCCTGGTTCAGCAGCATGACCAGGCCAAAGGCCAGGTTGGCCGACGACCACAATTCCTGGATCGCGACGGCCAGCGTGAACGGCAGGCCCTGCCCGCCATGTTCGGGATCGAAGGCAAGGCCCGGCCAACCACCATCGGCATAGGCGCGATAGGCTTCGCGGAAGCCCGTGGGCGTCCGCACCACGCCGTTCTCGACGCTGCAGCCTTCGCGGTCGCCCACCTCGTTCAGCGGCGCTAGCACGTCGGCCGCCAGCTTGCCCGCCTCTTCCAGGATCTGGTTCACGAGCTCGGGGCTCGCCTGCTCGAACGGCTCCAGCGCGCCCAGGCGGTCCAGCCCGCCCGCCGTGGAGAGGGCGAAGTGAAGGTCGGACAGGGGGGCACGATAGGGCTGCATCTTCTGCTCCTGGCTGCGGACCCCGGGTCGCTCTGGTGGCGGCGCTTCATGGCGCGTCGTCGTGCGCGGGGCGGCGCACAGGATTACAGAATCTGCGCGCCGCGTGGTAGACCGCTCGACCATGACACCACGGATCGCGCAACCGGATCTTGAGGCGATTGCCGAGGGCGCGCGCCTGCTGCGGCTGGGCGCGCTGGTCGCGTTCCCGACGGAAACGGTCTATGGCCTGGGGGCGGACGCCGGCAACGATCGTGCCGTTGCCGCCATCTATGCGGCCAAGGGGCGGCCCAGCTTCAATCCCCTGATCGCCCATGTGCCGGACCTTCAGGCGGCGCAGGCGCTGGCGGACTTCGACCCGCTGGCGCTCCGGCTGGCCCATGCCTTCTGGCCGGGTGGCTTGACCCTGGTCCTTCCGCGCCGGGCAGAGGCGCGCCTGTCGCATCTGGTGACGGCGGGGCTGGAGACGGTGGCGGTGCGGGTGCCGGCCCACCCCGTCGCCCTGGCCCTGCTGGCGGCAGCCGGCGTGCCCGTTGCGGCCCCCAGCGCCAACCCCTCCGGCCGCCTCAGCCCGACGGAAGCCCAGGCCGTCGCAGATGGCTTCGGCGACGCATTGCCCCTGGTGATCGACGGGGGCCGTTGCCCGGTCGGCCTGGAATCGACGGTGCTGGCGACCCAGGGCGGCCGGGCCACGCTATTGCGGCCTGGCGCCATCCCGCGCGACGCGATCGAGGCGATTGCCGGCCCCCTCCTCGTCCCCGACGTCGACGCGAACCGCCCCGCCTCGCCCGGCCAGTTGGCCAGCCACTACGCCCCGCGCCTGCCCCTGCGCCTGGATGCGACGGAGGTGAGGGTGGGGGAGGCGCTGCTCGCCTTCGGTCCGGCGTCGGCGCCGGGGCCTGCCCATGCCCTCCTGAACCTCTCGCCCACGGCCGACCTGGTGGAGGCTGCGGCCAACCTGTTCGCCATGCTGCGCCGCCTTGATGCCAGCGGCGCGTCGGCGATCGCCGTGATGCCGATCCCGTCCCATGGCCTGGGCGAAGCGATCCGGGACCGCCTCACCCGCGCCGCCGCACCGCGCGGCCCGACGTCCTAGCGGCGTCGTGCCTGGCGCCACAGGTCGGCCAGCAGGAGCAGCGCCGCCAGCACCGCCGCCCCTCCGATCGCGAAGGCGACACCGGCCCCCGCGGCCGCGATCGCCAGCCCGACCAGCGGCGCCGTCAGGCCAAGCGATACGTCGATGAAGGCGGTGAAGCCGCCCACGGCCCGGCCGCGATCGGCCACGGGAAGGCGCCGTACCGCCTCCAGCCCCATCGACGGATACATCAGCGAATAGCCAAGGCCAGTCAGGACGCCGCCGGCCACCGCCATGACCGACCCGTCCGCGCCCCACAGGACCAGCTGGCCCATGCCCTGGACCAGCAGCGACCAGAAGGCGACGCGGATGCCAGCCAGCCGGTCGGGCAGGCGGCCGAACAGGATGCGCACGGCGATGTAGCCCACGCCGAATCCGGTCAGGACCAGCCCCGCCCCCTGCCAGCCCATGGCCGTGAAATAGAGGGCGATGAACGCCGACATGATCGCGAACGGGACATTGGCCAGGGCCTGGATCGTCCCGGCCCGCCAGATCAGGCCCAGCACGCGATGGAACGGCGTCCGCTCGCCGGCGACAGTCGCCACCGGCCGGGTCGCCAATGCGACGACCAGGGCCACAGCGGGCGCAGCGGCCGCACAGGCCGACACCGCCGCAAAGCCACCCCAATCCATCAGCGCCAGGCCCAGCGGCGCACCCAGGCCCAGGGCCGCGTACATCGCGATGCCCTGCCAGGCCATGACCTCGCCCGTCCGCTCGGGGCCCAGGCGGCCGATCCCCCAGCTCATGGTGCCCGTGATGATGCAGCTCTCGGCCAGCCCCATGCCCAGGCGCCCGACCAGCAGGACGGCGACCGCCAGGATCGGAGACGCCTCCAGACCGGCCGAGGTCAGGTAGAGCAGCCCGCAAGCAGACGCCAGGGCCAGGCCCCACAGGACCACGACCTTGGCGCCGCGCCGATCGGCCTGCGAGCCGGCCATGAATCGGGTCAGAACCGTGACGGCGGCCTGGGCGCCGATCACGATCCCGGCGATAAGCTCGTCAAAGCCCAGGACGTGCGCGACCTGCAGCGAAAGGGCCGGCAGCGGCACGCTGACCGCCAGGAAGCCGGCGAAGATGATGGCGACGACGGGCGCCTGGTCCAGGAAGGCCGGGACCGTCGAGGTGCGCCCGGACGCCTTGGCGCTGGGGCCGGATGTTGCGTCGGAAACCACGACGCAGAGATTGCACAGGGAACGGACAGGCGCTCAGCGCGAATGCTGCATGGCTCGCATCGCCTGACAAATGGGCTGGCCCGACTGTGAAACCCGCTGCCAGGGCGTCGATACGCGCCGGCAGCCCGGTTCAGAACGCGTCGGCCAGGGGCTCCGGCTCGGTCGCGCGCAGGCTGGGGCGCGCTTCCAGCGTGCGCTGCCAGCGCATCATGGCGGGATAGTCGGACAGCGCCTCCACCCCCCCGGGATGGGCGCGCAGCATGTGCAGCATCGGCGCCAGGAACAGATCGGCCAGGGTGACGTCGGCCCCCGCCAGGAAGGCATGCCGCGCCAAGTGCGCGTCGTAGACGGCAAACTGCCGGCGCAGGTCGGGCAACTCTTCCCGGCCCGTCTGCTCCAGGTCGAAGGGCTGCGCCGACACCCGCTGCGGCAGGGCGATCAGGCGGGTGATCGCCGGATAGGTATAGTCGGATGCCGCACTCATCCACTGGTCCATGCGCGCCAGGTCGCGCGCCCCCTCCGGCTGCAGGCGCGGACCCGGCAGCGCGCCATCCAGGTAGCGGGCGATCGCCAGGCTTTCATAGAGCACGAAGTCGCCATGCTTCATGATCGGCACCCGGCCGAAGGGATGGCTGACGCCGTCCACGATGCCGCCTGGAATCATCTCCACGAAGCGATGGGACACGCCCTTCTCGAGGCAGACCAGGCGCACCGTCCGGACGTAGCTGCTGATCGAGATGCCATAGACAATCAGCTCGGCCATCGGGAACCATCCTGCCAGGAACAAGCACAAGGGCGGGCATTGGGCACAGTCCACAGCCCCACCGCAACAAATCGTGCCGCAGTGCAACCGGATCACGCCTCACCCGATCGGGCGGGACGGGTGTCAACATCCATGGCGCGATGCGTGCAACGCCGGGCGGAGGCGCTAGGATGCAGCCCATGGACCGGATGGACGACACCCTGCTGGCCGACCTGCACGCCGTGCTGGGCGACCGGGGCCTGCTGACGAACGCGGCCGACACCGCCCCCTTTCTGCTCGACCATCGCCGGCGCTATCGCGGCCGCGCCCGCGCGGTCTGCCTGCCCGCCAGCACGGCAGAGGCGGCCGCGGTCGTGCAGCGCTGCGCGCGGGCCCGCGTCGCCATCGTGCCGCAAGGGGGCAATACCGGCCTGTGCGGCGGGGCCACGCCCTATGAGGATGCGGACGCGGTCGTGATTGGCCTTGGCCGCATGAACCGGATCCGCGCGCTCGACCCCTCGGGCGGCCATGTCGTGGTGGAGGCGGGATGCATCCTCGCCAACCTGCGCCAGGCTGCGAGCGAGGCGGGCTGCCTGTTCCCCGTCGGCCTGGGGTCGGAGGGTTCGGCCCAGATCGGCGGCCTGGTCTCGACCAATGCCGGCGGCACCCAGGTGATCCGCTATGGCACGATGCGCGAGCAGGTCCTGGGGCTTGAGGTCGTGCTGGCCGACGGTCGCGTCTGGGACGGCCTGCGCACCCTGCGCAAGGACAATACCGGCTACGACCTGAAGCAGCTCTTCGTGGGGGCCGAGGGGACACTGGGCCTGGTTACTGCGGTGGCACTTCGCCTGCGGCCGCAGCCGGCCCACCTGGCGACTGCGATGGTCCAGCTGGCGGAGCCGCAGGACGCCGTGCGCCTGCTCGACGCGCTGCGCCGCGACGTCGGCGAGGGGGTCGGCACGTTCGAGCTGATCCCCGCCTTTGCGCTGGACCTGGTCCTGCGCCACATTCCCGGGACACGCGCGCCCTTCGTGCAGCCAAGCCCCTGGTACGCCCTGGTCGAGATCCTGGAGCCGCCCTCCCGGCTGGAGGAGTTGCTGGGCGCGGCGCTGGAGGACGGCCTCGTGACCGACGCGGTGATCGCCCAGAACACGGCCGAGGCGGCGGCCCTGTGGCGCCTGCGCGAATCGATCTCCCCCGCCCAGGTGGTGGAGGGGGCCAGCCTGAAGCACGATGTCTCCGTGCCCGTGGCGGCCATGCCGCGGTTCATCGAGGAGGCCTCCGCCGCGGTAGTTGCCGCCTGCCCCGGGCTTCGCGTCTGCGCCTTCGGCCACCTGGGCGACGGCAATGTCCACTTCAACCTTCAGCAGCCGGCAGGGACCGACCCCGACGCCTTCCTGGCCCGGGGACCCGACCTGGCCCAGATCGTCCATGACCTCGTGGTGCAACGCTTCGGGGGCAGCATCTCGGCCGAGCACGGCCTGGGCCGCCTCAAGCTGGACGAGGTGACGCGGTACAAGGCGCCGCTGGAGCTTGAGCTGATGGTTCGGGTGAAGCAGGCCCTGGACCCTGTCGGCCTGTTCAATCCAGGCAAGGTGATCCGCGCGCCATGAGCGGCCGCGAACGGCCGGCGCGGCCCATCGTGGGCGTCGGCGCCATCGTCTGGCGGGGTGACAGCGTTCTGCTGGTGCGTCGCGCCAAGCCGCCCCGCGCCGGCGAGTGGAGCATTCCCGGCGGCGCGCAGAAGGTCGGGGAGACGGTGCGCGAGGCCGCGATCCGCGAGGTGTTCGAGGAAACCGGCGTGACCATGGCGCCCGGGCCGGTGGTCGACGTGGTCGACGGCATCTTCCGCGACGAGGAAGGTGCTGTCCTCTACCACTACACGCTGGTCGACCTGGCGGGAACCTGGCTGGCGGGGGAGCCGCGCGCCGGCGACGACGCGGCGGACGCGCGCTTCGTCCCGATGGTCGAGCTCGACGCGCTGGCCCTGTGGACGGAAACCGCCCGCGTGATCGCCCAGAGCCGGACCCGCCTGGCCGCCGACTGAGCGCCTGCACGCGAAGGCTTGGGCTTCGTCCGCCCGCCGCTATACTGCGCGGCCAAAGCCCAGTTCGCGGCTAGAGAATGAAGGGGGAGACCTGCCATGGCCTATCAACCGTTCGACCTGACCGGCAAGGTCGTCGTCGTCACCGGCGGCAATAGCGGCATCGGCCTTGGCATGGCGGAAGCGCTGGCCCAGTCGGGCGCCGCCGTTTCGATCTGGGGGACCAATGCCAAGAAGAACGGCGAGGCGGGCGAGACGCTGAAGGCCATCGGCAACCCGGTCCAGGTCCTGCAGGTCGACGTCGGCGACGAGAAGGCCGTGGTCAAGGCCTATGAGGATGTCGTCGCCCAGTTCGGCCGTGTCGATTCCAGCTTCGCCAATGCCGGCATGGGCCTGGCCGAGAAGTCGTTCCTGGATATCACGGCCGAGAACTGGGAGAAGGTCATGCGGGTCAACATGGCCGGCGCCTTCTACACCCTGCGCGAAGGGGCGCGGCACATCATCAACGGCGGCAGCGGCGGCAGCCTGGCCGTGACCGCAAGCCTTGCGGCGATCGAAGGGGCGGCCCGCAACCAGCACTATGGTGCGACCAAGGGCGGCGTCATATCGATGATCAAGGGCATCGCGGTCGAGATGGGTCGCCACAAGATCCGGGCCAATGCGATCCTGCCCGGCTGGATCGAGACGGCGATGACCGACCGCAGCTTCAACAACGAGCGCTTTGCCAATGCGGTCCTGCCCCGCGTGCCCATCCGCCGCTGGGGCCAGCCGGAGGACTTCGGCGGCATTGCCGTGTACCTGGCCAGCGATGCATCGAAGTATCACACGGGCGACACGTTCCTGATCGACGGCGGCTACGCCATTTTCTGAGGAACGCTCGATGAGCGAGACCCGACAGGCCGCCGACACGACGGCCCTGGACCCGCAGGCCAAGGCCCTGCTCGACCAGATCGCGGCCAGCAGCCTGCCGCGCATCTGGACCATGACACCCGCCCAGGCGCGGGACATGTACGAACAGTCCACCCTGATGCTGGGGGCCAAGGACGTGCCCATCGGCAAGGTGGAGGACCTGGCGGTGCCGACGCCGGATGGGACGCTGCCCGTTCGGATGTACACACCGATTGCCGCGCCCGGCGGCAGTCGGCCCGCCCTGGTCTATTTTCACGGCGGCGGCTTCGTCATCGGCAGCCGCGATACCCACGACGCGCCGTGCCGCATCCTGGCGAACGAGGCGCGCTGCGTCGTCCTCTCGGTCGAGTACCGCCTCTCGCCCGAGCATCGGTTCCCGGCCTGCTTCGACGACGCCTTGGCGCTGGTCCGCTGGGTGTTCCGCAGCGCGCCGGACCTGGGCATCGACCCGACGCGCATCGCGGTCGGCGGCGATAGCGCGGGCGGCACGATCGCGGCCGTCGTGGCCCAGGAATGGCGCAGCGAGAGCGGTCCCCCCCTGGCGCTGCAACTGCTGGTCTATCCCAAGGTGTCCGAGCAGGAGACGGAGTCGCGCCGCCGGTTCGCCGAAGGCTTTGGCCTGGACCAGCGCACGATCGACTATTTCCGCGAACTGCATTTCGCCGATCCGGCGGACCAGTCCCTGCCCCGGTCGGCCCCGCTGGATGTGGCAAGCCTGTCGGGCGTGGCCCCGGCGGCGATCCTGGTTGCCGGCTTCGATCCGCTGCGCGACGAAGGCCGCGCCTATCACGAGAAGCTGAAGGCGGCTGGGATCCAGTCGACGCTGATCGAGTATCCCGGCCAGATCCACGGGTTCATCACGATGGGCGGCGTCATCGACCAGGCGGGTGCGGCACTTGCGGAGTGCGCGGACGCCTTGCGCGTCGCCTTCGCCTGACCCTTCAGGGCTGAAGCCAGGGTCAAATCGGAACGCCCCCAGGAGTTGCCTCCTGGGGGCGCCCGTTCGTCGGTCGGGCACGGCTGCGGGCGATCCGCCTGGCCGACGAAACCGTCTGGGTGCGGGGCGCCTGGCCCCTGCAAGACTACTTGGTCAGGGCGCCGATCGCGGCCCCGCCCGCGCCACCGATCAGCGCACCCGTCAGGGCGCTGCCGCCGGTGACCGCACCGATCAGGGCGCCGCCGCCTGCACCGATCGCGCCGCCGCTCAGCGCCCGCTGCTCCTGCCGGCTGAGGCCCGAGCATCCCGAAAGGGCCAGCGCCGACAATAGAGCGATGGTGATGATCCGCGTGTTCATGACTGCTCCCCCGAACCCCTGAAATCCCCCGCCGCACCGTGCCGGCCCGTGTCTATTCCCGATGTTCCAACCGGGTGTTGCAAGCTGGCGTCGGTCCTGCGTTTTCTGTAGGCCAGACTTAGGCATGAGCCCGAAAAGCCGTCAAACGAGGTACGTTTTTGTCCCAACCCAGGGGTGGCATCACAGTGATGTCACAGGATTGCGGCACCGAGGTCGGGCACAACACGCTTCACTGTCGGTTCAGGTCGGCAGTAGCGCTGGCCCAGTCGTCGGGCCGGATCGCATCCGGGCGGTGAACAGCACGAACGGATCCTGGACAGGATGGACAGGCTCGCCATGGCGGAAGCGAGATACGAGCACGAGGCAGGCGCGACCCGACACGCAGTGCGCGTGCTGGTTGCCGAGGACGATCCCCTGTTCAGGCTGGCGCTCTCGGACAACCTGGCGGACGCCGGCTTTGGCGTGACGGAGGCCGAGAACGGCCAGGATGCCTTGGCCCGTCTGGCCGACCAGGGTCCCTTCGATTGCATCATCCTTGACTGGCAGATGCCGGTGATGGACGGCCTGCACGTCCTGCAGGCCATGCGCGAACGTGGCGACTCGACGCCGGCCCTGTTTCTGACGACCGTCTCCGACCAGAAGGTGCGCGACGCCGCCATGGCCGGCGGCGCCATAGACTTCGTGGACAAGGCCCGCGGCTTTCCCATCGTGCTGCGCCGGCTTGAGGATATCTGCCGATCCGGTGGGGGCGAGGCCGTGGCGGAGGCGCCGCTGCCCTTGCGTGTCCCGCCGACGGTCGAGGCGAGCCGTGCTGCCGGGAGCATCGCGCTCAGCGCCCTGCCCCGCCTGGACCTGCGTCGGCGCCGCATCGTCGGATTGCATCTTGCGCCGGAACGTCGCCGCCTGGGCGAGGCCCGCGATGGCTTGGCGATCGCCGACCTGGACGATGCCATGGACCAGGTGGCGCGCTGGAGCCGCGTGGGGCGGCGCCCCATCGCCATGATCGTGGAGCCAGAGCTGGCGCTGATCGCGCGGCCCGACCTGGCGGAGGTCCTGTCCGGTCTTTTGACACGGCACGGCCTGGCGCCGCGGGACCTGGACCTGGCGCTGAGCGAGGACATGCTGCTCGACCTTGGCGACCGCGCGGCCCCCACCCTGGAGCGCCTGCGCCGCCTGGGTGTCGCCACCAGCATCAGCGATTTTGGCGCCGGCTTCTCGTCCCTTGCCCGGCTGCGCGGCCTGCCGGTTGAAGGCCTGATCCTTGGCCCAACCTTCACCCGCTACCTGGGAGATGAGGGCGGTGGCGCGATGGTCGATGCGCTGGTGGCGCTGGGTCATGCGCTGGGCCTGACCGTGACGGCCGATGGCATCGAGTCGGAAGCGGACCTGGCCCGCCTGCGCCAGGCCGGCTGCGACCAGGTCCAGGGACCGGCCACCGGCGGTTGGCAGTCGCTGCCGCTGGCCTTGGCGGCGCTGCCGCCCGACCTGGGTTGAGGGCCAGGACACCCGAGCCGAACCAGCGGATTACCTGAACGGTGTCAGGGCATGCCGGGAATGCCTTCCCCGGGCGCCCCGCCCCCTGTAGATTCAGACCCGGGCGAACACGGGTTCGTGACTGCCGAGCTGGCAGGACTGGCACTCGTGGGCGAAGGCGCGGGAGATCATGGGTCGGTCGGGGTCGCAGACACAGTTCGTGCAGGGGAATGCGCGTGGCGTTTCCATCGGGAAGGCGCTGGCACCGATGGCTGTGCTGGGCCTTGCTCTGCTGCTGGGCGCCTGCGCCACCCAGCTCTCCGCCGAACCGCCGGTGCCCGCCCCGCCTCCCATGACCGCCCGCGCGCCCGCCAGCGACCTGCCCGTCGTCACCGCGCGGACGGTGCCACCGCTGCCACGGCCCCGGCCGGCCGATGTGCCGCCGCCACGTCCGGCTACGACCCAGGCGGCGGCAGCGCCCGCCGAGGCGCCGCCCCCTGCCTCCGCCCCCACGCAGGCGCCACCGCGGGTGGAGGTCCAGGCCGCGCTGAAGCCACCCCCTCGAATCAACCCCGTGGGCCTCGACACGCCCGCGCTGCTGCGTGCGTTCGGCGAGCCCGAGCGTCGCAGCGAAGAACCGCCGGCCCAGGTCTGGCGCTATGGCAATGGTGAGTGCGCCGTGAACTTCTATCTCTACCTCGACGTTGCCCGGAATCAGTTCCGGGTGGTCCACGCCAGGCTGGCCCAGGGGCGGCCCCAGCCGGGCGCCGTCGACGAATGCCTCTCGCGCCTGGCGGCCAACCATGGCCAGTCCTGAGCCCGGGGCCGACGAGCACCTGCTGCTCGTCGACGACGATTCCCTGTTCGCGGACACCCTGTCCGGCAACCTGGAGGACGAAGGCTATCGCGTGACCTGCGCGTCCGACGGGGCGGCGGCGCTGTCCCTGCTGGACGGGCACCGCTATGACCTGATCCTGCTGGACTGGCGCATGCCGGGCATGGACGGCCTGTCGGCGCTGAAGGCGATCCGAGCCCGGCTGCCGGACCTTCCCGTGATCTTCCTGACCTCGCTCGCCGATCCGCTCTACGAGGAAGCGGCGCTCGACCGCGGGGCCGTCGACTTCGTGGAAAAGAACCGCAGCCTGGGCGTGATCCTGAAGCGCATCCGGCTGAGCCTGGACCGCGTGCGCCAGGCCGCGGCCAGCGGGGGGGAGGCCAAGCCCCAACCGATCGCCACGGACGAGGGGATCCGCCTGGACGTGGCCAGCGGCCGCGCCTTCTGGCGCGGGCAGGAAGTGCCGCTGACCCTGAGCGAGTTCCGCGTTGTGCGCCTGATGGTCGAGCGCAATGGCGGCGACGTCACGTTCCGCGAACTGTATGACGCCGTGCGGGGCGAGAACTTCCGCGCCGGCAGTGGCGAGGACGGCTACCGCGCCAATGTGCGGGCAATGATCAAGCGCATCCGGGCCAAGTTCAAGGAACTGGACGACGGCTTCGACCGCATCGACACCTATGCCGGCTTCGGCTATCGCTGGCTGCCGCATCCCCCGCGTTGAGCCCGCTGGCCCAATGTCCGTGACCGCCCTTCCCGGTGCACCCGCTGCGGCGGCACCGGACCCCGCCGGGCCGGCGCCCGGGCCACCGATCGGGCGCTTTCGCCGCGTGCTGCGGTCGCTGTGGTTCCGCATCACGCTGCTGCTTGTCGTCTTCATCCTGGTGCCGGTTGTGCTCTATGGCGTGTTCGAGCGGGCCGAGGGATCGCGCCGCGAACTGCTGCAGAACACCCTCCGCGAGATGGGGACGATCCTGGCCGCGGCGATCCAGCCCCTGACGCAGAGGGGCGACGGCGCGCCCTATCCCAGCCTGCAGACCGACCTTGCGCGCTACCAGACCGAGGCGGTGAGCATCAAGCTGCTGTTCCGGCCAGCCGACCTGCAGGGCAGCGCGGGCAGCGGCTTCTTCTATGTGGCGGCGGCGCCGGCCATCCCGCCCGAGGACCTGGCGGCCGAGCGCGCCCTGCTGATCGAGTCGGGCGTGCTGAACCGGATGGGGGAAAGCTGTTCGCGCTCCATCTCGCTTTCGATGCGCGTGACGCGCGGCGATTCCAGCGAGCTCGTCACCTCGATCACGCCGGTCCGGACCGATGCAGGCTGCTGGGGCGTCGTCCTGGCGCAGAACGGGCAGCGGGTGGCTGGCCTGGAACAGCCCTTCTGGCAGTCCTACGAGGTGCGCATCGCGGCGGTGACCTATGGCCTGCTGGCCCTGATCAGCCTGGGCGTGCTGTTCGAACTCTATCGCAGCCTGCAGCGCTTTGGCCGGCAGGCCCGCGCGGTGCAGCGGCGCGAGCCGGGCGTGCAGTTCGTGTCCGACAACGCCATGCCCGAACTGGACGGCGTCGCCCGCGAGTTCGACCGCATGGTGGCACAATTACGGGCCTCCGCCGACACGCTGCGCCAGACGGCGGAGGAGACGGCGCACGCCTTCAAGACGCCGCTGGCCATCATCCAGCAGGCCCTGGAGCCGGTGCGCCGCCGCGCGGTGGGGGACGAGCGCCTGACCCGCGCGCTGACCGCGATCGGCGCCAGCCTGCAGCGGCTCGACGCGCTGGTTGCCTCGACCCGACAGCTGGAGCGCGCCAATGCCGCGGTCCTGGACCCGCCGCGGGAGCAGATTGCCCTGTCGGAACAGGTGGAGAGGATCGTCGCGTCCTATGGTGGCGAGGGCGAGGTCGCGGTCGCCGGGCAGATCGCTCCGGGCCTGAAGATCCGGGGTGGCGGCGAGCTGATCGAGATCGTGATGGAGAACCTGATCGACAATGCGATCAGCTTCTCCCCGGCGGAGGCACAGGTCGACGTGGTCCTGGCCCGCGACGGGGCGCAGGCCGTGCTCCAGGTGATGGACCGGGGGCCAGGGGTGGCCCCCGAAAAGCTGGAACGGATCTTCGAGCGCTATTATTCCGAGCGGCCCGGCATGGTGCCGACCGCCCAGCCCGGCACCACGCACCAGGGCATGGGCCTGTGGCTGGTCCGCCGCAATGTGGAGGCGATGGGCGGTACCGTCGCCGCGACCCCGCGCGATGGCGGCGGCCTGGTCATCAGCGTCCGCCTGCCATTGGCCGGCTGAGGGTTCAGGCAGACGCGGCCGCCGAGCGCCGTCCCGCCAGGTGGATCAGCCCGGCGCCGACCGCCGCGGCCAAGCCGGCCGCCACCGCGCCGGTCCAGCCCCAGGGCTCCCAGACCAGCCCCGCGATCAGGGAGCCGCTCGCCCCGCCGGCGAAGTAGATCGTCATGAAGAACGCGTTGATCCGGCTGCGTGCCGCGGGATCCAGGGCAAAGATGCGCGACTGGTTGCCGATCAGCGCCACCTGGATGCCAAGGTCCAGCACGATCGTACCCACGATCAGCGCGACCAGGCTGTGCGGCGCCAGGGCCACCACGACATAGCCCGCGACCAGCAGCGCGATGCCAAGGCTGAGAACCCGGTCGGGTCCGCCCTTGTCCGCCATGCGACCGGCCAGGGGTGCGCCCAACGCCCCCACGGCACCGATCAGGCCAAAGGCGCCGGCCACCTGAGGCCCCATGCCCAGGTCGGCCAAATGCGGCGTCAGGTCGACCCAGAAAATGGCGAAGGCCGCGAACAGGCAGGCGCCATTGAACGCGGCAAAGCGCAGGTCCCGGTGCCGGCGCCCCAGATCCAGGGTGGAGCGCAGCAGGGCGGGATAGGGCTCGTGCGTCATGGCCTCGGCCCTTGGCAGGGCCCGCCACAGGACCAGGCCCAGCACGCTCATCAGGACCGCACTCAGCCCATAGACCGCCCGCCAGCCAAAGGCATCGCCCAGGAACCCGGCAGCGAAGCGCGCGACCAGGATGCCCAGCAACAGGCCGCTCATGACCGTGCCCACGACTTGGCCGCGCCGCGCATCGGGCGCCAGATGCGCTGCAAAGGGGACGACCTGTTGCGCCAGCGTCGCGAACAGGCCCATGCCGAAGCTGGCAATTGCCAGCAGCGGCAGGCTGGGCGACGCCGCGACCAGGACCAGGCTGGCGACCAGCAGGCCGCACAGGACCAGGATCACCCGCTTGCGCTCGAACCGGTCGCCCAGGGGCCCGAACAGGAACAGGCCCGCGGCATAGCCCAGCTGCGTCGCCATCGCGACGCCGGCAATCGCCGCCACGCCCACCTGGAAATCGGCCGCGATCACGTTGATCAGCGGCTGCGCCAAGTAATTGTTGCCGACCGCCGCCCCGCAGGTCACCGCCATCAGCAGCACCAGGCCGCGCGGCATCGGGTTGGACACGGTCATGTGCGCGGCGGCTCCAACGGCGACGGGGGCCACACTCTGGCCCTGCCGCGCCACCGCAGGCAGCCCCTGCCCCGCAACACCGCCCCGCGCCTGGCGCAGGGCGGAGCCGGCCCCTAGGACCGGCCGCCGACGACGCGGGGGCGGAAGCCGGCGCGTGCGAATTCGGGCGCGCCCGGCTTCAGCGACCGGCCCAGCAGCGTCTCACGCAGCGTGGTGCCGGGATACTCCGTCCGGAACAGGCCGCGCTTCTGCAGGATCGGCACGACCGAACGGGCGAACTGCTCGAACATGCCGGGCATCAGGGTCGGCGTCAGGATGAAGCCGTCGCAGCCCTTGGCCTCGAACATTTCCTGCAACTGGTCGGCCACCTGTTCCGGCGTACCGACGACCTGAGGGCAGAGTTCGCTGGTGGCAAACCGCTTTGCCGCCTCGCCCAGGGTCAGGTTCTCCTTCGACACGCCCTGCATGATGACATCCATCGATCCGCGCGAGCCGGCGTCCAGCTCGTGCAGGGCCAGCGGCTTGTCGCGGGCAAAGCCCGACAGGTCGATGCCGGTATGGGCGGAGATCAGGGCGATGCCCACTTCCTCGTCCACCAGGCTGTTCACATAGGCCTGCTTCTCGCGCGCGATCTCCTCCGTCTCGCCGATGATCGGATCGACCGAAGTCAGGATCGCGCATTCCTCCGGCGCGCGGCCCAGGTCGGCCATGCGGCCCTTCAGGTCCTGGTAGAATTCCTGCATGTCGGGGATCGAGTGCATCAGGGTGAAGACCAGTTCGGCCCAGCGCGCGGCGAACTGGCGGCCCCGCTCGGAGGAGCCCGCCTGCATCAGGATCGGCTTGCCCTGGGGGCTGCGCGGCGTGGTCGGGATGCCCTTGGTCTTGATCCACTGCCCTTCATAGTTGACGTTCCGGATCTTGGACATGTCGGCAAAGATGCCGCTCTCCTTGTCCATGACCATCGCGTCATGGTCCCAGCCTTCCCACATCTGGATGCAGGCCTCGACCACCTCGTCCGCGCGGTCATAGCGCGCGTTCTTGGCGGGGAGCTGGTCAAAGCCCATGTTCTCCGCCTCGCGCGTGGAAGCTGAGGTGACGATGTTCCAGGCGACGCGCCCACCCGACAGGATGTCCAGCGTCGCCAGCTGTCGCGCCAGGGAATAGGGCGGCACGAAGCTGGTGGAGATCGTGACCCCCAGGCCCAGGTGCCTGGTCGCCCGGGCCATGTTGGCGATCAGCGGCACGGGGTCCAGAAGGGCAATCTGGCCGCCACGCTCGATCAGCGTGCGGTTGGGGATCGACAGGATGTCGGCAAAGAAGAAGGCGTCGAATTTCCCCTTCTCCAGCGTCTGGGCCAGCGTCTCCCACCAGACCGGATCCAGGAAGCGGTTCTCGGCTTCCGGATGGCGCCAGGCGCCATGGTGATGGCAGGTCGGGCCGGTAATCAGGAAGGCGATCAGGTGCATTTCTCGCGATGACATGCGCAACGTCCTTCATGACCTTGAGCCGATACCGGCTGAAACGATAAAGCGGGACCGCCTAGGCCCGGGTCAAGTATGCGGCACTGCACAAGGTGCAACGCAACAAGGAACTTTCAAACCACGCTGCGGCAAACCCCCGATGAGCGCGCATTGACCGCAGACTCAAGGGCTTCCGCGCGCTAGAACGCTGCCATGGACCACAAACTGGAACCGGTCGAGATCCTGGTCGACGGCGATGCCTGCCCGGTCAAGGCGGAAGTGTACCGCGTTTCCGAACGCACGGGCGTGCCCGCGGTCGTCGTCGCCAACGCGGTGATCGCCGTGCCGCGGGATGCGCGCGTGCGCCTGGTCGTCGTGGCCGACACCCTGGATGCGGCCGACGACTGGATCGCCGAGCACAGCCGCCCCGGGACCATCGTGGTCACGGCCGACGTGCCGCTTGCCTCCCGCGCGGTCAAGGCGGGGGCCGCGGTCCTTGCCCCCAATGGCAAGCCCTTCACACCCAATTCGATCGGCATGGCGCTGGCCACGCGCAACCTGATGGACCAGCTCCGTACCAGCGGCGAGATCACAGGCGGCCCCCGCCCCTTCTCCCCCCGCGACCGCTCCGCTTTCCTGGGCGCGCTGGATCAGGCGATCACCCGCCTGCGCCGCGCCGGCCATCCTTGAGGATTCAACCTTGAACCGCTCCCGCACCCCCACCGGCATCGAACGCCCGGTCAAGCTGAGCCCCAAGGAGATCGCCCGCGCCGTCGACCGCTACGCCGCCAAGACCGGCCACATGAAGGCGCGGATCAAGGCGGACAAGGAACTAATGGCGGCAGCCCTGGCCGACCACATCGCCCTGCTCCGCCTGATGAAGGGTTGAGGCGCAGGCGTTGCGGTCGCGCCCACATCCTTCGAGACGCGCGCGTCTCGCGCTCCTCAGGATGACGACGTTTGTGAATTCAGTAGCAAAAACAACAGCGTCATGCTGAGGAGCCGCAAAGCGGCGTCTCGAAGCATCTTCGCGACGATTCCGGCCGCTCAGGCTCCGCGTGCCCTGGCAAACGCCAGGATCGCGTCGCAGTCCAGGTGTCGTTCCAGGTGGTCGGCCAGACAGTCCAGGGCGGCGTCGACGACGGCCTCGTAGTCCTGCACGGCGCGGGCTGCCCGGCCCAGGGCCTGGAGCTGTGCCGCACGGAACGCGTCGCCGGCAAACAGGCCGTGGACATAGGTGCCCGCCACCCGCCCGTCGGCGCTGATTGCACCATCGGGACCGGCGCTGAGATCCAGCAGCGGGCGCGCCGTGTCGGCTCCTGTCGTGCGGCCCATGTGCATCTCGTAGCCGCGCACCATTGTCCCGCTGACGCGGTGGCGGCCAGTCACCTCCACCAGGGTCTTTGTGCCGCCCATGACCGTCTCGACGTCGAGCAGGCCCAGCCCCTGCACCGTCTCCGGCGGTCCCTCGATCCCGTCGGGGTCGGCGATGGTCCGGCCCAGCATCTGGTAGCCGCCGCAGATCCCCAGCACCCGCCCGCCGCGCCGCCAATGGGCCAGAAGATCGATGTCCCAGCCTTGCGCGCGCAGGAAGCGCAGGTCGCCGATCGTCGACTTGCTGCCCGGCAGGATCACCAGGTCGGCATTGGCGGGCAGCACCTCGCCCGGCCGCACCATGACCAGGTCAACGCCCGGCTCCAGCCGCAGGGGGTCGAAATCGTCATGGTTGGCAATGCGCGACAGGACCGGCACCGCGATGCGCAGGGTCCCTTCCCCCGCCGCCTGGGGCCGCTCCAGCACCACGGCATCCTCGGCCGGAAGCGAGGCGGCGTCAGGCAGAAATGGCACCACCCCCAGCGCGGGCCAGCCGGTGCGCGCCGCGATATCGACCAGGGCCGTGTCGAACAGGCGGGGATCGCCGCGAAAGCGGTTGATGACGAAGCCCTTGATCCGCGCCGCCTCCGCCGGTGGCAGCAGGACCTGCGTGCCGACGATGGCCGCGATCACGCCGCCACGGTCGATGTCGCCGACCAGGATCACCGGCACGTCGGCAGCTTCCGCAAAGCCCATGTTGGCAATGTCGTGGCTGCGCAGGTTGATCTCGCTGGCCGACCCTGCGCCTTCGACCACCACCAGGTCCGCCTGGGCACACAGGTGCGCGAAACTCTCCAGGACCGGGGCCATCAGCTTCGGCTTCTCGCCCTGGAAAGCGCGGGCCTTGAACGTGCCGACGCGCCGCCCCTGAACGATCACCTGGGCGCCGACGTCCGTCTCCGGCTTCAGCAGGACGGGGTTCATGTGGACGGAGAGCGGCACCCGGCAGGCCCGCGCCTGCAGCGCCTGGGCCCGCCCGATCTCGCCCCCATCGGCGGTGACGGCGGCATTGTTGGACATATTCTGCGGCTTGAAGGGCCGCACAGCCAGACCGCGGCGGACAAAGACCCGGCACAGGCCGGCGACGATCAGCGACTTGCCGACGTCCGACCCCGTCCCCTGCACCATGATTGCCGGGGTCATGGCATGACCGCGCACACAACACACCGCTCATCCCCGCGCAGGCGGGGATCCAGGGGCCGCAAGCGCAGCGCCTGTTGCTCTGGATCCCCGCCTTCGCGGGGATGAGCGGGAGGAGAGGACACGCTCAGAACTCGATGCCGGGTTGGGCCTTCACGCCGCTGCGGAAGGGGTGCTTGACCATCTCCATCTCGGTCACCAGGTCGGCCGCCTCGATCATCTCAGGCGCCGCATTGCGGCCGGTGACGATGACGTGCTTGGCCGGATCGCGCGTGGTGAGCACCTCCAACACCTCGTCCAGCGGCAAGTAGTCATAGCGCAGCACGACGTTCAGCTCGTCGCACAGGACCATGTTGACCGCAGGGTCGGCGATCAGGCGCTTGACCTCCTCCCACGCGGCGCGGGCCAGTTCGATGTCGCGGGCGCGGTTCTGCGTGTTCCAGGTGAACCCCTCGCCCATCGCCTTCATCGTGACCTGCTCGGGAAAGGCGTCGAAGACCGCCTTCTCCCCCGTCGTCATGGCGCCCTTCACGAACTGGACGATGCCGACGCGCTGGCCGTGGCCGATGGCGCGGCAGACCATGCCAAGCGCCGCCGTCGTCTTGCCCTTACCCTTGCCGGTATGGACGATCAGCAGGCCCTTCTCGATTGTCTTGGCCGCCATGATGCGGTCGCGCACGGCCTGCTTCTTGCGCATCTTCTCGGCATGGCGCGCGTTCAGCTCGTCGTCCGTTTCCAGCCCCGTGGTCATGCTCGCTCCTCCTTGACGCTCAGGCGAGCCAGAAGCTCGCCGGCGCTGTTGCTGCGGGGCCGCCACAGGCCGCGCTGCACCGCCTCGTCCAGGCGGGCGGCGATGTCGGCCAGGGCATGGGGATTGGTCTGCGCCAGGAAGGCACGCACCGCCTCATCCTCAAGATAGGCGGCATGGACCAGGTCGAAATGATGGTTGGCGACCGCCCCCGTCGTCGCCGCAAAGGCGAACAGGTAATCGACGGATGCCGCCATCTCGAACGCGCCCTTGTAGCCGTGGCGCATGACGCCCTCCAGCCACTTGGGGTTGACCATGCGGGCGCGCACGACGCGACCGATTTCCGCCTCCAGCGTGCGGATCACCGGGCGCTCGGGCCTGGAATGGTCGTTGTGATAGATCGCGGGCCGCGTCCCCGTCAGTGCGGTCGCCGCGGCGGCCAGCCCGCCCTCGAACTGGTAGTAGTCGTCGGAATCGAGCAGGTCGTGCTCGCGATTGTCCTGGTTCTGGACGATGGCGTCGACGGCGCCCAAGCGCGCCTCAAGCCCGGCGCGATCGGCCTCCCCCTCCCGCCCCTGGCCATAGGCGTATGCGCCCCATGTCAGGAACGCCTCGGCCAGGTCGCCCTGGGTCTGCCAGATGCGCTCGTCGATCAGGGCCTGCAGGCCAGCGCCATAGGCACCGGGCTTCGCGCCATAGACCCGCGCACCATCCCGGCCCGCCAGGGGGTTGTCCGCCGCATCCTCGTCCAGCGCCATCACGGCGCGTGCCGCCGAGTCGAGCAGGTTGATCTGGTCGGGAAAGGCATCGCGGAAGAAGCCGGATATGCGGATCGTCACGTCCACCCGCGGTCGCCCCAGTTCGACCAGGGGCAGGACCTCGAACCCGGTCACGCGGCCCGTTCCCCAGTCCCAGGTCGGCCGTACGCCCATCAGGGCCAGCGCTTGCGCAATGTCGTCGCCGCCGGTGCGCATGTTGGCGGTGCCCCAGGCCGACAGGGCGATGGCGCGGGGATAGGCGCCCTCGCGCTGGAAATGCTCGTCGACCAGCAATTGCGCCGACGCCCAGCCCAGCGCCCAGGCGGTGGGCGTGGGCACGGCGCGGGTATCGACCGAATAGAAGTTGCGCCCCGTGGGCAGCACCTCTGGCCGTCCCCGCGTCGGCGCGCCCGACGCCCCCGGCGCCACGAAGCGCCCGGCCAACCCCGCCAGCAGGCCCGCCCGTTCCGCGCCGCCACAGCGGTCGACGCGCGGACCCAAGTCACCCGCAATGCCTGCCAACACCGCGGCCGTCGCGGTCCAGGCCGGATCCGCCCCAACCGTGCCCTCGACAAGGCGGGCAGCCAGCAGTTCCAGCCGCTCCACCGTATCGCCCGCACTGCGCCAGGGATCGTCGGTCACGCCGGCCAGCGCCGCCGGCCGGGTACCGGTCCAGCCCGCGGCCATCGGACAATCCAGGGGGTCGAACCCGGCAAATCCCAGGTCCGCAGCCAAGGCCCGGATCAGCGACGCATCGGCCCCCTGCCCGGTCCGGCGCGGCAGGCGGGCCAGCGCCACCAGAAGGTCCGTCCGCTGCCGCCCCGCCGGACTCTGCGTGAAGACGTGCAGGCCGTCGCGGATCTGCATTTCCTTTAGGTCGCAGAGATAGGCGTCCAGCCGCGCCAGGTCGGTCTCGGCATCGCCGCTGTCCAGCCCGCCATCGACGTCCAGCCCCTGCCCCCGCGCCAGGTCCAGGATCTCGACCCTCAGGCGCTCCAGCCGGCGCGGGTCCATGCCGGCCGCCAGGTAGTATTCGTCCACCAGCGCCTCCAGCGCGCGCAGGGGACCATAGGATTCGGCCCGCGTCAGCGGCGGCGTCAGGTGGTCGACGATTGCCGCACCGATGCGGCGCTTGGCCTGCGTCCCCTCCCCCGGATCGTTGACGATGAAGGGATAAAGCTGCGGCAGCGGCCCCAGCACCGCTTCCGGCCAGCAGGCGGCGGACAAAGCCAGCGCCTTGCCCGGCAGCCATTCGACATTGCCGTGCTTGCCCACATGAACGATCGCCTGCGCCCCGAACACCTGCCGCAGCCAGGCATAGAAGGCGACATAGCCATGCGGCGGGACCAAAGCCGGATCGTGATAGGTCGCCTTGGGGTCAATGTTGTAGCCGCGCGCCGGCTGCACCCCGACCACGACATGGCCCAGGACATGGATCCCCAGGCGAAAGCCCTGCACCGCCGGGTCGAAGAACGGATCCTGCTCCGGCGTGCCCCAACGCGCGGCCAGCGCCTCCCGCAGCGCCTGGGGCAGGCCCGCAAGGGTCCTGGCATAGTCGGCCAGCGGCAGGACCTGTCCCCCCTGGCGCGGACCGGCGGCATTGGTGGGTCCCGCCAGCAGCTGCGCCACCAGCGCCGCCCCGTCGGCGGGCGCGCCATCCACCTGCCAGCCCTCGGCCGCCAGGGCCGCCAGGATGGCGGCTGTGCTGGCCGGTGTATCCAGGCCCACGCCATTGCCCAGGCGCGCATCCCGGTTGGGATAGTTGGCCAGCACCAGGGCGGCCCGCCGCTGCGCCGCCGGGGTCCGGCGCAAGTCAGCCCAGCCGGCCGCCAGTTGGGCGACGAAGGCGACCCGGTCCGGCCGCACGCGGGGTGCAACGACCGCAACCTCTGTCCGCGTATCGAAGCGGGCCTCCGCCTTGAAGGCGATGGCGCGGGTGACCAGGCGGCCATCAACCTCCGGCAGGGCGACGTTCATCGCCAGGTCGCGCGCCGACAGGCCGCGGGCATCCGCCTCCCACGCCGCCTCGCCCGACGCGGCAAAGACGACCTGCAGCACCGGGCAGTCCGCCGCGTCCAGCACGCCCGGCGCATCGGTGCCCGGCGACGCGGTCGCGAAGCTGGTCGCGTTCAGGACGATGTCCGGGGCGGCCCGTCCCATCAGGTCGCGCAGCAGGCCTTGCGCGAACGGGTCCTTCAGGCTGCGCACATGCAGCGCCAGGGGGTTCAGCCCGGCATCGCGCAGGCCCTGGACCAGGGCGTCCACCGCCTCTGTCGTGCCCGCCGACAGCAGCGCACGATAGAAGATCACCCAGGCCACGGGGGCACCTTCGGCCCAGGTCGCCCGCACCTCCTCCAGCGTTGCCTCGGCCTGCGCCGGCAGGTACAGGCCGGCGTCCAGCACCGGCTGCGGTGCGCGCCACGCCTCTGCCGCAGGCCGGCCGATCAGGTCGGCGGCATGGAGCAGGAAGTTGCGCGCATTGGCGCGGCCCCCCTGGCGCAGGAAGGCCAGCATGCGCTCCGCAACCGCCACCGGCACGGTAGAGCCGGCGATCATGTCCGCCTCCAGCCCGTCATCGCCGGGGATCACCGCCAGCAGGATGCCCTGCTCCCGACAGGTCCGCGCAACCTCGGCCAGGCCATAGGACCAGTAGTTGCGCCCGCCCAGCAGGCGCAGGACCACCAGCCTGGCCTTCGCCACGACCTGCTCGACATAGAGATCGACCGAATAGGGGTGCTGCAGCTTCAGGAAATTGGCCAGCCGGATCGTCGGAAAGTCGGGCGGCAGGTCGGCCGCGGCGAATGCCAGGCAGGTCAGGTCCGAATCGGCCGCCGACAGCACGACGATGTCGCCCGGGCTCTGCCCCAGGTCGACCGCGGCACTGCCGTCGTCGATGGCACCCGCCTGGACGGCCAGCAGGTGCATCAGGGGTGTCGCGGTCGGCTCATCACCCGCCCGTCTCTAGGCACCGGGTGGGACAGCGTCAAGCAGGGCCGCCTTCAGCCGGCGCTCCGCCGCCCCGCTGGGCGGCAGGCCGAAGCGCAGCCAGGTCGGCCAGTCGGTGAAGCGGCGCACGAAAACGTGCTGCGCTGCCAGGCGTTCGGCAATCGCATGCGCCTGTGGGTGCTCCGCCAGGCGATAGAGTGCGGTGCCGCCCACGATGCGCAGGCCCGTCGCCGCCAGAACGCGGTCAAGCCGCGCGGCCCCGGCCGCCAGCCGACGACGCGTCGCCGCCTGCCAGTCCGCATCGGACCAGGCGCGCGCGCCCACCTCCAGCGCCGGCCCCGCCACGGCCCAGGGTCCCAGCCGCTCGGTCGCCGCAGCCGCCACCGCCTGCGGCGCCAGCAGCGCCCCCAGGCGCAGGCCCGCCAGGCCATAGAACTTCCCGAACGAGCGCAGCACGACGAGGCCCGGGACACCGACGCAACGCCCCAGCGATTGCCCCTCGTCCAGGTCGGCAAAGGCCTCGTCCACGACCAGTACGCCGCCGGTCTCCGCCAGACTGCGGGCGGCAGCGGCCAGGGCGCCGGCAGCCAGCTGGCGACCATCGGGATTGTTAGGATTGGCCACCAGGACCAGGCGACCCTGGGCGACAGCACTGGCCAGGTCTGCCGCCACCGCCAGCGGCCGCCCCGCCGCGTGGAAGGCCTGGGCATAGCCGGAATAGCATGGCGCCAGCACCCGCGCGGGCAAATGGGGGAACAGGCCGGGCAGAAGGTGGATCAGCGCCTGCGACCCCGGCCCCAGGGCGATGCAGGCGGGATCGGGCACGCGGAACGCCTGCGCCGCCGCCTGCACGGTCGTGCCGACCAGCACGCGGCCCGGCAGTCGCGTCCACGACGTCCGCGCGATGGCCCCCACCGGATAGGGCCAGGGATTGATTCCCGTGGACAGGTCCAGCCAGTCCCCGGCATCAGCCAAAATGACGTCCGGCAGGTCGCCGCCATGCTCCACCGTCGCTCCGCTCACGAGGCCGCCTTCAGGACCAGGGGCAGGCCCGCGACGACAAGCTCGACATGGTCGGCTGCCTGCGCGACCTGCTGGTTCAGGCGCCCCTGCGCGTCGCGAAAGGCCCGCCCCAGGGCATTGTCCGGTACCAGGCCGAAGCCCAGCTCGTTCGATACGAACAGGACCGCACCGGTGCGCGCCCGCGCCGCCGCCAGCGCGGCCGTCATCGCCGCCGGGACGTCGCGCTCCCGCTCCATCATGTTGGACAGCCACAGGGTCAGGCAGTCGACCAGCAGCGGCGGTTCGGGGTCCGCGGCAGCAATCGCCCCGGCCAGGTCCAGCGGCTCCTCGATCGTGGTCCAGCCGACGCCGCGCTCTGCCTGATGGTGGGCGATTCGGGTCGTCATCTCGCCGTCACGGGCTTCCGCCGTGGCCAGGTAGAGGCGCCGCGGGCCCATGCTCTCGGCCAGGATCTGCCCGCGCCGGCTCTTGCCCGACCGCGCACCGCCCAGCAACAGGACGATGGCGCCGGCTCCCGGTCGAACGTCAGCCATGGTCGGGCTCAGCCGCCGACGGCACCGCCCGCATTGGTGCCGACGAACGAGAAGGCCGCCCAGAACAGCGGGTGCGACCAGTCGACGGGCAGGTCGGCGCCGGCCCGGGCCAGCAATTGGCGCTGGGATGCCGCCAGCGCCGCGGCATAGCCCTGGTCCATGTGCGATTCATAGGCCCGGAAGATGCCGGGGATCAGGGCGCCCGTCGACTCGTCCGGCACCGGCCAGTGCGACGCGACGGCCGAGCGGGCCCCGGCATAGAGGAACGAGCGCACCAGGCCCGACAGGCTCTCGCCCGAGGCTTCGCCATTGCCCGCCGCCGTATTGCAGGCCGACAGGACGACCAGGTCGGCATCAAGCTTCAGGTCCAGGATCTCGCCCGCGTCCAGCAGGATGTCGGCGGGCGACGCAGCACCCCCCGGCGGCGTGCTGAGGACCAGCGACGGCTGGCGCCAGCAAGCCAGATCCTCCGCCAGCAGGCCATGGGTCGCGAAATAAACGACGCGGTACTGGTCCAGCGCCATCGACTTCAGCCGCGCCTTGGTGAAGTCCCCCTCCATGACCAGGTCGGTGCCGGCGCCGGGAACGACCTGGGCAATCGTCTCCAGTTCCGACTTGGTGCCTGGCAGGGCGGGCATCTGGCTCAGCACGTCGGCGTCGTCGCGGCACTCGCTGCTGCTCCTGCGCAGCATGCGGGCATCGCGGGTCATCGCCACCGACTGGGTCACCTGCCCGGGCACGAAGTCGCCGAAGCCGACCAGCGCCTTTGGCGCTGCCGACCGTCCGGCCTGTGTCCGCAGGCCGACATAGGAGCGCAACGACGGCACCACGGACAGGGTATGCGACCGCGCCATGAAGGCGACCTGGCGATAGTCCAGGCCCTGGATCGGCGGGGGTGGTTCGGTCACCAGGATCTGCAGCGGCACGACCAGCAGGTCCTTGGACGGGACCAGGGTCAGCCGCTCCCGACCCGCCAGGGCCGCCTCGCCGGGGCCGAACAGCGTCCGGTACAGGTCATGGGCGCTGGCCACGTCGAAGGGCGACAGGCTGCCGTCGCTGCCGATGTCGACGCCAGCCCGCAGGTTGCGGACCAGGTCGCGCACCTGTTCGCCGGAAATGGCGACGGGATAGGGTACGACTTCGTCGCTGGTCACGATCATGACCCAGCCATTGCTGACGCCCATGGTCAGCATCACCACGGCTTCGTCCCGCTGCAGCAGGCCGCGGACTTCGGCCGCGCGCACCGGCAGGTCGACCAGCTGCCCGTATTCCGGCGACGCGCTCTGGATCGCCTGCTCGATGTCGGCGGTTTCGGAATCCAGGGCCTGGATCTGCGCCCGCGTCGCATCGACCAGCGCGGCGTCCCGGAACTGGGGGTCGATCGCGACCAGGCGATTGAACTCCTGCTGCGCGGCATAGCGCTTCAGGTCGATATCCTGCTTCTGCCGGATCAGACCGCTCACCGCACGGTCGCCGCTCGACAGGCGCGCCGTCGCCAGCGCGATCGACTTGGCGGTCACGCCCTCGCGCACCACCGAGAGGGTTTCCAGCATCTCGTCATGAAGGGCCACCGCGCGCTCCGGGTGGGCGTCGGCATCGGCCTTCAGCAGGGCAAGGTGGCCGGAAATGTCCTCCAGCTTCAGGCCCTGGTTGGTCCGGCGAACACCGTCCAGGGCCTCCCGCCCGATCTGCAGCGCCTCCGCCGTGCGCCCCTGGGCCGCGACGATGCGTGCCAGCGCCAGGCCGTTCAGGCCCTGCCGCCGCGAATCGCGGAACAGCAGGCGCCAGTCATCGGCCGCCTGTCGCCGCAGCGTCTCGGCCAGGGGCAGGTCGCCCTTGGATTCCTGGATGTCGGCTTCAAGCTCGACATAGCGCGGCGGCCACCATTCCGGCGTGTGCCCCTGCCCTTCCAGCAGGGACAGCGCGTCCTTCACCACGGCGTCCGCCTCGGCGACCTTGCCCTGCTTGAACAGCAGGGCCGCCTCCGCGTACTGGCTCTGCGCCAGTTCGACCTTCAGGGCGGCGACAGACGAACTGGTGGCGAGGCCCGGCGACGCCGTCGTGATCAGCCCGCCATAGTCGTCGCCGACACTTTCCTGCTCGCGCTCAGCCAGCAGGCGGCGGCGCATATCCGACGCCTGACGCGCCAGGTCGAGCGCGCGATCGCTCAGCTTCTGGTTGGCGGCGTGGAAACTGCGGTAGGACAGCAGGCGCGCCTGCTCGGTCGAGGCCGGCTGGTTGGCAAGCCAGCCCTCGCTGGCCTTGAACAGGGCCTCCGCGTCGTCGTATTCGCCCTGGTTGGACAGTTCCAGCGCCAGATGCATGGCGGCATCGGCGTTGCCGGGCACGTCGGTGCCCACCAGGCGCTGGTTGATGGCCAGCGCCTCGCGATAGGCGGCTTCCGCCGCCTCGAACCGGGTGACCGCGTCGTAATAGGCGCCCACCGTGAACAGGTTGTAATAGGCCTTGAGGTCGCCGGCGCCGAACGTGGCGGCCTGGGCCTGGGCGATCCGCGCCTCGATCCCGCCATCCTCGGCCCGGACCGCGCGCTGCTCGCCGCTGGCGACCAGGATCACGGTCTCCAGCGCGGGCTGGGACGCGGGGATGCCCTGCGCCAGGTAGAGGCGCCCGCGCGTCTCGACCGCGAACGCGATGGCCGGCCAGCCACCGCGCAGCAGCCGGCACTGCGCCACCGCCGCCTGCAACCCGCTCATCAGGGTCCGACGCTCGACCGGGTCGCACGTCATGCGGGGATCCAGGAACGTGCGTAAGGGGCCGCCCGTCACCTGGGCCTCCAGCGCCTCCAGCGAGCCGCCGACGCCGTTGGCGACGAAGACCCGACCGCTTGGCTGCTCCCAGTCGCCGCAGCGCACGACATAGGCCTCACTCGTGCCGTCCAGCAGGCCGTCGCCGGTCGTCTTCTGGCCGGTGCACGCCTCACCCGCCAGGTTGGCGCCCAGGACGATGCTGCCCTCGACCGTGTCCTTCTCGACGATCGCGCGGGTGACGGCGCCACAGCCGGCCAGCGCCCCGGCCAGCATCAACGCGGCCGATGCCAGGACGAGGTGACGCAGTACCCCTACCATTGGTCGTTGTCCCCCAGGTTGGAGGAGCGGAAGTCGGGTTCCACCTTGGGGTCGAGCTTGCTGGGCAGCACGACGGGGGGCGTGATCGACATCAGCGCGTCGACGATCGAGCTCACCTCGCCCGGCGTCTGGCCGGGGCCCGTACCCACCGGCAGGGTCAGGCGCGTGGTCGGGTCATAGGTCCGCGGCAACTCGTCCACTGGATCGACCGGCGGCTCCGGCGGCGTGACGCAGCCCGATACGACGGGGCACCCATTGAACAGGTAGGCGGCGTTGGCGCCACCCGGCCGGTCGACCAGCATCGCGGCCGCCGGGCCCGCGACCCCGTTGATGATGCCCTGCAGGTCGGCGCTGCCGCCCGTGCCGATCACGGTCAGCGAGCGCGCGATGATGAACCCGGCGGCATTGGTGACGGCGGTGCCGTTGCCCAGGTCGATCACCAGGTCGTCGGCCAGCGTCGTCCCGCCAAACAGGACATTGCCGCCCAGGCTGGCCAGCCGCGCACTGGCGGCGCCAAAGGTGATGTCGCCGGTGAGCAGCAGGTCCCCGCCCGCGGTCCTGATCAGCGTGCCGTCGAACAGGATCGGGCCCAGACTCGCGGCCAGGACCAGGTCGGCGCCCGCCGTGGTGACGTTGCCGGCGATCGACAATTCCCCGTCCAGGGCGGACAGGCGCACCGTGCCCGCGGCTGCCAGGATGCTGAGCGGCGCATTGACCGTGACGCGGTCGCCGGTGAAATCCAGCAGCGCCGTGCTCAGCGCCAGCGGCGACATGGGCCCGACGACCAGGTTGGCGACACTGACCGCGGCGCCGCCAATGGGGACGATCTGGCCGAAGCTGATGCGCGCCGGACTCCGCAGGAAGCCGGCGGAGCCGCCGTCCATCACCCCGCCGCTGCCCAGGCTCAGCGCATCGCTGCCGGGACGGGAGGTGATGACACCGACGCCCGCATCGCCCGTCGCCGTGGCCGTGAACAGGAAGTCGGCGGCCGAAAGCGACAGGTAGCCCCCGGCCGCGCGCACGGCGCCCGCGAGCACCAGGCTGCCCAACCCATCGGCGCCGATCCCCGTGCCCGGGACCGCGGCATCGGCGAACAGGCCCAGATTGCGGGCACTGCCGTCCGCCGGATCGAGCAGGATGCTGCCGCCGGCGCCCACCTCGATCGTGCGACCGGCAAGCAGCAGCAGGTCATAGAAGCCGGCAGGCGCGCCGCTGGCCAGGCTGACCAGGGCCGCATTCACGCTGATGTCGCGCGCCGCCAGGATGGTCGTCGTCGCCTGGAACACAGTGGCGGCGGCGATCGCGACATCGCGCGCCGTGATCGTGCTGCCCATCGTCGTGATCTGGCCCAGCAGGACGCGGCCGGCCGTGACCAGCCGCACGAAGGCGCCGGGATCGACCGTGCCGCCGGCCGCGACCGTCATGTCGAGGCCGGAGCCGACGATGCCGATGCCGGCGACGCCGGTGGCCGTCGCGTTCACCTGGATCGCCGCGCCCGACAGGGCCAGGAGGCCCTGGGTGGTGACGTCGGCATCGATGAACAGTCCGCCCGCGCCGTCCGCCAGGCTGGGGCCAATTCCGGTCAGGCCATCATCGGCCAGCAGGCTGAGTTGGGCCACGCCAGCATTGAGCGCCGCCTGGATGCGGATGTCGCCGCCGGCCGCCAGGACCAGTTCGGCCGCCGCCGTCAGGCCGGTGATCGGGCTCGTCGCGCTGACCGTGATGTCGTTCGTGGCCACCAGCCGGGCACTGAGCGTGCCCGGGTCCAGCGCAAAGCCACCCACCACGTCCAGGCTGTCGCCCCGGAACGTCTCGCTTTCGTAGCGCAAGGCCCCAAGGACAAGGTTCGTGGCCCGCACCTGCGCCAGTTCGATCGCCGACAGGATCCCCGCGGCGCCGCCGACGCTGAGCCCGCCGATCGAACCGGCCATGTCGATATTCGCAGCCTGGGCCAGGGCCCCGGCATCCACGACGAAGTCAGCCCCCTGTAGCAGCAGCAGGCTGCCGGTGCCGGTGATCGCGGCCGACAGGCGCAGCGTCCCCACGCCGTCGGCTGGCTGGATCCAGCCGCTGACGAACCCGGCGGTCGTGTCGGCGGCAATCGAAAGCAGTCCGGCAAACGCGATGTCGGCATTGACCGCGATGTCGCCGCCCGCCTGGATATGGACGCCGTCGCCGGCCCCCGTGCGGTTGGTGAAGTCCTGCGCCGCGTTGATCGCGATCGTGCCGCTGGACCACAGGTTGACCAGACCGCCGCCGGACGCGGCGCTGATGCCCGCGTTGACGGTCAGGCTCTGCCGGCCAAAGGCCAGGAGCTGGGCGATGCCGGCGGTGGTGCTGACGCCATTGGCGGCGACCGCGCCGTCGATGACCAGGGTGCGGTCGGCATAAAGGATTGTCGCCGAACCCAACGCCACCGCACCGCCCACCCGCGTGTCGAAGTTCGCGACCTGGGCACCGCCCAGCGGGCGCATGACGCCGAAGCTGACGACCTTCGGGCTGGCGATCCGGGCGATGGAGGCCGCGTCGATCGTGGCCCCCGTGCCGCCCAGCACCAGCGCGTCGAGCTCAGGACGGGAGGAGACGACACCGACGCCGGCATCGCCGCGTACGTCCGCCGTGATTCCGAACGCTGCGGCAGACAGGGCGACATAGCCGTTCTGCGCCGTCACCGCGCCGTCGACCTGCAGGCGCCCGACGCCGTCGCGGGTGGGCAATGCCACGCTGCCCACCGGCAGGTCGATCGCCGCATCCGCGAACAGGCCCAGGTTCCGGGCCGACCCGTCCGTCGGGGCCAGGGTGACCGAACCGGTCGTCGAAATCCGGATGTTGCGGCCGGCGATCAGGCTGAGTTCGTATTCGCCAGGCCCGGCCGTGGTGCCGACATCGACCAGCGCGGCATCGACCAGGATGTCCTGCAGCGCGATCAGCACGGTCTGGTTGGCGAGCGTCACATCGTCGGTGACCGTCACGAACGCCGTGGTGCGCGGCCCGATCGCACTCTGGACCTGGCCGATGAAGACGCCTCCGCCAGCCAGGACACGGGCCAGGCTGGCCTCGTCCACCGTTGCCGCGGTCCCGCCCAGCGTCGTCAGGCCCAGGCCCGACGTCACGACGCCGATCCGGCCCAGCGCATTGACCCGCCCGCCGATCCGCACCTGCCTGCCGGACAGGGCGATGTCCCCGCCGGCGCTGATGTCGCCGGCCACGCGCACGTCGCCGACCTCGTCCTGGAAGCTGGCGCCGAACGTCTCTGCCGTAAAGCCGTCGTCAGCGAACAGCGAGAGCCGGGCGCTCGTCGTCGTCAGGATGCCATTGACCAGCACGTCGCGGCCCGCAGCCAGGATGACGTCGGGGACCGCGCCGGTCAGGTTCAGCACGCCGTCCACCGTCACGTCGCGCGCGGCAAGCAGGCGCAGGATCCGGGCCTGCGCTTCGATCGCCACGCCGCCGGTCACCAGCAGGTCCTGGACCCGCTGCGTGCCGGGCCCCGGCAGCCCGGCCAGGACCTGGACCCCGATATTGACCTCGCGGCCCGAGATGTTGCCGATGTCGGCACCAGTCAGCGTCGCCTCGGCACCGTTGCCGACGACCAGCAGGGCGCCGCTGCTCGTGATGTTCACCATGCTGGCGGTGACCAGGCCCGGCACCTGGATACGCGCGCCCGACAGGTTGACCGAACCGTCGACCCCCGCGACGGTGCCCACCACCGCCCCCTCGACCCGCAGCGTGCCGACGCCGTCCGCGGCCCCCGTGACGCCGGTCGCCAGGGCCAGCGTCGCATCGGCCTGGATCAGGCCGCCGGTGCCGAACAGGATCGTGCCGGTGACGACCACGTCGCCCCCCGCCAGCAGGCTGACACGATTGCGCGCGGCATCGCCGCCGGAGCGGTTGGAGAAGTCGAGCAGGCCGGCAACGCCGATCGCGCCGGCTGCCCAGACATCGATGGCGCCGCCGTCCAGCGCCCCGGAAATGCCGCCGTTCAGGGCGATGTCGCCGCCCGATTCGAGGCGCAGCGCAAAGGTGCTGCCGGGCGCCACCGCGCCGATCGACAGGCTTCCGTCAACGGCGATCCGGTCCGTCGCGACGATCCGGGTCTGCAACGCCAGGTCGACGGCGCCGGCGACCGTCACTTCGGCCGCCGTGCTGAACGTCCCATCGGCGTTCAGGCTGCGGCCCAGGACCAGGCTGCTGGTCCCCGCCAGGCGCCCCAGCGCCGCCGCGTCGATGGTCCCGCCCGCCCCCGCCACCAGGCGCGCTCCCGCCGCATTGACGAGCAGGCCGCCGGCGGCCGCCACCCCGGTGCGGATCGCGATCGCGTCGCCGCGCAGCGACACCAGCCCGGCCGCCGTCACCTGGCCATCCAGCACCAGGTCGGTTCCCGCCTGCATCACCAGCGGCGCGCCACCGACCGAGATCGCCGTGGCCCGAAGGGCGCGGCCGGCGCTGAGCACCACTGTTGCGTTGCTGTCCAGGGCCACGAGGTCCAGCGCGCTGGCCAGCGTCAGGTCGCGCGTCGCATCCAGGGACAGCCCCGCGACAGCACCCGCCAGCGTCACCGCGCCGTTGATCGTGATGTCGGTCGCCGCGATGCGAATGGCGCCGCCACCCGCGCCGAAGACGATGCTGCCGCCGCTGCCCAGGACGAAGGCATCGCTGCCAATGCCGCCGAACAGCACCCCACCGCCTTCGCGGGCGAAGGCCAGATCACCGGACGCGGACGCATAACTGAAGCCGCCATGCGTCAGCGTGGCCGTTGTCAGCGCGCCGTTGACCTGGATCGTGCCGTCGGCGAACAGGTCGACCGATGTCCGGGCATCGCCCGCCAGCACGTCGCCGTTCACGACCAGGTCGCCGCCCAGGGCATGGAAGGCCAGGATGGCGGTCCCGGGTCCGGCCCCGCCATCGACCATCGTCACGCTGCCATCGACCACGATCCCGGCATTGGCCGCGAAGAGCGCCGCAAGCGGGTCAAGCCCGCGGGACACGACCAGGTCGGCGGCGATCGTCAGCGTGCCACCGGCGAAGAAACGTCCGCCCTGGGCCAGGGTCTGCCGGCCGTTGATGTTGAGGTCGCCGCCGGCCTCGATCTCCAGGCGCGCGACCTGCGCCACGTCCAGCGTTCCGTTCAGGTCCAGCGTGCCCCCTGCCCGCACGGCAAAGGTGACCGCCGGAACAGCCCCGGGAGCGAAGCTGAAAGCGACCGCGCCGAGGGCCAGGCCGTCATCGGCAGACAGCGTGACGGCCGAGCGCTCGTCCGCCAGGACGATGTCGCCCAGCACCACACTGCCCCCGCTGACGGACAGCGTGGACGTCGCGCCATCGCCGGCGCCAGCCGCGCCGAAGCGGATTGTTCCCGTCTGGCGCACCACGGCGCCCGCGATCCCGACATTCCCGCCGGCGTCCAGGTCGGCCAGGCTGATGCTGCCGGCGCTGCTGACGTCGATGTCGGCATTGCGGCTGACCAGCGGGCCCAGCGTCAGGGTTGTGCCGCCGGTGACGGCGATCGACCCGCGTGCGGTCAAGGCCCCCGTTGACAGGGTGCCGCTGCCCAGGGACAGGCGGATGCGGGCGGCATCGACCGCGCCCGCCAACGTCGCATCCCCGCCGGCGAGGACATCGAGCGCCGCCAAGCCAAGGGCCAGGTCGCCGGATACCGTGAGCGGGCCGCCAGCCCGCAGCACCAGGGCGCTTTCCTGGCCACCATCCGTGCCCAGGGCCACCCCGGTCAGGTCCGCCCCGGCAAGATCCAGGGATCCACTGCTGATGATCTGGAGCACCGCGACCCGGTCGTGGACCACCCGCAGCGTGCCGTTCAGCGCGATCGTGTCACCCTGGATCAGCAGGCCGGCCGCGGCACCGCTGCCGGCGGAGCCCAGGAGGATGATCGAGCCGGCATCCTGGAGCACGGTGGCCGCAGCGACGTCCAGGCTGGTGCCCGCGGACAGGGTGCCGGACAGCGTCACGACGCCGGTGACGGCGCTGACCGCGATCGCCGTGGCGTCGATCTCACCCCCAAGCGCGATGGACGCCCCGGCCGAAAGTGTCACGCGGCCGCCGGTCAGGCTGGAGCCCGACACGAGGCGCAGCGCGTTGCCGGCTTCCAGCGCGACGAGCGCGCCATCGGCGCTTCCCGTGAAGTCGAGAGAGCCTGCCGCCGTGACGGTGACGCCGTCGCCCAGGCTGACCAGGCTCCCGCTCACCGCCAGGTCGCCCTGGCCCGCATTGACGGTAATCGCCCCTTGGGCCTGGACCCGGGCGAGCCGGACCTCCTGCAGGGCCTGGATGGTGACCGTGCCCAGGGCTTCGATGGCACCCGCCGCCGTGATCGGGCCGGCGACGTCGAACCGGATATCGCCCCCGGTCACGCGGCCGCCCAGGGTCAGGGTGCCATTGCTGCCCAGCAGCAGGGACTGCGATCCGGCCAGGACCGCGCCGCTGACCGCCAGGTTGCCAAGCGCCACGGCAAAGACGCCGGTGCCGGCCCCCGGGCCGAGTGCCCGCGCGTCGAGGCTGCCCAGCGCCAGGTCGCCCGTCGCCGACAGCGAGATGGAGCCGGTGGCGCCCAGGGCGACGAGCGCGCCGGCCAGGCTCAAAGTGCTGCCGACGACGCGCAAGTCGCCACTGCCCCGCGCGCCGAAGGCAAGCGTCGTGCCGGCCGCCTGGGTGATCGTGCCGGCGGGGGTCCCTGTTGCCCCACGCCCGGCCAGGATGATGTCGGCGCCCGCCGTCAGGCTGGCGTCGAGGGTGATGGCGGCCGCGCTGTAAAGGCCGATCGCGCCACCCGCCGTCGCCTGGCCGCCGAGCAGGATGTTTCCAGCCAGGACCAGGATGTCGCCATTCGCGGCGGAGAGGCCCGCGGTGCTCGCCAGGCCGCCTGCGTCGAGTGTGATGCCACCCGGTGCCGTCAAAGCAGCGCCCAGGACGATGTCGGCGCCGGCCGTCAGGGCGAGGCTGCCGGCGGCGACGGGTCCGGCGATGGTGATGCCCTGGCCAGCGGCAATCGACAGCGCCAGCACACCCGCGTCGACCGCCCCGGTCGCCGTGAAGGCGCCAGCCGTCTGCAGCGCGATCAGGCTGCCATTGCCCGGCACCGTGACCGCGCCGACATCGATCGCGCCCAGGGTCAGGTCGCTGCCGGACGCGATCCGGATGACTGAGACATCGTCTGCCGCGACGATGGCCCCGGCCAGGGCCACACTGTCCGCCCGGATGTCCAGGGTGGAGGCCGCCGCGTCGCCCGCCCCACCCAGGCCGAAATGCAGCGTGGTCCCAGCAGCCTGCGTCACCGCTCCGGCCGGTGCCGTGCCGATCCCCGCGATGACCACGTCGCCCTGGCCCGCGACATCGCCGTTCAGCGCGATGGTGCCCACCGCCGCCAGCCCGATGCTGCCCTGCGTTGCCGTCAGCACGCCAAGTGTCAGGGCGCTGCCGGACAGCGCGATGGACGCGGCCGTGGTCGGCCCGTTCAGGACGATCGTCCCGGCCACTGCCACGTCCAATGCCAGCGCCCCGGCATTCAGGACGCCGGCCACGCCAAGGCTGTTGCCGTTCAGCTCCAGCACGCCCCCGCCACTGGCATCGGTCATGGCCGAGAGGTCGAGCGAGCCGAGGTTCACCGCTCCCTGGGCGGCGATGTCCACGCTGCCGGTGGAGGCGGTTGCCACGATCTGTCCGGCCAGGTCGATCGCCAACCCGCGCACGAAGAGGTCCCCGCCAAAGCGGATCGCGCTGCCCGCCACCTGCGTGACGGCGGAGGCGAAGGTGTTGCCGCTGGGCCCCGTGATATCGAGGTCGCCACCGGCCGTCAGCTCGGCGCCAATCGCGACCGTGCCGTTGGACGCCTGCAGCACGACCGAGCCGCCCGCCGTCAGCGCGCCACCCAGATCCACCGTGCCGCCGACGATCGCCACGTCCCCGGCACTGTCCACCGCCGCCAGCGCGATCGCGCCGCTGGACGACAGGTTAAGGCTGGCGGCCGTCACCGCGCCGTCCAGGTCGATCGCCGTGGCGCTGCTGGCGACCAGCGCAAGCGCCCCCGCATCCAGCGCGCCACTGGCCGTCACGGGACCGCCGGCCACCAGCCGCAGCTGGCCAGGCCCGCCCAGGATGGAGGAGACGTCGATGCTGCCGACGCTGAGGCCGGCCTGCGCCTCGATATCCGCACCACCGGCCGTGCCGGTCGACAGGATGGCCCCCGCCAGCGTCACCGTCCCGCCGCGCACGAACAGCGAGCCACCAAAGCGAATCGTGCTGCCCGCCACCTGCGTCACGGCGGAGGCGAAGGTGTTGCCGCCGGGCCCCGTGATATCGAGGTCGCCACCGGCCGTCAGGTCGGCGCCAATCGCGACCGTGCCATTGGACGCCTGCAGCACGACCGAGCCGCCCGCCGTCAGCGCGCCACCCAGATCCACCGTGCCGCCGACGATCGCCACGTCCCCGGCACTGTCCACCGCCGCCAGCACGATCGCGCCGCTGGACGACAGGTTGAGGCTCGCGGCCGTCACCGGGCCGTCCAGGTCGATCGCCGTGGCGCTGCTGGCGACCAGCGCAAGTGCCCCCGCATCCAGTGCGCCGCTGGCCGTCACGGGACCGCCGGCCGCCAGCCGCAGCTGACCAGGTCCGCCCAGGATGGACGAGACGTCGATGCTGCCAACGCTGAGGCCGGCCTGCCCCTCGATATCCGCGCCACCGGCCGTGCCCGTCGACAGGATGGCCCCCGCCAGCGTGACCGTGCCGCCGCGCACGAAGAGGTCCCCACCAAAGCGAATCGTGCTGCCCGCCACCTGCGTCACGGCGGAGGCGAAGGTGTTGCCGCCGGGCCCCGTGATATCGAGGTCGCCACCGGCCGTCAGGTCGGCGCCAATCGCGACCGTGCCATTGGACGCCTGCAGCACGACCGAGCCGCCCGCCGTCAGCGCGCCACCCAGATCCACCGTGCCGCCGACGATCGCCACGTCCCCGGCGCTGTCCACCGCCGCCAGCGCGATCGCACCGCTGGACGACAGGTTGAGGCTCGCGGCCGTCACCACGCCGTCCAGGTCGATCGCCGTGGCGCTGCTGGCGACCAGCGCAAGCGCCCCCGCATTCAGCGCGCCGCTGGCCGTCACGGGACCGCCGGCCGCCAGCCGCAGCTGACCAGGTCCGCCCAGGATGGACGAGACGTCGATGCTGCCAACGCTGAGGCCGGCCTGCCCCTCGATATCCGCGCCACCGGCCGTGCCCGTCGACAGGATGGCCCCCGCCAGCGTGACCGTGCCGCCGCGCACGAAGAGGTCCCCGCCAAAGCGGATCGTGCTGCCCGCCACCTGCGTCACGGCGGAGGCGAAGGTGTTGCCGCCGGGCCCCGTGATATTAAGGTCGCCACCGGCCGTCAGGTCGGCGCCAATCGCGACCGTGCCGTTGGATGCCGTGAGCCGGATCGAGCCACCCGCCGTCAGCACGCCCTGGAGGTCGACGGATGCGCCCTCGATCTGCGCGTTGCCGGGCGTGTCGACCGCGCCAAGGACGATGTCACCGGAAGAGGTCACGACGACATCGCCACCGGTTGCGCTCAACCCCGCCGCCGTCACGGCTGCGGCCTGAAGCTGGATCGCATTCGCCGTGGCCGGACCCGAGAGCAGGATGGTCCCGGGCACGCTGAGCACCAGGTCGAGGACTCCGGCATCGATAGCGCCAGAGGCCGTCAGGTTGCCACCCGCGGCCAGGCGGAGCGTGCTCGCCCCCGTGTCATCCGAGATCGAGCCGAGGTCGATGCCCCCCAGGCCAAGGTCGCCCGTCGCCTCGACATCGACCGTCCCGCTGGTGCCAGCGGACGCCAGCAGCCCGGCCAGGGAAACACCGGCACCGCGCAGGATCAGCGCCCCGTCCCCGCCGGTCGCGAAGCGCAGCACCGTCCCGGCGGACTGGTTCACTGCGGTGGCGAAGGTGGTCGCGCCGCCCGCCCCGGCAACAGTCAGGTCCAACGCCGCGGTCGCATCGGCACCGAAGCTGATCACCCCGTCCGACAGGAAGCTGAGCGACTGACCGCCGAGGATGGCGCCCCGCGTGGTGATCGCCGCGCCGGTTACGCTGATGTCGCCCGCGCTGGCATCCAGGGCAGACACATCGGCCAGGCCGCCTGCGGCGATGCTGATCCCGCCGGGAGCCGTGACCATGGCCGCCAGCACGATGTCGGCATCGGAGGCGAGGTCGACGGAGGCGGCGCGGATCGCACCGCCCAGGTCGATGTCGCCGGCGGCGCTGACCGCAAGCGCAAGGGCGCCGACATCCAGCGCGCCGGAGGCGGTGAAGGCGCCGCCGGTGCTCAGGTCGATCAGGCTGCCATTGCCGGGATCCGTGACCAGGCTGAGGTCGAGTGCGCCCAGCGTCAGGTCGCTGGCCGACACCAGGCGGAGCACGGCGATATCGTCGCCCGCCGCCAGCACGCCTGACAGATTGACCAGGCCGGCCGTGATGAACAGCGTGGAGGCCAGGCTGTCGCCCAGGCCGCCGCCGCCAAAGGTCAGGCGCGTTCCGGCGGCCTGGCTGACGCTTCCGGCGGGGACTCTGGCCGCCGCGTTGCCGGCAATGGTGACGTCACCCCGGGCAACGACGTCGCCTGTCAGCTGGATCGCCCCCGGACTGGACAGGACGAGCCCGCCGACACTGGTGGTCAGGCCGGCCACGGTGATCGCCGAACCCTGGAGAGCAATCGCTGCGGCCTGCGCGGGCCCGGCAAGGACGATCGCACCGGGCACCGTCACGTTGAGGTCGAGAATGCCGGCCTGGATCGCGCCAGAGGCGGTGAAGCCCGTGCCCGCGACGAGGCGCACCAGGCTGCCACCGCCGCCGTCGGTGATGGTGCGCATGTCCAGCGCGCCAATACCCAGCGCATTCAGCGCCTCAAGATCGGCGGAGCCGCTGCTGCCACCCGCGATGGCGGCACCGGCCAGCACAACGTCGGTCCCGCGCAGGATGAAGTCGCCGACGCCGTCGTCGCCGAAGCGGATCGTGGTGCCGGCCGCCTGACTGACCGCGCCGGCGAAGGTCGAGGGGCCATCACCGCCCAGCACCGTCACGTCGGTCGCGGCCGTCACGTCCGCATTGATGGCGATGGCCCCGGGCGAGTCGAGGCGCACCGCGGCGCTGGACCGCACGGCGCCGGACAAGGCGATCCCGCCTGCGGTGACCTGGACGTCGCCGCCATTCGCCGTGAGGGCGACCAGGGACGCATTGCCGGCGGCGCGCACGCTCAAGCCCGCGCCGCTGGTGGCGCCCGCCGCCATCGCCACGCTGCCGCTGCGGCTGGTGACCGTGATGCCATTGCCGGACAGGGGGGCCGTGGCCAGGATCATCACATCCGCGATTGCCGCGAGCGCCAGCGTCCCCGTCGCAACGACGGGTCCGCCCAGTTGCAACTGGCCCGTGGCATCAAGGTCGATGTTCGCGGCTTCGACGGGGCCGTCCAGCGTGATCGCCCCGGGCGCCGCCACGTCGAGGTCGAGCACGCCCAGGCTCAAGGCCCCGGTCGCACGCAGGTCGGCACCGGTCGAGAGCGTGACCAGGCTGGTGCCGCTGGTGTCGCTGATCGACGTGAGGTCCAGCGCGCCGATCGTCAGGGTATTCAGCGACGCGATCGTGGTGGAACCGGCGCTGCCGGCCGATGCGATCGTACCGGCCAGGGTCACGTCGGCGCCCCGGATCAGCAGGTCCCCGCTGCCACCTGTGCCGAACAGGATGGTCGTGCCTGCTGCCTGCGTCACGCTGGCGGCGGAGGCGGTGGGTCCCGCGGTGCCCCGGGCGCTGAACCCGGCGCCTGCCGTTACGTCGGCGGCGATGGTGATCGCCCCATCGGCTACCAGGAGTACCTCGGTGTCGGCCACCAGCGGACCCGACACGCTGGCCGCTTCTGTTCCGCCGTCCACCGTGATGCTGCCGCCGCTCAGGCCGCTCACCTCGGCCCCCAGGGCGCCGGAGACCAGGATGCCGTCGCGCGCCGTGATCGCGTCGGCCAGGATCACGTTCTGGGCCGCCTCGATCGAGACCTCCCCCGCTGTCGCGCTGGCCGCGCCGAGCAGGGTGACGGCGCCATCCGTCGACTCGACCAGCAGGCCGGTCGGCGCCGTGATCGCCCCGCCCAGGCGGATGTCGCCGCTGCCGACAATGCTGACCACGCTGCCGACCGTGATCGCCTGCGTGATGACGACGCCGCCAAGGCTGTCCACCAGCAGCGGTCCGGCCGTGGCCGTCACCGGCCCGTCGATCACGATGTCTGCATCGCTGATCAGGCCGACCCCGCCATCGGCGGTTATGCCGGCATTGAAGGTGATGGCGTTGCCCGCACCGGCCAGAAGGCTGGCCGAGCCGACATCGACAAGGCGCGCAGCCTGGAACTCAGCGGCGGCGTCGAACGCCACCTGGTTGCCGGCACCGCCCAGGCCCGCCCCGTCCAGCCCCTGGTTCAGCAGGATGCTGGTGGCGGACGTCAACACCACCGACGAGCCGCCGTCGCCGTCGACCAGCACAATGTCGCCCAGCAGGATGATCGACTGGGCGTCGATTCCGAATGCGGTGCCCTGGGCGTCGCCGGTCAGGCCGATGCGGATCTGCGTGTCCGTGGCCGACGTGACGGCCACCGGCATCGCATCGACCGTGCTGCCCTGGACCAGCAGGCCGAGCGCAAGGTCGAGGTTGGCATTGATCGCCACCGTCCCGTCCGCCAGGACGACCAGGCCGCCGACCGGCGCGTTCACAGCCCCACCGATCGTGACGTTGCCGGTGCCCCCGTCGATCAGCGCCAAGGGGCCGCCAAAGGTGAGCGCGCCGTCGAGGACGATACCGCCGCTGGCGCTGACCAGCTGCACGACGCCACCGGCATCGATTGCCGCCGTCGTCACGGCCAGGCCCGCCGAGAGGTCGAGCGAACCGGCGCCCAAATCCATCACCCCCATGGTCGCCGTCGTGCCGGCGGTCAGGGTCACCAGGAACGCGGACGCCGTCACCCCGCCCGCATCGAGGTTCAGGCTGAGCGCCGTGCCCGCGTCCAGGACGACTTCATCGGCCTGGGGATCGGCGATGACGACGCTGCCGCCGAAGGTCAGCGCGCCGCTGGCCGTCGCCCGGAGGGTCGTGCCACCCGAAGCGGCGGCACCGACCACCAGGCTGGTGCCGGCCGACTGCACCACGCTGGCCGTGGCACCGGTCCCGCCGCTGCCGGCCAGGGTCACGCCAAAGCCTGCCGTGACATTGCCCGTCAGGGCGATCGCACCATCGGTCAGGACGCTGAGCGCCTGAAGGGCCGTGACCGGGCCCAGCATCACGGTGCCGACACCGCCATCCACGGTCACGTCGCCACCGGACACGCTGGCCACGGCGTCCACGCCCGTCTCGGCGTCAAGCGTCACGGCGTTGCCGCCGGCGTCGACCGTGCCGAGCAGGCTGATCCCGTCATTGATGCTGGTGACCGCGATCCCCTGGGCGGCGTCCAGGCGGCCATTGCCCTGCACGAGGCCATCGGCAGACACCACGAGTGAGCCGTTGCCCAGCACGATCGCGCCCAGCGTCACTTCCGCCTCGGCGCCCAGCGCGCTGATCGTGACCACAAGTCCAGTGGTGGTGGTGGCCAGCGTCGTGAGGCTGCCGACGGAGACGGAATTCAGGCCGGCAAGAATGTCGATGGTGGAAAGCTGGTCGTCCGCGGTAGTGATGCCGCCATCCAGCGCCACGCTGCGGCCACGAACCGACAGGGTGGAGACCGTGGCGTCACCCGCCGTTCCGAACTGGAGCGTGGCGGTGGCAGCCTGGATGACCGCACCGGCATCGCCGCCGCTGCTGCCGCCCAGCACGACCGAAAGCCCGGCGGTCAGCGCATCGTTCAGCCGGATCTGGCCATCGGCCAGGACCTGGACCCCGCCGCTAGCCGAAACCGGGCCCAGTTCGGCATTGCCGCTGCCGGCGTCGATGGCGATGTCACCCGCATCGGCGTCCAGCCCGCCCAAGGCGTCTAGGCCGGTGGCAGCGGTGATCGTGATATCGCCGCCAGTGATGCCAGCATTGGCGACGACGCCGGCCGCCGAACTGGTCAGCGTGACATCGCCCCCGGCCAGCAGGCTGCCGCCAACCGTCAGGAGCCCGGGCGCCGACAGCGCGACTGATCCCCCACCGGCGCTGATGGCACCGCTGCTGAGGCTGTTGCTGCCGCCCGCCGCGCTGGCCGTGATCTGCAGCAACGGTCCGGCATTGCCGGCGGCGATGCTGCCGATGGCGACCGATCCGGCCGATGCCAGAAGGTCGATGCTGCCCGCCTGGTTGTCAGACGTCAGGATCGACCCGTTCAGCGCAATCGACTGCGCCAGGACCGACAGCGCCGTCACCAGCGTGTCGTTGGCGGTGCCGAAGCGCAGCTCAAGCCCCGAGGCCATGGTGACGGCACCGGAGAAGGTCGTGCTGCTGCCGCTCAGGGCGACCGACTGGCCGGCCGTCACGCCGCCGCCCAGCGCGATCGCGCCATCGGCGGCGATGGTCACGTCGCCCGCCGCGGTCAGGGCCGCCACCTGGGCCGCGCCCGACCCGGCGTCCAGGTCGATCCCGCCCGAATTGGCGGTCAGGCCCGCCGCCGCCGTGATGCCGGTTCCGGCATCGATTACGATGCCCGCCGCGCCGGCAATGGCACCGGTCGCGTCGACCGCACCGGAGGTGGCCAGCGTGACCGAGCCAAGGCCCGCCGCGATCGCCCCCACCTGGATATCGACCGGGGTCAGGCCCAGGGCCTGCAGCAGAACGGCAAAGGCGGTGTTGGTGACGGCGGCTGCGTCGATCGTGCCGACTGCCAGGGCGCCGGGGTTGGTGGTGATGGTGATCCCGCCCGCGCCGGTGTCGAGCGTTGCCAGCGTGCCGTCCAGGTCGACGGAGCCCGCATTGATCACCAGGGTCGAGGCCTGGCCGTCGCCCGTCGTCCCGAACCCGGCCTGTATCCCGGCGCCCTGGGTGACGGCCGTCGCTACCGTGGTGGAACTGCCGCCCAGCGCGATGCTGAGCCCCGCCGCGACGCTGCCGCCCAGGGCGATTGTCCCGTCGGCGCGGACGGTGACGTTGCCATCGGCCGTCATCGCCCGCAGCGTGGCGTCGCCCGAGCCGGCATCCACCAGGATGTCGCCCGCGCCGGTGGTCAGCGCAGCGTTCCCCGTCGCCGTGACGCCGGTCCCGGCGGTCAGCGCGATCCCGGTCCCGCCGGCCGTGACCGCCCCGCCCAGGGCGATCGCCGCATCGCTGGTCAGGGTCACGCTGCCGCCGGCATCCAGCCTGCCGCTGACTGTCAGGTTGTTGGGACTGTCCAGCGTGATCGAACCCGCCCCGGCATTGATCGCGCCGACATCGACCGTCGTCGTGGCGGAGACCGAGACGCTGAAGCCGCCGCGCGTGACGGCAGACGCATCGATCGTCCCCACCAGCGCCGGCCCGGCCAGCGCCGTGATGGTGATGCCGAACGCCTCGGTATCCGCGGTGTTCAGGCCACCCGATATCGAAACCGTATTCGCCGTGATCGTCACGCTGGACTGCAGGCTGTCGCCCGGCGTGCCAAAGGTGACAGTGCCGATGCTGCTGAAGGAGGCCGCGGCCCCGCTTCCGCCCGCGCCCAGGACCGTGATGCCCTGGCCGGCAGACACATTGGCCAGGAACTGAACCGCGCCGTTTGTCGTGATGGCGATGGCGCCGCCGGCCTGCAGGCCGAACAGCGCCAGGTCGGCCGACGTGCTGGCGATCGACAGGTTGGTGCCCGCGGTGATCGTGCCGGCCGGGTTGAAGTCGACCGCCGTCTGGATCGTGACCGCGCCGGCGCTGGCGGTGAGTGCCCCGGTGACGCCCACGGCGCCGGTGGCCGCCGTCAGGTCAACGCCGGCCGCGGCGCTGATCGCCCCCGTGACCTGGACGTTGCCATTGCCGGTCCCGATCAGAGCACCGGCACCCAGGGTGACGGCGCCGAGATTGACCGATCCCCCGGTGGACACCAGGCCAGCGGTGAAGTTCGCATTGGTGATCGCGGATGCGGCGATGCCGCCCGCGATGGTCAGCGCACCGCTGGTGGTGATGTTGACGGAGGCCGCCAGTTCGTCGCTGGAGGCGAGGCCGCCCAGGAAGTTGAGCGAGGCCGCGTTGATGAAGACGCTGCCACCCGAGAGGTCGCCCGACGTGCCGAAGGTCAGCGTGGTGCCGCTGGCCTGGCTGACCGCCCCGGCGGCACTGCCCGAGGTCAGACCGCGGATCGTCAGGTTCGAGCCCGCCGTCACATTGCCGGTCAGGGCAATGGCGCCGGGCGTGAAGAAGGCCACCGAATTGTCGGAATCGACCTGCGCCACGCTGATCGTCGTGGCTGCCGTGACCTGGAAGGCCGTGACCACGGTGACCGTGCCGGAGACGGTGACGGAGGCGCCGGTGCTCTCCAGCGTCAACTGGCTGGCCCCGAACGACCCGCCCAGGCTGAGGATGCCGCCAGCCGTCGCCGAGACGACCTGCCCGGTGGCGGTGACGGCGCCCTGGAACGCGAAGGTCGTGCCCGCCGAAAGCGTCGTGGTCCCCAGGAAGGCGACTGTATCGGTGAAGGTCAGGGACCCATCGACCGCGATGCCGGCCGTGCCGGAAAAGCTGGCCGGCCCGTCAAGCGTCAGGTTGCCGTCCGCGGTGATGTTGACGCCGGGACCGCCTGTGATCAGGGTCGCGGCAGCGACGACCGTTGGCCCGGCAAAGGCAACGCTGCTGTTGATCGTGACATTGGCGTTGGTCGTCGCCGTGCCGCCGATAGGCGCGATCCGGCCAAAGGTGGTGGTGGCCGTACCATTGCCGATGCGCGCCAAGTCGGCCGCCAGCAGGTTCCCGCTGGGACCAATGACCAGGGCGGCAGTCGCGGGCTGCGACGTGATGATGCCGATCCCGGTATCGCCAACGACACTGCCCCCGGTGGGGACGGAGATCCCGGCGCCCGAAAGCGCGACATAGCCTCCGCTGGAGAGCACGCTGCCCAGGATCTGGACGGCGCCCGCGCCGTTATTGGTCGAGCCATCGCCGGTGATGTCGGCATCGGCGAAGATGCCGATATTCCGGGCGGAATTGTCGGCCGGGTCCAGCGTGACCGTGACGCCCGCGGCGATCGTGACGTTACCGCCGGCCCGCAGCTCCAGCTCATAGGCGCCGGTGGGCGCCACGAAGCCGGTGTCCGTGATGTCGGCATTGACCAGGATGTCGGTCAGCGACGTCATCAGGGTGGCGTTGCCCAGGCTCAGCGCCTCGGTCACGACCAGCAGGCCGGTCACCATGTCGAGAAGCGACGACGCGCCGATGGATACCACGCCACCGCTCAGCTGCTGCAGCGAGGCGGGGGAGATCACGGGATTCGGCGGCAGGTCGCTGTCGGTGATCGGCTCATAGATTTCCTGCGTCGCGCCATCCTGCGACGGCACGACCGATACCTCGCCACTGGCCATGACGGGGCCGGTGATGCCGATCAGGTAGCCCGCCAGCGCGACGCGCGCCGCCTGCACCGTGCCGCCGACGAACAGGCCGCCGGGCACGCTGGCCGTACCCGGCACCAGCGTGTTGCCGGCATCCGCATGCAGGACCAGGTCCATGTTCGGCGCCAGGATCGTGCCGCCGATCGACACCGTGTCGACACCCAGGAAGCGGACGAGCGTTCCCGGCGTCAGGTTGCCGAAATCGACCACCTCGCCAATGTCGACGACGATGTTGGTATTCGACACGACGTCGACCGCGCCCGCGTTCAGCGCCGGCGCGAAGGTACCGGCCGTTCCCGTGGTAAACGCGACGATGTTGCCGGCGACCAGGAAATCGCCCGCCGGGTCCTGGAACACGATGCCGCCCAGGCTGAGCGTGCCGGTCGTCGTGAAGCGTTCCAGTTCCGCGGCGTTGAGGATGCCCAGTGCGCCAAGGGTCAGCGGGTCGGTCAGGTTCGCGACGCCGATCGTGCCGCCGGCATTGTCGACCGCAGCCGTGACGGTGTAGTCGGCGGCGCTGAAGAACAGGTCGCCATCGGCACCGACGCGGGTGATCGGGGCGGCGAGGATGATGTTGCCGGCACCGTCGCCGCCGACGTCCGAATTCGGGGCGTCGGCGATGAACTGGTAGCGGCCGTCGCCCAGGTCGACCGCGGCGTTGATGAAGATGCTCTGCCCGGCCAGGAACTGGACGTCGATCCCGGAGCCGACCAGGTTCGAGAAGTCCTGCGCGGTGTCGATCGAGACATTGCCGCCGCCGGAGACGATCACCGTGCCGCCGTTCGGCAGGTTGACCAGTTGACCGCTATTGGCCAGCGTCACCGTGTTGTTGGCACTGCCCAGGCGCAGCGTCGCGATCGACTCGTCGACCGACACGCCGGTTGCGGTGAACGAAGCGCCCGCGTCGATCAGGAGGTCACCGGATGCCACGATCAACGTGGCCGAAGTCAGCGTGAGCGCTTCACGGACCTCGGTCTCGTCGGCGGCCCGGTCGGAGCCGTTCGACGCCAGGATCGACCCGAACGTGACCTGTGTTGCACTGGCGAAGCGCATGACGTCGGCGGCGCTGATCGTCGCGTCCGCGCCCCCGATGATGAAGGTCGAGACGTCGTCCGGCTTGGACACGGTCAGGCCCACGCCGGTCGCGATGTCGACGTCGGCATTGACGTCATAGCGCGCGGCGCTCAGCGACAGGTAGGCGTTGGTCGTGCTGATCAGGCCGTCGATGGTCAGCGTCCCGCTGCCGTCCTCGGTATCGAATTCCCCGTTGGTCGCACCATCGGCGAACATCGCGACGGCGATGAAGAAGCCGTCCGGGTCGACCGCATAGGTGCCCGTGACCGACCCCGCCGCCGACAGCGTGAGGTCGTTGCCGGCCACAAGGTGCAGCCGATAGGCGGTGGACGCCGTGCCCGGCGAGGTGCTGGTGATCGCCGCGTTGATCACCAGGTCGTTGGAGGCAAGGATCAGGGCGTCGACCGCAAAGGCCAGATCGTCGTTGATGACGATGTTGCCGGTGATGGTCCCCGCCCCGAAGTCGCCGCCGATCATCAGCTTCGTCGTGGCGTTCAGGCGGGCGATATCGGCGCCGGTCACGGTCGCGTCCGCGCCGCCGATGATCAGGTCGCCGCCGGTCTGGCCCAGCAGGATCGTCTCACCATTGACGTCGGCGGTGATGCTGTAGCTCTTGGCCGTCAGGAAGATGTCGGCGGCGTCGAGAGTGCCGCCGATCGAAAGCAGGGCCGGATCGTCGCCGTTCGAGCCGTTGAAGGTCCCGGCCGTCAGCGACAGGTTCCCGGTCGCGGACGCGACGGACAACGGCGCGTTGACCGCAATGCCGCCATTGCTGGAGATCGACAGCGTGGCCGCCGTTCCGGTCAGGGTGATGGCGGCGTCCACCGTGACACCGGCCAGGCCGTTCAGGAACAGGCCGGTGAAGGTCGACCCATCGCCCGCGATCGCTTCGCCGATCACAAGCGTGCCATCCGCCGCCTGGAGCACCAGGCTTGAATCTGCAACCAGCTGCGTCAGCGCCGTGGTGCTGAGCGCGCCGCTGTCGCCGCCGACGACGAAGTCGCCCTGCGTGCCGCGGACCGTGATGTTCGGGCTGTCGACCGTGACACCGTCGGCCAGGACGAAGGAGGCGGCCGACAACTGGGCAAAGTTGAAGCTGGAAGCGGTCCCGACGCTCAGCGATGCATTGATCGTGATCGTCCCCGCCTCGGCGGAGAAGTCCAGGAAGGCATCGGTCGCGACCGACTGGTTGATCGTGATGTCGCCGCCGGAGGAAGTCAGTGCCAGGCCGCCGACCATGTCGAGCACGGCATCGACCGTGATGTTGCCGGTCGCGTCCAGGCGCACCCGGGTGCCGCCCGCGGCGGCCGCCTCGATCGCGTTGGCGCTGATCTGGAAATTCGCGCCCGGGCTGTCCGTCTCGTCGACCAGGTTGTCGCTCACCTCGCCGTCATCGACGCCGGTGACCTGCTCGACGACGGTGATGGTCTCGGGATCCAGCAGCAGGTCGCCCGGCCGGCCCCGCTTGGCCGCGGCGTCGACGATGCCGATGAACTGCAGGTTGATCTTGCCCGAAACCTCGACCTGGCCGCCGTCGCCGCCATTCTCGCCGCCGCGAGCATTGATCGTGCCGCCGAAGCGGGTATTGCCGTCGGCCCAGACGACCGCCGTGCCGCCGTCGCCGCGGTCCTTGGCGGAAACGTCGATCTGGGCGCCCGTCGCGACGATGGTGGTCTGCGCGGTGGGGGTCGGCCCCTGGCCCTGCCAGCCGCCGCCGATCAGCGCGGTGCCGCCGCCGGCCTGGCCGCTGGCGTCGACGCGCGCGTCCGCCCCCAGGACGACGCGCTCGCCGGTCACCGTGACGCTGCCTCCCGTCTCGCCCGCGTCCTGGCCGCTGGCGTCCAGCGTGCCGTCGACCCGAACCGTGCCGGTGTCGCCGCCAGACAGGATGATGGCGCCACCCTCGGTCCCGACGGTCAGCGCCTCGACCACGCCGGTGGTGTTGATGACGTTGGCGACCACGTCGCTGGCCGCCCGCGCGCTCATGATCACGGTGCCGCCGGTGGCCGACAACGTGCCGGAATTCTGGACCAGCGCGTCCACCGGCTTGCCGTCGGGGCCAAGCGGCGCCTGCTGGACCGGCTGGCCGGTGTCGAAGCTGATCAACCCGTCGCCGTTCAGGTCGACGGTCACCGTCTGCGCCGCCCCCAGGGCGATCGTGCCACCCCGCGCGGCGATCACGCCCTGGTTCTCGACACCGGGCGCGACCAGCGCGCCCAGGCCCTGGTTGCGGATGTTGATCGTGCCCTGGTTCACCACCCGGGCATCGGGATTGGGCGACGGGATCGAGAAGCTGTCCCGCCCGGCCATGAAGTCGCTGGTCGGGATGTCGGCCGTGGTGGCGACCAGGCCGCCTACGTCAACCTGCGCGCCCTGGCCGAAGACGATGCCGTTGGGATTGACCAGGAAGATGCTGCCATTGGCCTCGATCTGGCCGGCAATGGCCGACAGGTCGCCGCCGGTCACGCGGTTCAGCGTGACGGACCCGGCATTGGGCTGCTGGAAGCGGGTGATCTCTCCCTGGCCGATCGAGAAGCTTTGCCAGTCGATCGCGGCGCGGTCGCTCTGCTGCTGGATCAGGACCTGATTCGGCACGGGCGCGGAGATGACCGCCTGTCCGCCCACGACGGTCCCGCCCTGCGGATTAGCCAGCGCGCCCGGCGGCACCGCCAACGCCATCAGCGCGCCCAGCACGAAGCCCGACGTGCTGGTCCGCGTGCAGCGGTCCAGCACGGCGCGCAACCGATCGGATGCGGGGCTGACCACGGACGGGATCAGGCGGCGACGCGTCATTGCTGGCCCGACCTCAGAACACGGTGCTCAGGCGCATGTAGAAGACAGGATCGGAATCCTGCCTTCCCCCGCGCCCCAGGCGGTCCGCGGCGCGGAACTGCTCGTCCGGCTGGCGGGTCAGCGGCTTGGCCACCTCGACCTCGAGCGAGAGACCCTCGGGGTGGTAGAGGCGCACACCGGCGCCGCTGCCAGCCAGCGTACGCCGGCGAATGTTGTCGCCCTCGCGCAGCCAGACCGCGCCGAAGTCGTAGAAGCCGTAGAGCTGCCAGTTCAGCGTCTGGGTCTTCTCGGCATAGGTCCAGTCGGCGCTGCCATTCAGCTGCAACTCGGCTGTGGTGCCGATGCCATCGTCGCCCGAAAGCTCCGACGGGGCATAGCCGCGACCGAACAGCGTGTTGCCCAGGCGGAACTGCTCGCTGGAGAGCAGCGAGTCGATCGCATACTGCCCGCCCACGCGCAGCAGGCCCGTCAGGCGCAGGTCGTCGGTGAACTGGTGGATCGTCTGGAAGCGCGAGACATCGAAGGTGAACTTGGTGAAATCCGTCTCACCCCGCGAGCGGGAGCGCAGCCGGCTGCTGTCCTCGGTCTGGAAGATGCGCAGGCCCCGGGAGGCCGTGACCGAGCCGACATTGCGGCCGCCCCAATCGTCCACCACCTCGAAGTCGACGCCGGCACGCACGGCGCGGATCTGGTCGCGCGTCTGGCGAAAGAAGGCGTTCTCCACCCCCTCGTCCGTCCAGTCCAGCGCGCCCTGCAGCGACAGCGACAGGCGGCGGGTGCGGATGATCGGATCGGTGACGCGCAGCGCGTAGAACCAGCTTTCGCTGACCGTGTCGATCGTGCGCAGGTTCAGGCCAGGCTGCGACGGGCCATAGGACGCCTCGGCCGAGAGGGTCAGCCCCTCGCCATTCAGGATGGCGGAACCGAACATCTGGACGTAGCGCTGCTCGTCGCTGAAGGTCGAGAAGGCCAGCAGGCCCACGCGTTCGCCATAGGCGGTCAGCGAATCGATCTCGGCCGAGGCGGCCGCCCCCCAGGGACCGGTGAAGCGCGAGCCGCGATTGCTGACCGAGGCATAGCCGGCAAAGGGAATGTGGGTGACGTCGACCACCAGTTCGGATCCGCCCTGCGCGGTCTGGCTGGGGCGCAGGGTGGATGTCGCGAAGATGCCGGGAATGTCGTTCACCAGCAGAAGGTAGCGCTCCAGCGTCTCCAGGCGGACGGGCCGCTCCTCCCGCACGTTCGCCATCGTCCGCTCGACCAGGTCACGGACCGGGCCGATATCGCCTTCGATCGAGACGGTCTCGACAAAGCCCTCGATCACGCGGATGCGGAAGATCCCGCCCTCGGCCCGCTGCTCAGGCACCAGCGCCCGGGTCAGGATGAAGCCGCGCCCGCGATACAGGGCCTGGACCTCGCCCGCGATCTGGAACACGCGGGACAGGACGATTTCCTTGCCCAGATCGCCGGCCCACAGCGCCTGCAGGTCCTCCTGCGGGATGGCGGTCACCCCGTCGAGCACCAGGCCGCCCAGCACGAAGCGCAGGTTTTCCGAACCGATCGGCGGCCCGGGGCGGGTCGTGGGAATCACGATCGGCTCAATGACGGTGGGCGGCGGCGCGGGCGGGGCGACCTGCGGCACGGGATTTGGCGGCGGCACGAAGCCATCGGGCACGGCCTGGGCACGCGCCGGCTCCGGCAGGAGGATGCCCAACGCCATGCCAGGCGCCAGGACGGCGAGCGCCATCAGCATCGCGCGCACAGCCCGACGCTTCGGCATCGCAACGGCCTGGGGGGCCAAAGTGCCGCCAACTCCGCACTGCATTATCGGGCTGCCTACACCTCTGGATTGCGGAGCCGCGGCGGGCCGTCGCCCGCGCCTCCTGTCCCCCGGCGCCCCTGGCGGCGCCTTGGGCCAAAGGATGAAGGGGCGTTCATGAATCCTCAAGCATGAACGCAGCGTCCATTGCGAAGCGGTCGCTTGCGCAGAGAGAGTGTGGCCCATGTGTAGCAGGACTCACACAGGCTGCATTTCGTTCGCGCGATCCGCCACCGGGGATGGTCGGCGCCCCGTTTGCGGCACGGACTGGCCACATTGCTGCCATGGCCGGGGACAAGGGTCGCGCCCGACGCAGGCAGGGGGGCGCCGTCCAGGCGAATGCAACCAGACATGACCGATTCTACCGAACCCACAGGTCCCGCGCCGGGTCCCGCCGCGGGGGAGGCCATACCCCCCGGCCCGCCGCGTCCGCCGCTGCCACCCCCCGCGGGCCTGCCCGCCCTGCCCCGTGGCTTCGGCACGACGGGCAAGGCGATCCTGATCGGCGCCCTCATCATCGTCATGCTGCTGCCGCTGCTGATGGTGCAGGACGTGATCTCGGAACGGCAGTACCGCTACCGCGACGCGGGAGCCGAGATCGGCGCCTCGTGGGGCAAGCCGCAGAGCCTGGCGGGGCCCGTCCTGGCGATCCCCTATGTCGTCCTGCGCGAAGATGACAAGGGCAAGGTCGAACGCCTGCGCTACGAGGCCTATGCGCTGCCGGAGGCGCTGGACGTCAAGGCGGAGCTGAAGCCCCAGATGCTCTATCGCGGGCTGTTCCAGGCCGTCGTCTATACCGTCTCGCTGAAGGCGGCGGGCCAGTTTGCACGGCCCGACCTGACCGGCGTGGTCCCGCCCGAGGCCGAGGTCCTGTGGCGTGAGGCCAGCATCCTGGTCGGCGTCAGCGATCCGCGCAGCATCCAGGCAACGGTCGCCCTGCGCTGGGGCGATGCCGCCATCCCGTTCGAGCCGGCGACCGTCGCCGTGGCCGGGCTGCCCCCGTCGGTCCTGAAGGCACGCCTGCCCCCGCTCGATACGCTTGCGCGCGAGGTGGAGGTACCGTTCGCGTTCGACCTGGAGCTGAACGGCAGCGACAATCTGAGCATCCTCCCGGTCGGCAAGCAGAACACCGTCGCGGTCCAGGCCCCCTGGGCCAGTCCCAGCTTCTTTGGCGCCTTCCTGCCCGAGGAGCGGGAGGTGACGGAGGCGGCGTTCAGCGCGCGCTGGTCCGTCTCGTATTTCGGGCGCGGCTATGGCCAGGCCTGGACCGACCAGACGGCGACCGGCGACCTGGCCCAGGCCATGGCCGAATCGCGCCTGGGCGTTGCCCTGATCGACACGGTGACGCCCTACCAGCAGGTCGAACGCTCGGCCAAGTATGGCATCCTGTTCCTGGTCCTGACCTTCCTCGTCTACTTCCTGTTCGAGCTGGTCTCGGGCGCCCGCATCCACGTCATCCAGTATGGGCTGCTGGGCCTTGCGCTGTGCGTCTTCTACCTGCTGCTGCTGTCGTTCAGCGAGCAATGGGGCTTTGGCCTGGCCTATCTGGCCAGCGCCGGCGCCGTCGTGCTGCAGACCACCACCTATACCCTGGCCACGGTCCGCAAGCGGGGCAATGCGCTGCTGTTCGGCGTCCTGCTCGCCTGGCTCTATGGCTTCCTCTACCTGGTGCTGCAGCTTGAAAGCATGGCCCTGATGGTGGGGTCGATCGCGCTGTTCGCGGCCCTGTCGGCGGTGATGTGGTTCACCCGGCGCATCGACTGGTACAATGTCGGGCCGGCGCAGCGACCCGCCGGATAGCGCGGTAGGCAAAGCGGGGGGTTTACGCCCCCCGCGGTGCCGCGTATCTCCCTTGCGCACAGATGGCGAAGGGCCTGCAAGGGAGGACCAGCGTGGCTTATACCGAGATCCAGACGGCGGTCGAGGACCGCATCATGACGATCACGATGCATCGTCCCGACCGGATGAATGCCTTCACCGGCACGATGATGCAGGAGATGATCCAGGCCTTTGACGAGGCCGACGCCGACGACAATGTCCGCGTGGTGATCGTCACCGGCTCCGGCAATCGCGCCTTCTGCGCGGGTGCGGACCTGGGCGCCGGGGGCAAGACCTTTGACTACGAGGCGCGCGGCGCCGTGGGTGCGGAAGAGGTCAACCGCGATGGCGGCGGCTTGCTCACTCTGCGCATCTTCGAGAGCAAGAAGCCGGTGATCGCCGCGATCAACGGGGCGGCGGTCGGCATCGGCGCCACGATGACCTGCGCCATGGACATCCGCCTGGCCTCGACGTCCGCGCGCATGGGCTTTGTCTTCAGCCGCCGCGGGATCGTGCCGGAAGCGGCGTCGAGCTGGTTTCTGCCGCGCATCGTCGGCATCCAGCAGGCGCTGGAATGGGTCTATTCGGGCCGCGTGTTCGACGCGCAGGAAGCCCTGAACGGTCGCCTGGTCCGCTCGCTCCACGCGCCGGAGGACCTGCTGCCCGCCGCCCGGGCGCTGGCCAAGGAGATTGCCGAGAACACGTCGGCCGTGTCTGTCGCCCTGGCGCGCCACATGATGTGGCGGATGCTGGGCGCCGACCACCCGATGGAGGCGCACAAGGTGGACAGCCGCGGCGTCCAGGCCACGGGCAAGGGCGCCGACGCCAAGGAAGGCGTCACCTCCTTCCTCGAGAAGCGTCCCCCCAATTTCACCCTCTCCGCGGCGCGCGACATGCCGGCCTTCTTCCCGTGGTGGGAAGAGCGCAAGTTCTCGTAGGCTGAAGCGCGTCGGCCCGGGATCCGCATGGGGCGGGCCCGGGCCGGTCAAACCGGCTGGGGGTCATGCAGCGGTCTGCTGTTCAGGAACAGGCAACGGCGACCGCCCCTGTGCCCCTGGTCGTCGACCTGGACGGCACGCTGGTGCGCAGTGACCTGCTGGTCGAATCCGCCTTTGCCCATCTGGGTGGGCGACCGCAGGGCCTGGCCCGCGTCCTGGCGGCCAGTACGGGTGGCAGGGCCGCCCTGAAGCACCATCTGGCGGCACAGGTCACGCTCGACCCGGCGGCGCTGCCCTATGACCCGCGCGTCATCACCCTGATCGAGACGGCCCGCGCTGCGGGACGACCGGTCCACCTTGCCTCGGCCGCCAGTGCCCGGCAGGTGGAGGCGGTAGCCCGCCATCTGGGACTGTTCGACGGCTGGCTGGCCTCCGACGCCACAGGGAACCTGCGCGGCCCAGCCAAGGCGGCGCGCCTGGTCGACCAGTTCGGCCGGGGCGGCTTCGACTATGTCGGCAACGATGCCGCAGACCTGGCCGTGTGGGCCGTCGCGCGGCGCCGCGTCGCGGTCGAACCGGCGGCCGGCGTGCGCCGGCGGCTGCTGGCCCTCGACCCGCAGGCACAGATCCTGCCCGCCGCCCCCGGCCGCCTGGGCCACTGGCTGCACGCCTTGCGCGCGCACCAATGGGCCAAGAACCTGCTGGTCTTCGTCGCCCTGGTGACGGCGCAGCAGTTCACCCTGGCCGCCCTGGTCGAGGCGGTCACGGCGTTCCTCGCCTTCTCGGCCGCCGCCTCCGCCATCTACCTGGTCAACGACCTGGTCGACCTGGGTGCCGACCGGCGCCATCCGGTCAAGCGCCGCCGCCCCCTGGCCGCCGGCACGCTTCCAATCCGGAGCGCCATCGCCGCCGTCCCCCTGCTGCTGCTTTGCGCCGCCCTGTGCGCCGTCCCCCTGGGCCTGTGGTTCTGCGCCGCGCTGGCTGCCTATGTCGGACTGGCTGTGGCCTATACGGTCCTGCTGAAGCGTGTGCTGATGCTGGACGCGGTCGCCCTGGCCCTGCTCTACACCCTGCGCGTGATCGGGGGGGCCGCGGCCATCCAGGTCGTCGTGTCGGAATGGCTGCTGGCATTTTCCCTGCTGATCTTCACCAGCCTTGCCCTGACAAAGCGCCATGCCGAACTGGCGGGGCTGCAGGACAGCGGTGCCGCGGACCCGGCCAATCGCGACTACCGGAAGGGCGACCTGCCGATGATCGCGGCCCTGGCGGCGGCGGCCGGGTTCAACGCGGTGACCGTGTTCACCCTCTACATCTCCTCCGACACCGTGCGGCAGCTCTACGCGCAGCCGCAGGTGCTGTGGCTGGCCTGCCCGGTGTTGATCTATTGGATCGCGCGCATCCTGGTGCTGGTGCAGCGCCGTGTGGTCGACGACGACCCGCTGCTCTTTGCACTGCGCGACCGCGTCAGCTGGATCGTCGCAGGCGCGGTCGGCGCGATCCTGCTGGCGGCCCAATGACGGACCTCGCGCCGTGACCATTGTCCAGCTGGCGGGCTGGGGCCGCCATCCCGTTCATGCCAGCACCCTGGTCGCGGTGCACGACATGGCCGCGGCGGCACGCGCGACGACAGCGCACGCGGGCCTGATCGCACGCGGCAATGGCCGCGCCTATGGCGATGCCGCGATCGGCACGCAGCATACGCTGGATGTCCGCCACCTGGACCGGATGCGGTCCTTCGACCCCGCAACCGGCCACCTGGTGGTTGAGGCCGGCGTCCTTCTGGACGACATCCTGAAGGCCTTCGCCCCGCGCGGCTATCTCCCCGCCGTCCTGCCGGGCACGCGCTTCGTGACCGTGGGCGGGGCGATCGCGGCCGACGTGCACGGCAAGAACCATCACCGCGACGGCAGCTTTGGCGCTCATGTCCTGGACCTGGTCCTGGCGACCCCCGGGGGGCAGGTCCTGCGCCTGTCGCGGGACAGGCACGGGGACCTGTTCGCCGCGACCCTGGGCGGCATGGGACTGACGGGCACGATCCTGGAGGCCACCTTGCGCCTGCGCCGGATCGAAAGCGGCTGGATCCGGCAGGCGACGGTGGCCGCGCCGGATCTGGCCGCGACACTTGCCGTCCTGGACGCGACCGCGGCGGCCACCTACGCCGTTGCCTGGGTCGACGGCCTGGCGCGGGGGCAGCACCTGGGCCGCGCCCTGGTGATGACGGGCGAGCACGCCAGCGCGGCCGAGGTCGCCGCGGCCGGGCGCGAGGCTTTTCCCCCCTTGCGAGCGCCCCGCCTGTCCCTGCCGCTGGACGTGCCTTCCTTCGCCCTCAACCGCTGGACCGTCGCGGCCTTCAACCAGGTCCATTACGGGCAGGGCGTTCGCCGAAGTGGCCGCACGGCGCTGGTCCCGCTGGGCCGCTTCTTCTTTCCGCTTGATGCCATCGGCGCGTGGAACCGGCTGTACGGGCGGCACGGCTTCGTCCAGCACCAGTGCGTGATCCCGACCGCGACCGCGCCGGCGGTCCTGGCCGCGCTGCTGGACCGGGTCGCGACCTGGGACGATGCCTCGTTCCTGGCCGTGCTCAAGAAGCTTGGGCCCGGCGCCGGGCCCCTGTCCTTCGCGCGCGAAGGCTACACCCTCGCCTTGGACTTTCCCGTCCGCGCCGGCCTGCCCGCGTTCCTGAGCGCGCTCGACGCGCTTGTGATCACCGGCGGCGGACGCCTGTACCTGGCCAAGGACGCCGTCCAGGCGCGCGCGACGTTCGAGGCGGGTTATCCGGACCTGGGCCAGTTTCGCGACCTGCGTCGCGCGGTCGATCCTGACCGGCACCTGCGCTCGCGCCTGGCAGAGCGGCTTGGTCTATGAAGGTGCGATGATGGCCGCCGATTCCGCCCCCGTCCTGCTCGTCCTGGGTGGCACCTCGGACATCGGCCGGGCCTGCGCCGTCGTGTTCGCAGGCCAGGGCTGGCGCGTGCAGCTGGCCGGCCGCGATGCCGACGCCCTGTCGCGGGAGGCCGCGGACATTGCAACGCGGACCGGCATGGCCGCGAGCAGCCATTCCTTCGACGTGCTCGACACGGACGGGTTCGCTTCCTTCCTCGACGCGCTGCCCGCCCTTCCCGATGCGGTCCTTTGCGCCGTTGGCCTGCTGGGCGACCAGGCGTTGGCCGAACGCGACCCCGCGCACGCCGCCCAGGTCCTGCGCACGAACCTTGAGGGGCCGGCCCTGATCCTGGGCCTGCTGGCGGAGCGGATGGTGGCGCGGGGCAGCGGCACGATCATCGGCCTCTCCTCCGTCGCCGGCGACCGCGGCCGTGCCTCCAACGCCATCTATGGCGCGGCCAAGGCAGGGTTCAGCGCGTTCCTGTCCGGCCTGCGCCAGCGCTGTGCCCGCCATGGCGTGCATGTCGTCACCATCAAGCCCGGCTTCGTCCGCACCCGCATGACGGCGCACCTTACGCTGCCGCGCGCCTTGACCGCCGAGCCGGCGGAGGTCGCCCGCGCGGTGTTCGCTGCCACGACCCGCCGCAGGAGTGTGGTCTACAGTCGTGGCATCTGGCGCCTGGTCATGCTGGTCATCCGCGCGATCCCGGAGCCGATCTTCAAGCGGACAAGGCTTTAGGGACATGCAGCGTTGACTGCAGCCAGGGCTCCCACGTCCCGCACCACGCCAATCGCACCGGCCGCCGGCTGGGAAGCGGCGCTGCTCGCGCTGTCCCTGCTGGTCCTGTACCTGCCCACGGCGCGCTTCGTAGCGAAGCATGCCTGGATCGGCCCTGGCGGCGTACTGGCGGCAGGCTTCGTCCTGGCGTGCGGTGGCATTGCCTGGATGCTGCTGCGCCGCCGGCCACCCGCGACCTTCTCCAGGATGGTGGCCAGTCCGTGGCCGACGCTTGCCCTGCTCTGCCTGGCCGGAACCGTCGCCCTGGTCCTTTATCCCGTGGCCGACGCATTGAAGCTGCAGGGCCGCGGCTCGGACCAGGACGACTGCGTGATCGCCGGCGTGGAACGCCTGTTGCGCGGGCTGCCGCCCTATGGTGAACGGACCTACCTGGACAATCCGTGCAGCCCGCTGCCGGGCATGTTCGCCCTCTATGCGCCCTTCGTGATGCTGAACCTCTATGCCCTGGGGGCGGTGACAGCACTTGCCGCCGTCGCGGCGACCCTGCGGGCCCGCACCGGCGACTGGCAGGTTCCGGGCGTCTTCCTGCTGCTTCTGTTGTCCAGCGCCGCCAACTGGGAGCTGATGATCGCCGGCACCGACCTGATCCTGCTGGGCTGCGGCTTCGCGCTGCTGGCGCTGCTGCTGCCGGACGTGGCCCGCGCGCATCGCTGGATGCCGCTGCTGGAGCTGGCGGTATTCTGCGGACTGTGCGCCAGTTCGCGGCTGAACTTCCTGCCCCTGGGCGCGATGTTCGGCCTGTTCGTGGGTTTCACTTGGCCGCGGGGCGGCCTGGCGTTCCTCGCGGTGGCGACGCTGGTGGCCCTGGTGCCCGGCGTGCTGATCCATGCCTGGGATCCCGCCGGTTTCACCCCCTTCCACCTGATCGTCAAGAGTGAACGCATCCTGGGGGCCACCCGGCCCTATGCCGCGGGCCTTGCCCTGGCTGTCGCCCTGGGCGCCTGCATCCTGCTGCGGCGCGGCCGGCTGGAGATGCGGACGGCCGCCTTCTTGTGCCTTGTGACGCCGCTGCTGACGCTCACGCTGATGGAACTGGCACGGCGCCGGGGCGATCTGCGCGCCTGGGACGGCGTCAGCTATCTTTTGCCAGTCATCCCGCTGGCCTGCATCAACGCAGCATTCTTCTGGCGCGCCCGGCTGCGACGCCCTGACGGCACTACAGGCTCAAGCCACGCAGCATGATCGAAAGCGCCTGGTCGAGCTTCAGTTTCAGGTCCGCGCCGCGGTCGGCTGGCTCCTCTGCGCCCGCTGGCTCCTGCCGGCCCGACGCCCACAGGGTCAGGACCATGCCGACCTGCGACATGAACAGGATCGCGGCAAAGGTCGGCTCCAGGTCGGTGCGGATGTCGCCCGCCTCCTGCCCCTGGCGGATATAGCGCGCGACCTGGCGCACCATGGCGCGGCTGCCATGGTGGCTGGCGTCGATCTTGACCTCGCCCACATCGTGCACGGCGTCCAGGTTGCGGACGTATTCCGCAACGATGTCGTGCATGATCGTCTCGTTCTCGGTCCAGCGCTCCGCCATGACCGCCCCGGTCAGGCGCAGGGCCGCCAGGCCTCGGGCATCCGCCTCCGCCACCTGCTCGTCGACGGCCAGCGCGACCCGGCGGTGCAGTTCCTCCAGCAGACCCGCCTTGTGCCCGAACAGGCGGAAGAATGTCGCCCGGCCGATCCCTGCGGCGGCACAGATCTCGTCCACGCTGACGGCTTCAAACGAGCGCTGCGCGAACAGGACCATGGCGGCATCGAACAGGGCCGCCTGCTTCTGCAGCTTGTTGCCCTCGCGCCGCGACAGGGGGCGCGGCGCCTCGACCGTCGCCACGTCCACGGTCACGCGCACCCCCGGTCGCGCGCCACGCGGCGGAAGCACGGGGACGGGCGGCTGTCGTGCGGGCAAAGCATGGTCACGGGTCGTCTGGCTGGCACGGGCAAGCGGGTCCTGGTCTGCTTCTGATTCCGGGTCGGATCCGGCACTGTCGGTCATGGGACCGCCCGCGCGCGCCTGACGCAAGGGAAGGATGCGCATATCTGGCACCCGCCGCCCGCGCCCGGTCAGGGCGGCGGGATATCGGGCACCGGCGCGATGCGTGTCGCCGCCGGCGGCACGAAGCTGGCATTGCCGGGACCGAAGACACCTTCGAGCGCGACCGCCAGGGCGTCGCCCTCCGCCAGCCAGTCGTCGCGCGTGGCTTCATCGGGAAAGACCAGGGCGTCCAGCACCTCCGCCTCGTCGTCGTAGAAGATCTCGTAGGCGTCCTCGAAGTGATACAGGCGGTTCAGCAACTCCGGCTCCAGGTCCAGCCGGTTCAGCGGCACGCCGTCCCCGTTGTCCGCATCGTACAGGGAATGGTCGAAGCGCCGGGGTGACAGGCGGACCCGCGCCGGCGGCGTGTATGGCCCCAGGTCCGGCACGCGGGCCACCTCCTGGTCGATGGTCGCGGGATCGAACGGCAGCCGGGGCAGCCCGGCCGCACCCCGCCGCGCCCACCACAGGAACGCGGTGGCGCCCGCCAGCACCAGCACCATGGCGGCCAGCGGCCCGGACGCGCTCCAGGGCAGCAGGCGCCCCTGCCCGTCCAATGCCAGGACCAGGACGAAGGCGACCATGTAGACGACCAGGGCGTTGCGCGTCTGGTTGCGCCCCCGCGCCTCCTCCGCACTTTCGGGCGGAAGCGCCTTTGCGGCCCAGGCCAGGTAGGCGATCTGGGCGATGATGTTCAGCGCGAACAGGACCAGCGCCCAGCGACTGAGGAAGGCCAGCGCGATGCCGCCCAACATGGTCAGGATCGCCACCCGTTCCAGGATCCAGGTGCGTCGCCGTTCCACCCCGTCGGGCTTCCCGGACAAGGCTTCCAGCATCGCGTCCATCGTGTGGTTGCCTGGTGCCAGGCGCAGCACCACGCCCCCGGCAACGACATAAAAGGCGCCGATCACGCGTCCGAAGACTTCGATGGCGTCCACGCTTTATCCTTCCTCAAAGCAGGGTTTTGCACCCGCCGGGTTTCCCGGTCCCAGATCCATGCTGCACTGCACGCAGCAAGACGCCAGAGAGCGCCCCCGGAGAGCGTCCCCCGCATGTGTGGAATCGTTGGCCTGTATCTCAAGAATCCCGCCCTCAAGCCAGAACTGGGGCGGCTCCTGTCACCCATGCTGGGAGAAATGGCCGCCCGCGGTCCCGACAGCGCCGGGATCGCCGTCTATCGCGACCCCCTGGCGGAGGGGCACGTCAAGCTCACGATCCTCAGCCATGAGGTGGGGGAGGACTGGGCGGCGCTGGCGATGCGCCTGGGTCACGCCCTGTCCTGCCATGTCGAGGTCAAGCGCCGCGCGAATCACGCGGTCCTCACCCTCGACGGTCCCGCCCAGGCGGCGCGCGACTGGCTGGGTGCCGCGCGCCCCGACCTCAAGGTGATGAGTCATGGCCGCGCCATCGAGATCTACAAGGCGATGGGCCGGCCGGAAGAGGTGGCGGAGCGCTTCGGCCTGTCCGGCATCGCCGGCAGCCACGCCATCGGCCATACCCGCATGGCGACTGAAAGTGCGATCACGACCGAACACAGCCACCCCTTCTCCACCGGCTCCGACATCTGCCTGGTGCACAACGGCTCGCTCTCGAACCACAACCGCCTGCGCCAGGACTTGCGGCGGGAAGGGATCGCCTTCCAGACCGACAACGACACGGAAGTGGCGGCCGGCTTCGTCGCCTGGCGCCTGGCGCAGGGGGACAGCCTGGAGCAGACGCTGGAGCGCTGCCTGACGACGCTGGATGGCTTCTACACCTTCGCCATCGGCACCCGGGACGGCTTTGCCGTTCTGCGCGATCCCGTGGCGTGCAAGCCCGCCGTCCTGGCGGAGACGGACGACTGGGTCGCCATGGCGTCGGAGTACCGCGCGATTGCCGGCCTGCCCGGCGCCGACGACGCGGCGATCTGGGAGCCCAAGCCCGCAACCCTCTACACCTGGGGGGCGGCAGCGTGATCGAGGTCGACCTGGCCGCGGGCACGCTGCGCGACCTGAACCGCCGCCTGCACGCTTTGCCGCCCGACACGAACGAACGGGCCTGGCGCGTGCTGAATCCGCGCGGCGCCCATTCGGTTGCCTGTGGCCTGACCGTACCGGTCCGGGTCGAGGTGATGGGCCATGTCGGCTATTACTGCGCCGGAATGAACAAGGCGGCAGAGGTCGTGGTGCACGGCCATGCCGGCACGGGGCTTGCCGAAAACATCATGTCCGGCACCGTGCGCGTGACCGGCAATGCCTCCCAGGCGGCCGGAGCGTCGGGCCATGGCGGCCTTGTCGTGATCGAGGGCGATGCGTCGTCGCGCTGCGGCATCTCGATGAAGGGGGTCGACATCGTGGTCGGCGGCTCGGTCGGGCACATGAGTGCCTTCATGGCGCAGGCCGGCCACCTGGTCGTGTGCGGCAATGCCGGCCCCGACCTCGGCTCCTCGATCTACGAGGCGACGCTCTATGTCGCCGGCACCGTCGCCTCGCTGGGTGCCGATTGCGAGGAAAAGCCCTTCACCGAGGACGATGCCCGGATCGTCGGCGACCTGCTGGCCCGCGCCGGGATCGAGCGCGACCCGCGGTCCTTCCGCAAGTACGGCTCGGCGCGCAAGCTCTACAACTTCCACGTCGACCATGCGGGGACGTATTGATGAGTTTCGATCCCCGCTCCCTGCGCGGTTCCGCAAGCTTCCCGCCTGAGACCATTGCCGAGATCCAGCGCGCCGCCGACCAGGGCCTGTACGAGATCCGCGGCTTCGGCGCCAAGCGCCGCCTGCCCAGCTTCGACGACCTCGTCTTCCTCGGCGCGTCGGTCTCGCGCTACCCGCTCGAAGGCTATCGCGAGCGCTGTGCGACCGACGTCGTCCTCGGCAGCCGCTTTGCCGAGCGGCCGCTGCACCTCGACATTCCGGTGACGATCGCGGGCATGAGTTTCGGGGCGCTGGGCACGCACGCCAAGGAGGCGCTGGGGTCGGCCGCAACCGCCCTCGGCACCTCGACCACGACCGGCGACGGCGGCATGACGGATGAGGAGCGCCGCGCGTCGAAGTCGCTCGTCTACCAGGTCCTGCCGTCGCGCTACGGCCTCAATCCCGACGACCTGCGCCGGGCGGATGCGATCGAGGTGGTGATCGGCCAAGGGGCCAAGCCCGGCGGCGGCGGCATGCTGCTGGGCCTCAAGATCAACCCCCGCGTCGCCGCCATGCGCACCCTGCCCGCCGGCATCGACCAGCGCAGCGCCTGCCGCCATCCCGACTGGACCGGGCCCGACGACCTGGAGATCAAGATCGAGGAACTGCGCGAGATCACCGACTGGAAGACACCGATCTACGTCAAGGTGGGGGCCAGCCGGCCGCAGTACGACATCCCCCTGGCGGTGAAGGCGGGTGCCGACGTCATCGTGCTGGACGGCATGCAGGGCGGCACGGCGGCGACGCAGGACGTCTTCATCGAGCATGTCGGCATCCCGACCCTGCCCGCCGTGCGCCAGGCGGTGCAGGCGCTGCAGGACCTGGGCATGCATCGCAAGGTGCAGCTGGTCGTCTCCGGCGGGATCCGCTCCGGCGCCGACCTGGCCAAGGCCCTGGCTCTGGGGGCCGACGCCGTCGCCATCGGCACCGCAGCCCTGATCGCGCTGGGCTGCAACGCGCCCGTGCACGAGGAGGACTATCGCGCGCTCGGCACGGCGCCCGGCTACTGCCACCATTGCCATACCGGCCGCTGTCCGGTCGGCGTGACCACCCAGGTGCCGGAGCTTGAGGCTCGGCTCGATCCGGCCGAAGGCGCCCGGCGGGTGCGCAACTACATCTCGACCATGGTGCTGGAGGCGCAGACCCTGGCGCGCGCCTGCGGCAAGTCGCACCTCCACAACCTGGAGCCGGAGGACCTGGCCGCCCTGACGGTCGAAGCCGCCGCGATGGCCCAGGTGCCGCTGGCCGGTACGAACTGGATCCCCGGCAAGTTCTGAGGGGGGACGGGGGATGGGCGGAGCTGTTGCGCCGGATGCTTCGAGACGGGCCCTGCGGGCCCTCCTCAGCATGACGCCGTTGTTTTTGTTTGGGTTTCTCCATCAGGCGTCATCCTGAGGAGGCCGCAGGCCGTCTCGAAGGATGTTGAAGCCGGCCACGACGCAGGCGCCTGAAGACGCACGACAAGAGGGGAGCACATGGACCTGAGCACGGCCGCGAAGGAACGCGGGATCGAGTACTTCCTGATCGCGTACACGGACCTGTTCGGGGTCATGCGCTCCAAGCTGGTGCCAGCCGCCGCCATCGGCGCGATGCAGCGCGACGGGGCGGGCTTTGCCGGGTTCGCCACGCACCTGGACATGACCCCGGCCTTTGCCGACCTGTTCGCGAAGCCCGACCCCGCGACCCTGGTCCAACTGCCCTGGCAGAAGGAGGTGGGCTGGCTGGCCGCGGACCTGTGGATGAACGGAAAGCCAGTCGAGCAGGCGCCGCGCCTTATCCTGAAGCGGCAGGTGGAGCGCGCCGCGGCGCTTGGCTACCGCCTGAAGACGGGAGTGGAGGCCGAATACTTCCTGATCAGCGCCGACGGCAGCACGATTGCCGACGACAAGGATGCCCAGGCCAAGCCCTGCTACGACCAGATGGCGCTGATGCGCCGCTACCCGGTGATCAAGGAAATCTGCGACGCCATGCTGGCGCTCGGCTGGGGGCCGTACCAGAACGATCACGAGGACGGCAACGGCCAGTTCGAAATGAACTGGACCTATGACGACGCACTCGTCACTGCCGACCGCCACGTCTTCTTCAAGTACATGGTGCGTCAGGTGGCCGAACGTCACGGCCTGCGCGCCACCTTCATGCCAAAGCCCTTTCCCAACTTGACCGGCAGCGGCTGCCACGTTCACGTCTCGCTCTGGGACACGGCGGGCAAGACCAACGTCTTCAAGGATGCGGGCGGCGAACTGGGCCTGTCGCCGCTGGCCTACAACTTCCTGGGCGGCATCCTGCACCACGCCCCCGGCCTGACCGCGATCACCAACCCGACCGTGAATTCCTACAAGCGGATCAACGCCCCCGTGACCCTGTCGGGCGCCACCTGGTCGCCCAACACGATCACCTATACCGGCAACAACCGCACCCACATGGTCCGCATCCCCGAGGACGACCGGTTCGAGGTCCGCCTGGCCGATGGGGCCGCGAACCCCTACCTGCTCCAGGCAGCCCTGCTGGCGGCGGGGCTGGACGGGATCGAGGCCAGGCGCGATCCGGGCAAGCGCCTGGACATCGACATGTACGCCCTGGGCCACACCGTGAAGAACGCGCGCAAGCTGCCGCTCAACCTGCTCGACAGCCTTCGCGCGTTCGAGGCGGACAAGGCGCTGGGGGCAGCGCTTGGCCCCGAGTTCACGACCGGCTACCTCAAGCTGAAGCACGCTGAGTGGAACGACTATTGCCGGCACCTGACGCAGTGGGAGCGCGACCACACGCTCGACTGCTGAGAGCACGCCGCCTGCGTGCTAGGATCCAGCCATGGCGCGCATCACGATCATGGTCACCGACAGGGCGGGCGAGCAGGTGGCGGTCGAGGCCCCCCTGCACCTGACCCTGATGGAGGTGCTGAAGGATAACGACCTGGATGTGGAGGCCGTGTGCGGCGGGGCCATGGCCTGCGCCACCTGCCATGTCTGGATCGACCCGGACTGGTCGGCGCGGGTGGGTCCGGCGACGGGTGGCGAACTGGCGCTGGTCTCCTCGACCGACCATCACCGCCCGGGGTCGCGGCTCTCATGCCAGGTTTCGCTGGATGCCACACTCGACGGCCTGACATTGACCGTCGCCCCCCCTGACTGAAGGCTTCCCGTCCCGAGGTTCCGGTCATGTCGTCCCTCGTCCCCCAGATCGGCCGGCCCGATCCGTTCTGGACCCTGCTCGAAGGGCGCGCATTGTTCGAGGTGGCCCTGGCCCTGCCCGGCCTGGCCATGGTCCTGGCCCAGGCACCCCGGGGCGACGGCCATCCGGTGCTGGTCCTGCCCGGCTTCCTGGCCGACGATTCGAGCACCCTGGTCATGCGCACCCTGCTGGACCGGCTGGGCTATGCCGCCTATGGCCTGGGCGAGGGGCGCACCCTGGGCCCGGTCATGCCGCTGATCGCGCGCATCGGCGCCCGGGTGGAGGAACTGGTGGCGCTGCACGGCCGCACCGTCAGCCTGATCGGCTCGAGCCTGGGCGGCATCGCGGCGCGTGAGGTGGCGCGGCGCCTGCCCGACCGCGTGCGCCAGGTCATCACGCTGGGCGCGCCGTTCCGGGACGCGCGCTCGACGATGATCTCGCCCATGTACTTCATGCTGTCGCCGCTGCACGCGCAGGAACTTCTCGGCTTCCTGGCCGACCGCTCGCGCCCCCCGCCGGTGCCGCTGACCGCGATCCTGAGCCGGACCGACGGGATGGTCCCCTGGCAGGCCTGCATCGAGGACCCGGGCGCCCAGCGGCAGACGATCGCCGTCGTCTCAAGCCATCATGCCCTGACGACCAACCCCGGCGCGATCGCCGTCATCGCCGACCGCCTGGCCCAGGCCGAGTCGGGATGGCAGGCCTGGCAACCCGGGCCCTGGTCCTACCTGCTGCTGACGCGGGTGGAGGACGGCACGGCCTGACCGTCACGCAAAGCTCTGCGATGCCCGATCGGCCGCGCGTCGGTCAAAGCTGCGTGCCTTCTGCACCATCCACGCGGCATACAAGGGTGCCCCCAGTGCGGCACCCACGACCACGAACGGGGCGAGGCCGACCAGCGGCACCGCCGCGAACAGGTAGAGCACGTCGTCGAAGTCAAAGCCCAGCGCCCCGTCGAACACCTTCTTCCCCGGCGGCAGGCGGCGCTCGAAGCGATCGGCCAGGACGCCAGAGGCGCCGACCGCCAGCGTGGCGACAAAGCCCGTCAGCAGCCAGCCCCACGTGCCGAGCACGGGAAACTCCTCCTCCCGCAGCGAGATCCCCATGGCCAGGAAGAACAGCGCGTTGGTCAGGACGTCGCCCCAGTAGTCCAGCATGTGGCCAAAACGGCTGGACAGCCCGCTCATCCGCGCGAACTCGCCGTCGCACCGGTCCAGGAACGCGGACACCAGCCAGAAGCCGGCCCCCGCCCAGGTTGACCAGCCCTCCCCCAGCGCCAGCAGCGTCAGCGACGCGACCGCCGTCGCCAGCCGGACAAAGGTGATGTGGTTGGGCGTGACGCCGCTGCCCAGCAAGGGCCGCACCGCCGCGCGCGCCAGGCGGCGGGTCCAGGAGCGGTTCACCGGCCGGGCCGGCGTGGTGCTGCTCACCGTGACACCTCGACCGCCGTGGCGGGCGGCAGTTCGGGCTCCGCCGCAAGCGGGGTCGGGGGCGGCAGCGGACGCCGCGCCTCCAGTACCTGCCACAGGACAAGGCCAGGCAGGTACACCGCCACCTGGCGCAGGCGGCGCAGCAGCGACAGAGCCAGCGCCTGCTCGGCCGGCAGGCCCAGCATCGCGCCCAACACGACGAAGCCCCCTTCCTGCACGCCCAGGCCACCGGGAACGGCGAAGGCGGCGCTGCGGACTGCCTGGCCCACGGCCTCCAGCACCAGGCACTCGGCAAAGCCAAGCGGCACGCCCATGAACTGCAAGGCGATCCACAACTCGCCGGCACCGGCGATCCAGGCCAGCATGTGCAGCGCGCCGCCACGGCTGACGGCGCCCGGATTGCGCCAGATCGCATGCATCGCCGCCGCCAGACCCGCCAGCGAGCCGCCCCAGGCAGGATTCCAGCGGCTGGCCAGGGCACCCAGTTCGGCCTCCAGCTTGTGCATCACGCGGGACCGCTGGAGCAGGACGAACACGGCCAGGCCAAGGCCGCTGCCGACCATGCCGCCCAGCACCCAGTTGGTGATCTCGTCATTGTCGGCGATCGACATCAGCAGGGCCAGGCCCAGCAGCGTGAAGGCCAGCTGGGCCAGCGCCTCGATTGTCATGTCGACGACCGACGACGCAAGCGAGGTGGCCGGCCCGGCGCCCGCCTGCGAAATCAGGCGCGCGCCGATCAGCGTGCCGCCGATCCCGGCGACCGGCAGCAGGGTATTGATCGAATCGCGAACCCAGCGTGCAGTGAAGAAGGTTCGGGGCGAGCCGTGCCAGACTGCGCTGGCGGAGCCGCGCCAGGCCAGCGCGCACAACCCGGCCGTCACGGGCCAGTAGCAGACCAGGGCCAGAAAACCGACTATGCCAAGGGTGCCCATCACACCCAGGACCTGCCCGATGCCCAGGTCGACCAGCAGCACGCCCGCAAGGCCAAGGCCCGCCAGGCCCGCCACGACACTCAACCAGCGCATGGATCCAACTTTTCCCGGATGAAAGTGATGCGCATTACGACCGCGAACCTAGCAGCTGACCCGTCAAGGTGTCATGAATTCGTAAGCTGATCGTCGCATACCGGACATTCAATACCGTGTCGCTGCACTTTCGTCACATGTCCGTCGCCTTCGGGTCCTGCTTCGTCCGGTCCATCGCGATGCTGGTCGTCCTGCTGGTCCTGCCGACGGCTGCCTTGGCCGAGCCGGAGCACGTCCCGCCCCATGCCTTCGACCAGGGCATGCTGTGGCGGATCGAACGCCCCGGAACCGCCGCCAGCCATATCCTGGGCGGCGCCCATGTCAGCACCATCACCGCGATCGAGGGGCTGCCCCAGGCGGCGCAGCAGGCCCTGGCCGGCGCGCGGCGTGCCGCGTTCGAACAGCGCGCCGACCATCCGGCGGACGGGCTGGTGACGCACATGTGGTACCTGCCCTGGCCCGTGACGCGCGAATTGCTGGGGCCGGACCGCTTCGATCAGGTCCAGTCCGTGCTGCAGATGTACGAGATCGGTGCGGAGCAGGTCGCCCGGATGCGGCCGATGATGCTGTTCTTCCTGCTGACCCAGTCGATCGACGATTATCGCGCCCTGGTCGAGGGCCGGCCGACGCTGGACGAGCTCATCCTGGGCGATGTCCGCGCGCGCCAGCTGCCCTTCACCCAGCTCGAAACGCTCAAGGAGCAGACGGCCGACGAGCCCGCCTGGCCTATCGCGCAGCAGCGGGCCCTGATCGACCTGGCCCTGGCGCAGTGGCCACCGGATCAGGGCTTGGCGGACGCCGAGGCACTGTGGCGCGGGCAGCAGCTGGGCCGCTCGCTGCAGCGCGATGCCAAGATGGCGGCCCGTTCCGGCCATGAAAAGGCCTATGCCGCCTTCGTCCGGCGGCTGCTGGCGCAGCGCAATGCGCGCATGGCCGCCGCCATGGAGCCTGTCCTGCGCGAGGGCGAGGCTTTCATTGTGGTGGGCGGTGCCCATCTGTTGGGACAGGACGGCATCCTGGCCCGATTGCGGACGGCGGGCTGGACCGTCACCCGCGCCGACTGACCCGCCGCCCGAAGGATCCCATGCCAAGACTGCCCATGACGCTGCTGCGCGCGTTCCTGCCGCTGGCGGCGGCGCTGCTGATGCTGGTCCCGGCACAGGCCCGGCAGGACGACCTTGTCCACGGCCAGGGCCGGCTATGGCAGGTGCAGCGAGGCGACGCGCCCCCCAGCTATCTGTTCGGCACCATGCATTCCGCCGATCCGCGCGTGACGACCCTGCCCGCCCCCATCGACAAGGCGTTCAAGGCGACGCGCACGCTGCTCCTGGAACTGCGCGCGGCGGACATGGGCATGACCGCGATGATCGGCTTCATGGTGATGCTGGACGGCCGCACGCTGGACAATGTCCTGGGCCCCGAACTGTACCAGCAGACGCGTGCGGTGCTGCAGACCTATGGCCTGCCCAGCGTGATGATCGACCGGCTGTCGCCGACGGGCGTGATCGCCATGCTGTCCCTGCCGCCGAGCGAGATCGCCCTGATGCGCACCGGGGCCAAGCCGCTCGACCTTGACCTGGAACAGCGGGCCGAGGGCAAGTCGATCCACGCCCTGGAGACGGCGCAGGAACAGATCGCCGCCTTTGCCGAGATTCCGGAGGCGATGAAGATCGAATGGATCCGCGCCTCCGTCGAGCGCCAGCAGGAGATGGGCAGCGCCTATGAGGAAATGCTGAACCTCTATACCAAGGGCGACTTGGCGGGCATCTATCGCCTCTCGCGCGAGATCAGCGACGAGGTCGACCCCGCGCTGGACGCGCACCTGCAAAAGGCGCTGCTGGTCGATCGCAACGTGCGCATGGTCGAGCGCATGACCCCCTACCTGGAGAAGGGCCAGGCCTTTGTCGCCGTGGGGGCTGCCCACATGCCGGGCGACGACGGCATACTTGCCCTGCTGGAGCGCGCCGGCTGGACGGTGACGAAGGCGTTCTGACCGCCCTCAGGACTTGGCGTCGAGGCGCACGACCTTGCCCTCGGCCGAGGCGGCAAAGGTTTCCAGCGCGCTTTTCTGGTGCGAGAGCAGGTCAAGCAGTTCGGAGCGCAGGTCGTCGGCGCGTGAGCGCGTGGCGTCCAGGCCCTCCAACGCGGCCTGCAATTCGTCTGTCACGACGTTGAGCAGGCTGAGATTGGTGGGCCCGATCGGGCGGCGCTGGTCCAGCATCTGGTCGATGCCTTCCAGCACGCGCTGCATCTCGCGCCGCTTGGCCCAGACCTGGGCTTCGGCCTTGTCCACCAGCTTCGCGGCCAGGACGAAGGACCCGGCGCGCTCGCCATAGGACTGCAGGCTGTCCGCGAACGCGCTGGCCGATTCCATGTAGCGCGATTCCTGCACGGGCGAGGTCAGTTGGCGGACGAGCGGGCGATCGTTTTCTGCGGCGTTGGACATGGACTGCGCCTCCTGACGCGCGAGTCTAGACGAGTCGGCGCCCTGCACGATACCGGTGCGGCGCGCAATCGGGCCGTGGCCACAAAAAAGTTGCCGGCCATGCGAAGGATTCCGCCCGCCGCGGCGTAGTAACACTGCGCCTGCATGCCGGCCGCAGCGCATCGCGCGGGGCCGGATCCTTGAGGCGGGGCGCACCCTGGCGTGCGCCCAAAAAAGAGGCCCCGCTCGAAAGCGGGGCCAGGAGGGCATTAGGAGTCGATGCCCATGCTGACCGCCGAATGAGGCGAAATCATGGCGTGGCGGCGTGACGCAGGTCGCGCCGCCCGTCATCGATCCAGGTTCTTCATTCGGATCAAAGACTTGTCCGGCCCGATGGATCAGCCTGGCCGGTCCATGAACTCGATCTCGACGAAGATCACCTCCGCAGCTGTGCGGTTCTGGACGTCGTGCTCCACCCCTGCCGCCCGCGAATAGGGCACCTGGGGAGAGATCGGCCGGGTCGCGGTGCCGGTCGCGTCGACGATGGTGAGCTCGCCCGCAGTCAGGGGCACGACCACGTAGTCGAAGTCGTGGCGGTGGTGGCCGGTGGCGCTGCCGGGTGGAAACCGCCATTCCGTGACCCGCACATGCGGTTCGCTGACCCGGGTCGTGGGGATGGCGGAGCTGAGGTCGCTTGGCGTGCACATGGCCGGATTATGCGGGCTGATCCGCGTCCTGTCGCCAGGGTTCGGGACCACGGTCGGGCAAGGCGCTTGCACCCGCCCCGGCTAGGCTGCATTAGACTGCGCGTTTTCGCCGGAACCGATGGCCCGGCGTGGCACTGCGGCAGATTGGATGACGGCGTGAGCTTCGGGCAAAGCGCATTGGCGATCGGGTGGCTGCCGCGGCTGGGGATCGCGCTGGCGCTGGCCGCCCTTGTCTGGCTGGGCGTCGCCTGGGCGTGGTTCGGCGGGGGCGAGGCGCTGCTGGGCCCGGTGGCCGAATTCGGCTTCATGCGGCGCGCCCTGGTCGCGTGCCTGGCCCTGGCCCTGGGTGCGGGGCCGCTCGGCGCATTCCTGGTGCTGCGTCGCATGAGCCTGATGGGCGACGCCATGAGCCACGCCGTGCTGCCGGGTGCCGCGGTCGGCTTCCTGCTCGCCGGCCTGTCCTTCTGGGCGATGAGCCTGGGCGGGCTGATCGCCGGACTGTCCGTTGCCCTGCTGTCGGGTGCCGTGACCCGCACAACCCGCCTGCGCGAGGACGCGAGCTTCGCTGGCTTCTACCTGCTGTCATTGTCGCTGGGGGTCGGCCTGGTCTCGCTCAAGGGCAGCAATGTCGACCTGCTGCACATCCTGTTCGGCTCGATCCTGGGTGTCGACGATGCCGGACTGCTGCAGGTCGCCGGCACGACCACCCTGACGCTGGTGGTGCTGGCCGTGCTCTGGCGGCCGCTGGTGGTCGAGTGCTTCGATCCCGGGTTCCTGCGCGCGGTGGGCGGTGGCGGTTCCATCGCCCATGCCGTCTTCCTGTGCCTGGTCGTGCTGAACCTGGTCGCCGGGTTCCAGGCACTGGGCACGCTGCTGTCGGTCGGCCTGATGATGCTGCCCGCGGCCTCCGCCCGGCTGTGGACGGACGAAGTCTGGACCATGGCCGCCCTGGCATCGGCGATCGCAGCGGTCAGCGCCCTGGTCGGCCTGCTCGCCTCCTACTATCTCAGCCTGCCCTCGGGCCCGGCCATCGTCATGACGGCGGGCATCGCCTATCTCTTCTCCATCGTCGCCGGGACGCGTCAGGGCCTGCTCGCCCAGGTCCTGCCCCGGCGCCATCTGGAAGCGTGAGGAACCCCATGGACAAAGTGCCGGTAACGGTGCTGACCGGCTATCTTGGCGCCGGCAAGACAACCCTTCTCAACCGCATCCTGACCGAACCGCACGGCCGCCGCTTCGCCGTGATCGTGAACGAGTTCGGCGAGATCGGCATCGACAACGACCTCGTCGTGGATTCGGACGAGGAAGTGTTCGAGATGAACAACGGGTGCATCTGCTGCACCGTGCGCGGCGACCTGATCCGCATCCTGGGCGGCCTGATGAAGCGCACCGGCCGCTTTGACGCGATCCTGGTCGAGACGACGGGCCTGGCCGACCCCGCCCCCGTGGCCCAGACCTTCTTCGCCGATGCGGAGGTGGCACGCCGGGCCCGCCTGGACTCGATCGTGACCGTGGTCGACGCCCGCCATGTCCTGCAGCGGCTGGCAGACACGCGCGAGGCGGAGGAGCAGATCGCCTTCGCCGACTACCTCGTCCTCAACAAGACCGACCTGGTCAGCCCCGCCGAATTGGCCGAGGTCGAGCGCCGCATCCGCGAGATCAACGCCTATGCCACCATTCGCCGGGCCGAGCGCTCGAACGTGCCGGTGGACGAGTTGTGGGACCGCGGCGCCTTTGACCTGGATCGCATCCTGTCCCTGGATCCGGAATTCCTGAAGGCCCAGGCCGAGCATCATCACCATACCGGCGACGATTGCGACCATCCCAGCCATGCCCACGATCACGATCACCACGACCATGACCACAGCGGCGACGACTGCGACCACCCCAGCCACCATCACCACCAGCACAAGCGTCATGCCGACGACGTGACCAGCGTCTCCCTCTCGACCGAGGCGCCATTGTCGGAAGGCCGCTTCAACCAGTGGATCAGCACGCTACTGCGCGAGCAGGGGCAGGACATCCTGCGCAGCAAGGGCATCCTGTCCTTTACCGGGCAGGACCAGCAGTTCGTCTTCCAGGGCGTGCACATGATGACCGAGGGCGAGTACGTGCGCCCCTGGGGCACCGGCCCCCGCATCAGTCGCATGGTCCTGATTGGACGCAAGCTGGACGAGGCGGCCTTGCGGGCGGGCTTTGCCGCCTGCACGGCCTGAGCGGGAAGGCCTTTATGTCGACGGTTGCAGAAGCGCAGGACCAGGCGGTCCGCCGCTACACCTACAATGGCGAGATCTCGGGCCTGGCCTGGACGCGCGATGGCTCGGTCGCGGGCGTCGCGCTCAGCGACGGCACCCTGCGCCTGATCGGGCCGGAGGGGGAGGTCGCTGCGGTGGAGCATGCCGGCGCCATCCTGGCCCTGGCCCCGGACAGCAGCCGCGACGGCCTGCTGACGGGCGGTGACGATGGGCGCGTCATGCTGGTCCGCCCCGGCGCTGCGCCCCAGGTCGTGGGGGAGGCCAAACGGACCTGGATCGGGGCGTTGGCCACGCATCCCGCCGGCGGCCGCGTCGCCGCGACGGGCAAGACGGTGCGCCTGGTCGCGGACCAAGGCTTCGGCGCCGAAAGTGCGGCCCACCCCAGCACCGTCACGGCGCTGGCCATCAACGCCAAGGGCAAGCGCCTGGCCGCGGCCCATTATGGTGGCCTGAGCCTGTGGTGGGCGGGTGGCCTGTCCGGCACCCCGCTGGGCCTGAAGTGGAAGGGCTCGCACATCGCCGCGACCTGGAGCCCTGACGGCACCTATGTCGTCAGCGCAACCCAGGAGAACGAGCTGCACGGCTGGCGCCTGCCGGAGGGCAAGGACTTCCGCATGAGCGGCTATGCCGGCTCGACCCGCTCGCTGTCCTGGACCGCGGACGGCCGCTTCCTGGCCTGCAGCGGCGCCTCGATCCTGACGCTGTGGGACTTCTCCGGGAAGGGGCCGCAAGGCCGCCCGCCGCGCGAGCTGGAGGCCGGGGACCATGGCCTGATCGTGGAGGTGGCGTGCCACCCCCTCCTGCCACTGGCCACGGTCGCGTTCGAGGACGGGACGATCGCCGCTGGCCGCACCGACCAGCAGCGCCTGTCGATGGTCAACCGGCTGGACGGCCGCCCTGTCGCGCTGGCCTGGCGTCCCGATGGCGGCGCCATGGCGGCGGTGAGCGAGGCGGGCGAGGTGCTGATCCTGGACCTGGCCGCGGGCTGACATGGCGGGCCTCGTCATCCGCCCGGCGACTCCGGCCGACGCCGCGCTGATCCACCAGCTGATCCGCGAACTGGCGGAGTACGAGAACCTGCTGCACGAGGTGGCGATCACCGTCGCCGACGTGGAGCGCCTGATGTTCGGACCGGCCCGCGTGGCGGAGGCGCTGATCGCGGAGGTCGATGGCCAGGCGGTCGGCTATGCCAGCTTCCACCACACGCTCTCGACCTTTCTGGGCAAGGCGGGGATCTGGCTTGAGGATCTCTATGTCCGCCAGACCGCACGCGGCCAGGGCCATGGCAAGGCGCTGCTGCTCCACCTCGCGCGGATCGCGGTGGAGCGCGACTGCGCCCGGCTGGAATGGTCGGTGCTCGACTGGAACCAGCCCGCCATCGACTTCTACCGCGCCCTGGGGGCAAGACCGGTGGACGACTGGCTGCGCTACCGCCTCGACGCCACGGGGTTGGCGACGCTCACGGGCTGAACCGTCGACACGGCGGCTGCGCCGCCTTCCCAGCGTGACGCCGTTGTTCGCATGCGGGCTTTTCCGACACCGTCATGCTGAGGAGCGCCGCAGGCGCGTCTCGGAGCATCCGGTGCCACGCTGCCGGCTATGCCGCACTGGCCTCCGCCGTCTCGTCGACGGCGACGTCGGTGACCGGCGGCCCGGCGTCCAGGTGCCAGCGATTGCCGGAGGCGGTGAACAGGCGCGCCGGCCTTGGGCGGAAATGGCCGCCCTCCAGCGCGCGCACGTTGATCGTGATGCGTCCGCGCTCCGCCGTGATCCAGTTATAGGTGTTGGGCTCGCCGCGCAGGCGGGTTGAGGTGGCACTGCCCGTCTGGGCGATCAGGATTGCCCGCTCCAGCTTCGGATGCGCCAGCGCGACATCGCCCGAGAACGTCCGGTGCAGATGCCCCGTCAGGATCAGGTCGACACCGGCGCGGGAGAAGGCGGCCAGCGCCTTGGCCGCGCGGCCCACCAGCTTCTGCTCCGGCCGGTCGTCCGGCGGCAGGAAGGGATGGTGGACGACCACGACGCGCACCAGGTCCGCCGGATGGCGCGCAAACACGGTGTGGACGTGGTCCATCTGCGCGTGGCTGATCCGGCCATGCGACCAGTTGAGCGAGGAATTGTAGCGCCTGGCGCTGTTCAGCCCGATGACCGCCACGCGGTCGTCGACATGGACCGGCATCAGGTCGGGGGTGATGTGGCGGCGATAGCGGCCCAGCGGATTGACCAGCCGCTCCAGGATGTTGAACGAGGGCAGGTCGTGATTGCCCGGCACCACCAGGACCGGCGCGTGCAGCCGCTCGATGAAGGCCCGCGCCGCGGTGAACTCGTGCGTCCGCGCCCGCTGCGTCAGGTCGCCGGATATGACCACCAGGTCGGGCCGGCTGGTGTTCAGGTCATGCTCGAGGGCGGCGACTGCCTGCGGGTCCAGGTACCCGAAATGCAGGTCGGAAATATGCGCGATCGTCCGGCTCATCGCGCAGCACAATGCCAGAACCGGCCTGCGGTGCCCAGGATGGGCGGTTCAGTTCAGGTGGCTGGCCAGGAACTGGCGCAGGCGCTCGGACTTCGGCTGGGTGAAGAGGTCGCGCGGGTGGCCCTCCTCCTCCACCTGCCCCTTGTGCAGGAACATGACCTTGTTCGAGACCTCGCGGGCGAAGGCCATTTCGTGGGTGACGACGATCATCGTCCGCCCCTCCGCCGCCAGGTCGCGCATGACTTTCAGCACCTCCCCCACCAGTTCGGGGTCGAGGGCGGAGGTCGGCTCGTCGAACAGCATCACGGCCGGGTCCATGGCCAGCGCACGGGCGATGGCGGCACGCTGCTGCTGCCCGCCGGAGAGGTGCGAGGGGTAGTGGTGGCACTTGTCCAGGATGCCAACCTTGGCCAGCAGGGCCTCGGCCTTGGCGATGGCCTCGGCCTTGTTCTGCTTCAGGACGTGGACGGGTGCCTCGATCACGTTTTCCAGGATCGTCTTGTGCGACCACAGGTTGAAGCTCTGGAACACCATGCCGAGCCTGGTGCGGATGCGGTCGACCTGGTGGCGGTCACAGGGACCGGGGGGAGCCTTCTCGCGCATGCGGATCAACTCGCCCGCGACCCAGACCCGGCCGCTGTCCGGCGTCTCCAGCAGGTTGATGCAGCGCAGGAAGGTGCTCTTGCCCGAGCCGCTGGCCCCGATGAGGGAGATGACGTCTCCCTGGTGTGCCTCAAGCGAAATGCCCTTGAGCACCTCAAGCGGCCCGAACCGCTTGTGCAGATCCTCGACCCGGATCGCCTCGTCCGCCATGCAGGACCGCCTGTTGCCTTGCGCCGCACCAAGGCTAGAGCGTCACTGCGCTCTCGCCAAGCGTCCCGACGGACACTAAGGTCTTTGCCGTGAAACGGACCCCGATACAGATCGAGAAGAACCCGCCGCGTCTCGCCGACGTCGACCTCGACGCAAGGATCGAGACGGAGGAGGAATACGCCAAGCGCCTGGCGCGCGGCCAGAAGCGCATGCTGGTCACGCAGCAGGCCTATTACCACCAGAAGCGCCGCGCGATCCTGGTGTTCGAGGGCTGGGATGGAGCCGGCAAGGGCAGCGCCATCCAGCGCCTGACGACGGGCCTTGACCCCCGCGGCTACAAGGTCTGGCCGATCAGCGCGCCGACCAAGGAAGAGCAGGGGCGCCACTATCTCTATCGCTTCTGGCAGCGGCTGCCGGAGCCGGGCACGATCGCCGTGTTCGACCGCTCGTGGTATGGCCGCGTCCTGGTCGAGCGGGTGGAGGGCTTCGCCACCAAGGAGCAATGGTCCCGCGCCTATGACGAGATCAACGAGTTCGAACGCCTGCTGATCGACGATGGCGCGCGCATCATCAAGATCTTCATCCACGTCTCGAAAGACGAGCAGGCGCGGCGCTTCGAGAAGCGCCTGAACGATCCGCTGAAGCGCTGGAAGATCACGCTGGAGGACATGCGCAACCGCCAGCGCTGGACGGAGTACGAGGACGTCTACGGCGACATGCTGGAACGCACCTCGACCAAGGCAGCGCCCTGGCACCTGATATCGGGCGAGCACAAGTGGCATACCCGTCTTGCCGTCATCGACACGGTGACCAAGGCGCTGGCCGACGGCGTCTCCCTCGATCCGCCTGAACTCGACCCGGAGGTGGCCAAGGCCGTGATCGACGGCCTGAAGCTCTAGCCCGGTCCCGCGGTCCGGGCGCCGCCGCACAATGATCACGCGACGGTTTCACCGAACCATCCGCCGACAGTCGTAGGTTTGGCGGATCTTCATCCTTCCCCTGCAACCTGTGTTGCGTTCCCGCATTTCGGGGGAAGTCTCACGACGCTCATGGTGCAAGGGCACAGGAGCGGCCTGAAGGAGTGCGCATCGTGTCCTTGTCCAGCGCCGGATTGACCGGGACCGGAGTGCCCGGCAGCGGGACGCCCCGGATCACCATCTTTGACGGCATGCGCGGGTACTTCCTGCTGCTGATGACGTTGACCCACATGGTCTTTGCCGGTGGCGCGATGGTGGTGCGGGTGCATCATGGCGAACTGGGCTTCGTCGAGGATGCGCAGGGCTTCATCTTCCTCTCGGGCTTGGTCATCGGCCTGACCTATGCAAAGGCGATGCGCCGCCACGGCATCGCCGCCGTGCGGACCAAGGCACGCAAGCGCGTGGCCAAGCTCTACCGCATGATCCTGCTGACCCTGGCGGTCCTGATGGCGGCGGCCTTCCTGCTGCCGGACGCGCGCACGTTCTGGTCCGGGCACCTGGGCGTGATGCTGACACGGCCGGTCGAAGGCTCGATCCTGGCGGCCCTGCTGCTCTACCAGCCGGCGTTCCTGGATATCCTGCCGCAATACATGATCTACCTGCTGATCGCGCCCTGGCTGGTCCACCTGGTGGCGGAAGGCCATGCCGTGCGCGTGCTGATCGGCAGCGTGCTGATGTGGCTGGCGGCGCAGTTCGGCCTGCACCTGGACCTGGCCAACTGGGCCGAGGCCGCGATTCGCGCCCAGGTCCCCGACAGCGGCCTGCGCTCGTACTTCAATCCGATGGGCTGGCAATTGCTGTTCTGCACCGGCCTGGTGGCGGGCGCCGGCATGGCGACGGGTCGGCTGGACCCCCGGCCGCTGCTGGCGGCGCGGCATGCCAACTGGGCCAAGCTGGCGCTGGGCATGGTCCTGGTCTTCTTCGCCTTTCGCCTGGCCTATACGTTCGCGATCACAGACAACGCGCTGTTCGGGCGGTTCTGGCCCTTGTTCAACCGCCATGACCTAAGCCTGGTCTATGTCCTGAACTTCGCGGCGACCGGCTACCTGGTTGCGTGGACGATCGCCAATTTCGACCAGGTCACGAACCCCGTCGTGCGCCGGGCTGGGCAGGCCCTGCACTGGCTGTTCACACGGAAGCCCCTGGTCTTCCTGGGCCAGCATTCCCTGCAGGTCTACGCCTGGCACGTCCTGGTGGCCTATGGCGTCGTCGCCATCGACGCCTACTTCAAGCCCTTCAGCGAGGTGCAGAAGGCCGTGATCGCGGTCGTGGCGCTGGCCAGCCTGTGGATCCCGGCCTGGTGGGACGCCGGCAACGGCTTCCGCCGCTTCCTGCCGCAGCGCGATGCTCTGCCGGCAGCACCCAGCCCCAGCACCGGCACGCGCTGAATGCGGGATCCGGCGCCCGCGGAGGCGCCCTGCACCGATCGGTGTAGATCAGGGTTGATCTCCACCGCCGGCGCGGTCATATCCCGGTCATACGGTGCGGCCATGTAACATGCCTGCCATGGGCTGAGTGCGCCTTGTCTCAGCCGGGGCGCCAAGGCAAATTGCGCCCCGCATCGTCAACGCTCCTGCCCCGGAGCGTGGTCGCTGCAATGGTCTGGGCGGGAGGGTCGCTGATGTCTGGAAACGTGATTGCCGCAAACCGGTTGCGGGATGGCATCGCGGTCTGGCTTGACCCGCACGGCACCTGGGTCGACCGCATCGACCATGCCGCCCTGTTCGCGGATGCGGAACTGGACGACGCCCGCGCCATCGCCGCCCGCAGCGTGGGCGCACAGCTTGTCGTCGGCGTCGAGGATGCCCCCGCGGAGCGGACCGACGACGGCCGCATCGTTGCCCTGTCGGGGCGTGAGCGCATCCGGGCCGCAGGTCCCACTGTCCGCACCGACCTGGGCAAGCAGGCCGATGCCGAGGTGACGGACCCCCTGCCCCTGCCTGCGGCGGGTGACGTCGCCGCCCATGCCCGCTTTGCCGGCATCTACCACTATGACGACCAGGACCGGCAGTTCCTGAAGGAGCGCGTCGAGCAGTTCCGCGCCCAGGTCAACCGCCGCCTGGCCGGCGAACTGACCGAGGACGAGTTCAAGCCGTTTCGTCTGATGAACGGCCTTTATCTCCAGCTGCACGGCTACATGCTGCGCGTCGCCGTGCCCTATGGCGTGCTCAGTTCCGACCAGGTGCGCCGCTTCGCGCATGTCGCGCGGGTCTATGACAAGGGCTATGGCCATTTCACGACGCGCCAGAACATCCAGTTCAACTGGCCCCGCCTGGTCGACACGCCGGACATCCTGCTGTCGCTGGCCGAAGCCGACCTGCACGCGATCCAGACCAGTGGCAACTGCATCCGCAACGTGACGACCGACCAGTTCGCGGGCGCCGCCGCGGACGAACTGGTCGACCCGCGTGTCTTTGCCGAGATCCTGCGGCAATGGTCGACCGACCACCCCGAATTCACCTTCCTGCCGCGCAAGTTCAAGATTGCGATCACGGGCGCCCCCCATGATCGTGCCGCGGTCAAGGTTCACGACATCGGTGTGCTGGCCAAGCGCAACGAGGCGGGCGAGATCGGGTTCGAGGTCTATGCCGGTGGTGGCCTGGGCCGCACCCCGCTGGTCGCGACCAAGGTTCGCGACTGGGTTTCGGTCCCGGATTTCCTGCGTTTCATGGAAGCGATCCTGCGCGTCTACAACGCGCTTGGCCGCCGCGACAACATCTACAAGGCGCGCATCAAGATCCTGGTCCGCGAGATGAAGCCCGAGAACTTCATCAAGATGATCGACGAGGAATTCGCCTCCATGGATCCAGTGCGCTATCGCCTGGACCAGTCGGTGATCGACGCGATCGCCGCGCGCTTCCCCACGCCGCCCTTCGCCGACCTGCCCACCGTGTCCGACACGTTCCAGCAGGCGCGCGCCGACAACCGCGCCTTTGCCACCTGGGTCAGGACGAATACCCATGCTCACAAGCAGGCGGGCTACATCTCGGCCATCATCTCGCTGAAGCCGATCGGCGGCATTCCGGGCGATGCCTCGGCCGATCAGATGGATCTGGTGGCAAGCCTTGCCGACCGCTATTCGTTCGGCGAGGTGCGGGTGACGCACGAGCAGAATCTGGTCCTGCCCCATGTCCGCCAGGACGCGCTCTTCGCGCTGTGGCAGGAATTGCAGGGCACGGGGCTTGAGACCGCCAATATCGGCCTGGTCACCGACATCATCGCCTGCCCCGGCCTGGACTATTGCGCCCTGGCGACGGCCCGCTCCATCCCCGTGGCGCAGCGCATTTCCGAGCGCTTCGCCGAGCTGGAGCAGCAGCACGACATCGGCGGCATCACGCTCAACATCTCAGGCTGCATCAACGCCTGCGGCCATCACCATGTCGGCAATATCGGCATCCTCGGCCTCGACAAGGCGGGGGTCGAATACTACCAGATCACGCTGGGTGGCGCCGCCGACGAGCAGGCGGCGATCGGCAACATCGTCGGTGCCGGCTTCTCGTACGAGACGGTGGTCGATGCGGTCGAGGACATCGTGAAGGTGTACCTGGCCCAGCGCCAGCCGGGCGAGCAGTTCATCGACACCTATCGCCGCGTCGGCCTCAGCCCGTTCAAGGAAGGTCTCTATGCCACTGCTCGATGACAAGGGCCGCACGGTCGAGGATCGCTGGACCCTTGTCGACGACGAGGACGAAGCGCCCGCCGGCCAGCCGGCCATCCTTCCGCTGGGGCGCGCGACGGCCAGCCTGACCTGTCATACGGAGAACAAGGCCCCGCTGGGCGTCATCGTCCCCGGCGACACGCGGCCCGAGCTGCTGGTGCCGATCCTGGATGCCCTGGCGCTGGTCGTCGTGCAGTTCCCGAAGTTCCGCGACGGCCGAGGCTTTACCCTGGCCCGCACCCTGCGCGAGCGCCATGGCTTCAAGGGCGAGATCCGCGCGACCGGCGACATCCTGCCCGACCAGTATGTGATGCTCCTGGAATGCGGCTTCTCGACCGTGCAGATCCGCGCCGACCAGACGCCGGAGCGCTGGGCCGCCATGCTGCCCGGGCCTGCGTCGGCCCCGCTGAAGCCGCGTGCCAGCCAGCTTTTCCACCGGATCGGCAGCTTTCCCACGACGCACTGAGCGGGGCACCCTTCGGCGGTGGGCGGATAACGCCGTTCGCGGCAGATTGCCTCACCCGGCGGTCCGTCTATAGTTGCGGCCAGGGAACCTGCGCGTTGCAGGATCTCGCCCGGCCGCGCGATCCAACGCAATCGTCCGCGACCGGTCCAACCAGAACGGGGGGACGCGCCGATGGTCGCTGCGACGACGGATGTCAATGTCAGCCGGGGAGAGGAGCGGAAGGTCATCTTCGCCTCCTCCCTGGGCACGGTGTTCGAGTGGTACGACTTCTACCTCTACGCGACGCTTGCGCCCTTCTTCGCGGCCCTGTTCTTCCCCCCGGGAAACGATACGGCGGCGCTCCTGTCGGCCTTCGCGACGTATGCCGCGGGCTTCCTGGTCCGGCCGTTCGGGGCGCTGGTGTTCGGGCGGATCGGCGACCTGGTCGGCCGCAAGTACACGTTCCTGGTCACCATCCTGGTCATGGGCACTTCCACCTTCGCGGTCGGCCTGCTGCCGACCTACGAGGACATCGGCATGGTCGCCGCGATCCTGCTGGTCGCCCTGCGCCTGCTCCAGGGTCTGGCCCTGGGCGGTGAATATGGCGGGGCGGCGACCTATGTCGCGGAACACGCCCCCAACCACCGGCGGGGCTATGCCACCAGCTGGATCCAGACCACGGCGACGATCGGCTTCTTCCTGTCGCTGGTGGTGATCGGCGGCGTGCGCCTGACGATGGAGGCGGCGGACTTCGCCAGCTGGGGCTGGCGCCTGCCCTTCCTGGTGTCGGTCATCCTGCTCATCTTCTCGGTCTATATCCGGCTGAAGCTCAACGAATCCCCGGTCTTCCAGCGCATGAAGTCCGAGGGCAAGGGTTCGAGCCAGCCACTGACCGACAGCTTCCTGCGCTATCCCAACAACAAGTTCGTGCTGCTGGCCCTGCTGGGTGCCACGGCGGGCCAGGGCGTCGTCTGGTACACAGGGCAGTTCTACGCCCTGTTCTTCCTGACGATCACGCTGAAACTGGACTGGTACAATGCCTATCTGCTGATCGCCGGCTCGCTCCTGTTGGGCACGCCGTTCTTTGTATTCTTTGGCTGGCTGTCCGACCGGATCGGCCGGCTCAAGATCATCATGGCGGGGTGCCTGGTGGCCGCGGCGACCTTCTTCCCGCTCTTCGGCCTGCTGACCCACTATGTCAATCCACGGCTGGAGGCGTACCAGCAGGCAACGCCGATCCAGGTTGCCGCCAGTGACTGCCATTTCCACGTCTTCCCGCTGCCGGGCACGCGCTTTTCCGACTGCGACAAGGCGCGGGACTTTCTGACAAAGTCGGGCCTCTCCTTCACCAGCGTGGAGGCGGTACCCGGCTTCGACGTGGTGACCACGATCGGGACGGTGAAGATCGAGGAACCGGCCGGCGATACGGCGGCCTGGTCCGACGCGGCCTACAAGGCGGCCTTGGCCCAGACGGGCTATCCGGGCCCAGCCGATCCCGCCCTGGTCAACTTCCCCATGGCCCTTGGGGTGCTGTTCGTCCTGATCCTCTACGTGACGATGGTCTATGGCCCGATCGCCGCCTATCTGGTCGAACTGTTCCCCACCCGCATCCGCTACACGTCCATGTCGCTGCCCTATCACATCGGCAATGGCTGGTTCGGTGGCATGCTGCCGCTGCTGGCGACGGCCCTGGTGGCGGCCACGGGCGACATCTACTACGGCCTGTGGTACCCGATCGTGATCGCCGTCATGTCCCTGGTGATCGGTACGATCTTCCTGCGCGAGAACCGCGACGTGGACATCCACGCCTGAGCGGTGCGGGGAGGCGATCAGGCGGGGCCGTAGAGCTCCGCGATCGTCTCCTCCCCGATCGCGAAACCGGTCGAGGCGCCGGTGCCGCCGGTGACGATCACCAGCCGCACCGCGTCCGACGGCGCATCGCGCAGCATCGGCCCGGCATCGGAGGATGCATAGGTGCCGACCCAGCGGCTGACCGGCTCAACCCAGGGCAGGCCGGTCACCGCCAGCAGCTCCTGCAGGATCAGGTCATCCACCCCGGCGGCGGCAAAGGGCGGCAGCGTGTCGCCATAATGGTGCGAATCGCCCACGACCAGCGTGCCATCGGCATTCTGCACCGCGATCAGGTGGATCCCGTTCTCCAGCCACGGGCCCTGCTCGCGGGCCAACAGCGTCCTGAGCGGTGCCGCCTGGGGCAGGTCGGCATAGCCCTCGTAGCGGACCAGGCTCAGATCCGACATGACACAGTGCGGCAGGATCCAGCCGGCGGGCGGGCGCACCCGCATCATGTGGAGCTGGCACCGGCGCAAGCCGTGCGCCGCGATCCGCTGCGGGAACAGGCTCAGGAAGTCGTCGCCGGGACAGACCACGGCGGCCTCCGCCTCGATCACCCCGCGCGTCGTCTCGATCCGCGGTGGCGCAACGTCGCGCACCAGGGTCGAGCGCAGGAAGGTGACGCCATGCGTCTGTTCCAGCCACGCGGCCAGCAGCGGGATCGCCTGGGGCGATTCCACGCGCCGCTCATGGGGCGAGTACAGCGCCCCCGCCAGGCGGCGCGGCTGCACGTGCGGGAAGCGCGCGGCAAAGGTCGCCGCGTCCAGGATCTCCAGGCCCTGCCCCATCTCCGTCGCCACGAGCGCCTCGGCCACGGCCAGGGCCTCCGGCCGCTGGGCGATCATCAGCAGTCCCTGCTGCACGATGGGAATGCCCGCCTGCGGCGCGACCTCCGCCCAGATGTCGCGGGAGCGGAGCGCCCGGCGCCAATGCAGTCCCCGCTCCTGCCCGGTCACCGTGACGAAGCCAAAATTGCGGATGGAGGCCCCGTTGGCCTGCGCCTCTCGGTCGATCACCACGACCGTCTTGCCGCGGCGGACAGCCGCCAGGGCATGCGCCAGTCCCAGGATCCCCGCCCCCACGACGGCGAGGTCGTACACGGCCATGCGCTTCCCCCGATGCCCGATCAGCGCTCGGGGATCGGGATCCCCGGCTTGCGTTGCGGCGGACTTTCGCCTGAGGCATTGGCCCCAGCCGAGGGAGCCAGGTCAAGCGGTGCGCCCTGCGCCGCCTCGTATGTGCGGATCGTGTCCAGGTTGGCGCGCTCCGTCTCGCTCAGCAGGGATGAGACGGAGCGCAGGCGGCCCTGGTACCAGTGCTGCCGCCGGAAATAGGCATTCACGTCGTCCGCCGGAAAGATATAGCCATGGCGGGCCAGGATCTCGTTCCGCATCAGGCGCAGTTCGACAAGCGACATGTGCTGAAGGTCGGCCGGCGTCAGCGTCCGGGTCGATGCCTCCGGGTAGCGGCCGGGTACCGCCGCCGCGACCAGGTGAAGCGCCGGCCCGCGCGACTGCTCCAGCAGCGCCGGTGCGGACATGGGGTGGGGCCCGGCGGCCAGGCCGGCAGCGACGATTGCAGCGCAGAGGCTCGGCAACGGCGACGTCCTTTCTTGTCTGGGCAGGATCGCAGCATAGGCCGGGAAATGCGGCGATATCGAGACGAAGCGTGTTCTGTCGACAATCTTTGCTGGCGTCATGGCGCTGGGCGGTTTGCTCAGGGCCGGCAGGCCACTAGGATCGACCCCGCCGGCTGCTGCGCCGGCCAACATCAGGCGGGGAGGACATCGCCAATGGCCTATAGCGACTACAAGCTGGTCAACGTCCAGGTTCGCGGCCGGATCGCCTATGCGACGATCGACGCGCCACCGGTCAATGTCATGACCTTGGCCCTCTATGACGAGCTGGCCCGCCTGTCCAAGGACGTCGAGGCGGACGATTCACTGCACGTCTTCGTCCTGCGCAGCGCCAATCCGGACTTCTTCATCGCCCATTTCGACGTGAGCGCGATCCTGGAGATGCCGACCGACGGCACGCCGAACTATGACGACTATGCGGCCTCCGAATACCACGCCATGTGCCGCCGCTTCACCACGATGAACAAGGTGACGATCGCCCAGATCGAGGGCCGCGTGGGCGGAGGCGGGTCCGAACTGTCGATGAACTTCGACATGCGCTTCGGCACGCGGGGCAAGACCTTCGTCAATCAGATGGAGGTGCCGCTGGGCATCCTGCCAGGCGGTTCGGGGACGCAGGTCATGCCGCGCCTGATCGGCCGCAACCGGGCGATGGAGGTCATCATGGGCGGCGTCGACATGGACGCCGACACGGCCGAGCGCTGGGGCTACCTCAACCGGGTGTTCGAGCCGGGCGGCGCCTGCGGGGCCTATGTCGACTGGATCGCCAACCGCATCGCCTCCTTCCCCACCGAAGCGGTGCGCCTGGCCAAGGCCTCGATCAACTCGGCGGAGAAGCCCCTGGCCGACGGCCTGCGCGACGAAAGCCACCTGTTCCAGCAGCTCCTGCGCACGGAGAGCGGCCAGAGGGCGATGACGAAGTTCCTGGAGATCGGCGGCCAGACCCGGGGCGGCGAGCTCAAGATCCAGGAGCTCAACGGCCTCCTCGGTGGCCTGGGCTGACGCGCGGCAGCAGGGAGAACAGGCATGAAGTACGTTCGATTGGGCACGACCGGGATGCAGGTCTCGCCCCTGTGCCTGGGCTGCATGACCTTCGGCACGCCCGATCGCGGCACCCATGCCTGGACCCTGTCGGAGGCGCAGAGCCTGCCGCTGATCCGGCAGGCCCTGGAGGCCGGGATCAACTTCCTGGACACGGCCAACGTCTATTCCGACGGCACGTCGGAGGAGATCGTGGGCAAGGCGATCCGCGAATTCGGCCGGCGGGACGAGATCGTGCTGGCGACCAAGGTCCATGGTCGGATGCGGCCCGGCCCCAACGGCGCCGGCCTGTCGCGCAAGGCGATCATGATGGAAATCGATGCCAGCCTCAGGCGCCTGGGCACCGACCATGTCGACCTCTACCAGATCCACCGCTGGGACCCGAAAGTGCCCATCGAGGAGACGATGGAGGCGCTGCACGACGTGGTGAAGGCGGGCAAGGCGCTGCACATCGGCGCCTCGTCCATGGCCGCGTGGCAGTTCGCCAAGGCGCAAGCCGTGGCAGAACGGCACGGCTGGACCCGCTTCGTCACCATGCAGAACCACCTCAACCTCCTCTATCGCGAGGAGGAGCGGGAGATGCTGCCGTTGTGCCGTGACCAGGGCGTAGGTGTGATCCCGTGGAGCCCGCAGGCGCGCGGCCGCCTGACCCGGCCGTGGGAGGCGGAGACGACGCGCTCCGGCTCGGACGTCTTCGGCAAGACGCTCTATGGCCGGCAGGAGGAAGCGGACCGCGCCGTTGTGGCCGAAGTTGCCGCCGTGGCGCACGGCCGCGGCGTGCCCATGGCCCAGGTGGCACTGGCCTGGGTGATCCAGAAGCCCGGCGTGACAGCCCCCATCATCGGCGCATCGCGTGCCGGCCACCTGGAGGACGCCATCGCAGCGCTCAGCCTGAACCTGAGCGCGGACGAAATCGCGCGGCTGGAGGCGCCCTACGTCCCGCACGCCGTCGCGGGCTACTAGCGGCGGCCCTCTGCGGACGCGCGGGTTGCCTCAGACTGCATGGCGGTGAGATAATCGCTGCGAATACCCATGAGGTAATGTCATGAGTACAGCCCGTGCGCAGCGACCGCGACCCGCCGCCCCGTCCTTTGGCCCCACGCTGCGCCAGTGGCGCGACCATCGCGGCCTGAGCCAGCTTGAGCTTGGCCTGCGCAGTGGGGTCAGCCAGCGCCATATCAGCTTCCTGGAATCGGGGCGGGCGCGGCCCAGCCGCGACATGGTCCTGCACTTGTCCGAGACGCTGGACGTGCCGCTGCGCCACCGCAACGTGATGCTGACGGCGGCGGGTTTCGCCGCCGCCTATCGCGAAACGGAGCTCGAATCGCCGGAACTGGCCGCGGTGTCCCAGGCGCTCGACTTCCTGCTGGAGAAGCAGGAGCCCTATCCGGCGATCGTTGTCGACCGCCTGTGGAACGTGCAGCGCGGCAACAAGGCGGCCCTCAATTTCATGGCCTATCTGCTGGGCCAGCCGCTGCCAGGCCTGCCGCGCCTGAACCTGCTGGAGGCGATCCTGGCCCCCGGCCCCTTGCGCGAGGCGATCGAGAACTGGGAGGACGCGGCCGGCTACCTTGTCCGGCGGCTGAACCAGGAACTGCTGACGGACGGCGACCCCGGCCAGGGCAAGGCGATGCTGGCCCGCATCACCGCCCTGCCCGGCGTGCCCGACCTGCTGCGCGCGGCGACGGGCGAGGAAAGCTTCGCCCCCGTCCTGACCACGCGCTATCGCAAGGGGGACGAGCGGCTGGTCCTGTTCACCATGCTGACGACACTGGGCACGCCGCAGGACGTCACCTTGCAGGAAATGCGGATCGAAAGCTTTTTCCCCGCCGATGCCCGTTCGCGCCAGATCCTGGAGCGCCTGTCCGCCGACGCCTGAGCGTGGCTCATGATGCTTCGAGACGCGTCCCTTCGGGCCGCTCCTCAGCATGACGCCGTTGCTTCTGTTGCATTTTCCCTGACGGCGGCTTGCCGAGGAGAGCCGAAGGCACCTCCCGAAGGAACCGGGAATGGCGCCTGAATCAATCCTGCAACGCGCCAGCGGCGCGCCCGGGCGTGGACAGGACGACCCGGTCCCGGCCCTCACGCTTGGCGCGGTACAGCGCCTGGTCGGCGCGCTTCAATGCCGGCTCGATCGTCTCCTCTTCGGGCCCGACGATCGAGACGCCGATGGAGACCGTGAAGCGCAATGGCTCGGCATCGCCCAGGTCGATCTCGACCAGGGCCAGGATGCGGCGCAGGCGCTCGGCCGTCTCGAACGCCTTGGCCGAATCGGTATCAGGCAGCAGCAGCGCGAATTCCTCGCCCCCGAAGCGAGCCAGTTCATCCGTTTCGCGCAAGGTCTGGCGGGTGACGGCGGTCAGGCGGCGCAGCACCTCGTCGCCCAGGTCGTGGCCGAACGTGTCGTTGATCACCTTGAAGCGATCGACGTCGAGCATCAGCACGGCTAGCGTCGTCGCCGTCCGCCGCAGGCGCCGCAATTCCAGATCGGCGCGTTCGAAGAAGTGGCGCCGGTTGAAGGCGCCGGTCAGCGGATCGGTCGCGGCCGTCCGCTTCAGCTCCGCCTCCAGCCGCTGGCGCACCGTGACATCGTTCACGATGGCGAAGTCGGCCGTGCTGCCATCGGGCATGGCAATGGGCGTCGAGCGGATCTCGACATCGCGCACCTCGCCCGATGCCAGGCGGTGGCGCAGGGGTGGGCTGTCCCCCGATGTCCCGGGCCGGCTCGGCGCCTCCAGGTCGCGCACGCTCAACGTCAGGAAGACGTCCGCGGGATAGCCATAGAAGGCCAGCGCCGCGGCGTTGACATCGGCGATGCGCCCGCTGCCCCGCTCCGCCAGGAACATGATCGCGCCGTGGTTCTGGAACATGTCGCGGAACTTGCGCTCGCTCATGCGCAGGGCCTGCTCGGCGCGACGCACCTCCGATATGTCGTAGAGCCAGGTGATTGCCGCGCGCTGCCCCTCGAAGACGATTTCCGAGCCGGACATCAACGTCCAGTAGACCCGGCCCTGCGGGTCGCGGAACGCCACGGCCAGGTCGCGAACCTCGCCTCCGCCGGCGACGGCCGCCTCCACCACCTCGCGCTGCTTCTCGTCGGCATAGGTGACGTTGCCGCCCTTGGCGACATAGGCATCGCGGCTGGTCCCCGCCAGTTCGACCATGCGGTCATTGACGAACAGGACATGGCGCCGGCCGTCCTCGCCCAGCCGTCCGATGTCGACCGCGACGGGCGCCCGCTCCAGAAGATGACGGATCTGGTGCGGATCCACCGGCGCAGGCGGCGCGGGCGGGGCAGCGTCCAGCCATAGCAGGCGCACCTCGGGATGGCCCTCCAGCCGGCTGGCCCGGCCCCGCACCGCAACATGGCCGCCGTCGCCGCGAATCAGCGTGAAGCGCACCTCGACCGGGCCACGCCACAGGTCACGTGGCAGGGCACCATCGACCAGATCGATCAGCAGCCGGCCGCCGTCCCGTTCCGGATCCAGGCCCGCCAGGTCCGCCAGCGGCTGGTTCCAGCCGATCAGGCACCCGGCATCGTCGACCGCCGCCACCGGCACGGCGGCACTGAGCAGAAGGGCGCGCAGCCGCTCGGCGGCAAGGTCGCCCCGCCCGTCGCCTGGCAAGGGGCGGCCCCCCGCCGACCGTACCGGCGCGCCCGGGTCAGGCGCTGAGCTGGGCCTGCGCCTCGGCCAGGAGCGCCGCCATCTTGGCGCGCAGCTGGGCCTCCGTCACCGGGGCATGCTTGACCCGCAAGTCGGCCGCCACCTTGCGGTAGACGTCCTCGTCCCCCGGCTCGTCGAAGTCGGCCTGCACCACGGTCGCGGCATAGTCCTGCGCTGCCTGGCCCTCCAGCCCCAGATACGGGGCCGCCCACAGGCCCAGCAGCTTGTTGCGCCGGGCGACCACCTTGAAGGCAAACTCGGTATCGCGGGCGAACTTGTTCTCGAAACCCCGTTCGCGATCTTCAAAACTGTTGCTCATGACCCCTCTCCGCGGGCGGCTCACTCGATATAAGGCGTCGCCCCTTCGCGCGGGGCAAGATACTGCGCCAGCGCCTGGAATTCACGCCGTCGGCTGCTGCCGCGACGAAACGCGATGCCGATCCGGCGCGACGGCGCCGCACGCCCCGCGACGGGCGGCAGGATCGGCCGGGTGACGATGTCCAGCCCGGCCAGAATGCCCGCCTGAACTGCCATGCGGGGCAGCAGCGTCACCCCCAGGCCGTTGGCCACCATCTGCACCAGCGTCAGCAGGCTGGTCGCGGTATAGGGTCCGCCGGCATCCCGTGGCCCAAGGTCGCAGGCGGCCAGCGCATGCTCCCGCAGGCAATGCCCATCGGCCAGCAGCAGCAGGTCGGCACCCGCAAGGTCGGCGGTCGCGACCGCCTCGCGCGTCGCCAGGGGATGGTCGCTGCGCGCGGCAAAGACGAAGGGATCCTCCATCAGGTCCATCGTGGCCGCGTCGCCACAAGCGCAGGGCAGCGCCAGGACCAGCAGGTCCAGCTCGCCGCGTTCCAGCTTGGCGACCAGGCGCTCGGTCAGGTCCTCGTGCAGGAACAGGCGCAGGCGCGGATGCTCGGCCCGCAACGCCGCCAGCGCAGCCGGCAGCAGGAACGGCCCCACCGTCGGAATCACCCCCAGGCGCAGCGTGCCCGACAGCGGCTCCTGGGCCGTGCGCGCCAGTTCCATGATCCCCTCGACAGCGGCCAGGACATGGCGCGCCCGCTCCGCGACCTCCACCCCCAGGGGGGTCAGCGCGATCCGGCGCCCGGCCCGCTCCACCAGCTGCGCGCCCAGCGCCGATTCGAGTTCCTGGATCCCGGCGCTCAGGGTCGACTGGCTGACATGGCAGGCCGAGGCGGCGCGGCCGAAATGCGCTTCACGCTCCAGGGCGATCAGATAGCGGAGTTGCCGCAGGCTGGGCGGGGAGACCATCGGGCGATCCTATCATCGGAAAATCCGATCGAGGCAAACGATATTATTCATTGGAAGCATTCTGAACTGTACCCAAGATATGGCCCTGTTGCGCTGCGGTGCAAACGGATCACCAGACGCCCCTTCCCAAGCAAGGACCGGATACACATGCTGACCATCGGCGACCGCTTCCCCGAATTCTCCCTCAAGGCCGTAGTCTCGACCGATCTCAAGAACGCCTTCACCACGCTCACCGACCGCTCCGACGAGGGCAAGTGGAAGGTCGTCTTCTTCTGGCCCAAGGATTTCACGTTCGTCTGCCCGACCGAGATCGCGGCGTTCGGCAAGCTGAACGAGGATTTCAACGACCGCGACGCCGTCGTCTATGGCGTGTCGACCGACAGCGAGTTCGTGCACTTGGCCTGGCGCCGCGACCATGACGACCTGCGCGACCTGCCCTTCCCCATGATCGCCGACATCAAGCGCGAGCTCTCCGCCGCCCTCGGCATCCTGGACAAGGCCGAAGGCGTTGCCCTCCGCGCGACGTTCATCGTCGACCCCGAAGGCGTGATCCGCTTCGTCTCGGTCAACGACCTGTCGGTGGGCCGGAACCCGGCCGAGGTTCTGCGCGTGCTCGACGCGCTGCAGACGGACGAGCTGTGCCCCTGCAACTGGCAGAAGGGCGAGGAGGTGCTGCAGGCCGCCTGATCGGACCTCTCCGCCGATCGGGCCGGTGCCTCGGCATCCGCGCCCCCAGGGAAGGCCGGCCGGCCCATCCGGCCGGCCTTTCCACCCCTTCGACACGCAGACCTGAGGTTGCCCCGATGTCCCTCGATTCCCTGAAGTCCCGCCTGCCCGATTATGCCAAGGACCTGAAGCTGAACCTGTCGTCGCTGGCGACCGAGGTCAGCCTGACCGAGCAGCAGCGCGCCGGCACGTTCGTGGCCTCTGCCCTCGCCTCGCGCGAGGCGTCGGTAATTGCCGCAGTCGTGGCCGAGTTCGGCCCCAAGCTCTCGCCCGAGGCGCTGAACGCGGCCAAGGCGGCGGCCGCGATCATGGGCATGAACAACATCTATTACCGCTTCGTGCACCTCTCCTCGGCCAAGGACTACAAGACCCTGCCGGCCAAGCTGCGCATGAACGTGATCGCCAAGCCGGGTGTCGAGAAGGCGGATTTCGAACTGTGGTCGCTGGCCGTCTCGGCCATCAATGGCTGCGGCATGTGCATCGACGCGCACGAGCATGAACTGCGCAAGGCCGGCCTCTCGGCTGACGCGATCCAGGCCGCGGTGCGCATCGCGTCCGTTGTCCATGCGGTGGCCGCCGTCCTCGACGGCGAGGCGGCCCTGGCCGGTGCCGGCTCGGTCGCCCAGGCGGCCTGAGGCAGCCTGCCGGCAGGTCAGGCCGAAACGGGCCTGACCTGCCGGCTCAGCACCATGCCCTCGATATCCTCGGCCGGCATCGGACGGCCGAAGAGGAAGCCCTGGAACTGGGTGCAGCCCTGCGCGATGAGGAAGGCCTGCTGCTCCACCGTCTCGACCCCTTCGGCGATCACGGTCAGGCCCAGCTGGCGACCCAGTGAAATGATCCCCTTGGCGATCACCGCGGCGTGCTCGCTCTCCAGCATGTCGCGGACAAAGGCGCGGTCGATCTTCATCTCGGCCAGGGGAAAGTCCTTCAGGTACTTCAACGACGAATAGCCGGTGCCGAAATCGTCGAGTGCTACGTCGATTCCGCCGTGGCGCAGGCGCCTCATCTTGGCGGCCACGTCGTCGGGGTCGCCCACCATCACGCTTTCCGTCAGTTCCAGCTTCAGGCGCCGCGGTTCGATGCCATGGCGCGCCAGGGTGGCGAACACCTCATCGACGAAGGCCCCCTCGAAGAACTGCTGCGAACTGACATTCACCGAGATCGACAGGTGGCGCAGGTCCGGGACCGCGGCCCAGCGGGCCAGCTGGCGACAGGCCTCGTCCAGGACCCAGGTGCCGATGGGATACATGATGCCCAGCATCTCGGCCGCCGGAATGAACTCGCCCGGCGGGACCATGCCGCGCGTCGGGTGCTGCCAGCGGATCAACGCTTCCGCGCCCAGGACCCGCCCATGGCGGTCGACCTGCGGCTGGTAGTGCAGCAGGAACTGGCGGTTCCACAAGGCGACGTGCAGTTCCCGCCCGATGCGGCCCCGCAGCGCAAGCTGGGTCTGCATCACCGCAAGGCAGAGGATGCCGCCTCCAACCGCCATGGCGCTCTGCACCCACGAGCCGAGGACGCGGACCTCCGGCGGCAAGGGCTTGGCCCAGGGGAAGGCCAGCAGCGCGCTGGAAAAGACGACGAAGGTGGCCAGGTTCAGCGCCGTGAAGCCGAACCGCAGCCATGGCTCGTGCCGGCGGAATGTCATGAATGCGACGAACGCCATGGGCAGCAGGAACAGGTGGACGACACGCGGCGCATGGCCGTCCGGCACGTCCCAGTAAAGACAGATCGCCACGACGATCAGGTAGGTCTGGACATGGGCGACGACCATAGCGGTCTTCAACTGCCCGCGGGTGCCCAGCGCCCAGATCAGGCCGGCCCCGATCAGCACCGGCGCCTCCAGCGCTGCTTCCGTGTATTGGCCAAGTGCCAGGAACAGGGTCAGCCACAGCAGGCCAAGCACCCCCATGCACAGCGCGACCAGGCGGCAGACGAACACCGTCCGCAGGCTGAGCGCATCGTCAGCACTCATCCCGCCGGAGTTCCAGTCCCCGGTTCCCAGCACCATGTGCAACGACTTCAGCACAAGACCCGCATTGCCTCCGGCTGTGGCCCGCCCGGCCCACCAATTCAAGCTTACCCTGCCGTTATAGCGCCCGAGGCCTGAGCCGATGGTTAACGCGGCAGCCATCCTGTCGACAATCGTCCTGCTGCGGGGGCGTTCAAGGTAAGGATCGATACGCCGCTAATGCCGTGTGCCGCGCGCGCGGCCTAGACTGGCGCCGACGCACCGCCGGGGATGGCAGCCATGCAGACGCTGAAGGTCTATCAATCGCTCTGGGCGACAGAGCAGCGCATCCCGGGCGTGCCTGAAAAGCCATATGCGGAACGCTTCGACGCGGTGAAGGCGGCCGGTTTCGACGGCATGTGCGTGGACCTCGGCTCGACCTCGCTCGACGCGGCCAGGGCGACGATCCCGGAATTCCGCCGCACCGGCCTGGGTGGCATGCTCAACGCCTTTCCCCAGACGATCGAGGGCCTGCGCCCCGCGCTGCACTTCGCCAAGGAGATCGGCGCGCCCTATGTCGTGGTCATCGGCCAGGTCATGCCCCTGTCGGTCGAGGGGATGATCCCGGTCATCCGCGCTTGGCTTGCCATGGCGGAGCAGGAGGGCATGCCCATCCTGTTCGAGACGCACCGCAACTGCATCACCAACGACCTGTTCACGACCCTGCTGCTGCTGGACGCGATCCCCGAACTGCGCCTGTGCGCCGACCTGTCCCACTTCCTGCTGGACCGGGAGTTCGTCTACCCGATCAGTGCCGCCAACAACGCCCTGATGCAGCGGATCATGGACCGGTCCGAGACGTTCCAGGGCCGGGTCGCCAGCCGCGAACAGATCCAGGTGGCGATCGACTTCCCCCAGAACCGCAAGTGGCTGGACCAGTTCGTGTCCTGGTGGGAGTACGGCTTCCGCTCCTGGCGCGCGCGGGCCGGCCAGGACGACACCATGATCTTCCTGTGCGAACTGGGTCCGCCCGAATACGCGATCACCGGAGCCGACGGGAAGGAGCTGAGCGACCGCGCCGCAGAAGCGCAGACCCTGAAGCGCATCGCCCAGGACCTGTGGGCCCGCACCGCCCCCGGCGCCGCACCCGCCTGATCGTCCCATGGCGGGGCGGTCAGCGCAGTTGGCGCCCCGATGCGATGCCGGACACAGCATGGCGCGCCAGCCATCCCGGCAGCTTAACGCCCACGTCATTCTCCTTTATATGTCGGACATGGCGCCTGTCCTGAACCGCACCAATCTGGTCGATCCGTTCGGCCGCCATGTCAGCTACCTGCGGGTGTCGGTCACGGACCGCTGCGACTTCCGCTGTGTCTACTGCATGGCGGAAGAGATGACCTTCCTGCCCAAGGCCGAGCTGCTGACGCTTGAGGAACTGGACAGGCTGTGCTCCGCCTTCGTGGCGCAAGGGGTCCGCAAGCTGCGCCTGACGGGGGGCGAGCCCCTGGTCCGCCGCAACATCATGAGCCTGATCACCAGCCTGGGGCGTCACCTGCGCTCCGGCGCGCTGGAAGAGCTGACGCTGACCACCAATGGCAGCCAGCTGGCGCGCCATGCGGAAGGACTGGCGGCGGCTGGCGTGCGGCGCATCAACGTCTCGCTCGATTCGCTGGACCCCGAGCGCTTTGCCCGGATCACCCGGCGCGGCCAGCTTGACCAGGTCCTGCAGGGGATCGCCGCGGCGCGGGCGGCTGGCCTTGCCATCAAGATCAACGCCGTCGCCCTCGCCGGGGTGAACGACGACGAATACGACCGCATGATCCGCTGGTGCGGCGAGCTTGGCCTGGACCTGACCCTGATCGAGACGATGCCGCTGGGCGACATCGACGGCGACCGGACCGAGCACTACCTGCCCCTGAGTCGCGTGCGGCGCGATCTTGAACGGCGCTGGACCCTGGTCGACAGCGACTATCGCACCGGCGGGCCGGCGCGCTATGTCCGCGTGGCGGAGACGGGCGGGCGGCTGGGCTTCATCACCCCGATGACCCACAATTTCTGCGAATCATGCAATCGCGTGCGCGTCACCTGCACCGGCACGCTGTACATGTGCCTGGGGCAGGAGGATGCGGCCGACCTGCGCGGACCCCTGCGCGCCAGCGCCGGGGACGAGTTGCTGCACGCGGCCATTCGCGAGGCGATCGCCCGCAAGCCCAAGGGGCACGACTTCATCATCGATCGGCACCAGACGCGCCCGGCCGTGGCCCGGCACATGAGCGTCACCGGCGGCTGACCCGACCCACCATCACATCCCCACCGCATTCCAGCGAGCGAGCCAGGAACACGCCATGCCCGCGCCCGAGCAGACGGATTCGCCCGTGCCCGAGCCCCAGGCCCCGGAGCCCAGGCGGCCTGAGCGCCTGACCTTCGTCGCCAGCCCATCCCCCCGCGCCCAGTCGGCACTTGAATCGCTGGCGGCACGCTACAAGAACCACCCGGTCGACCAGGCCGACGTGATCGTCGCCCTGGGCGGCGACGGCTTCATGCTGACCACGCTGCACCGGTACATGGCGCGGAAGCTGCCGATCTACGGCATGAACCAGGGCACCGTCGGGTTCCTCATGAACCGCTATGACGAGATCGACCTGCCTGCCCGCCTGGCCGCGGCCGAGCAGGCGCAGCTTCATCCGTTGCGGATGACGGCACTGACCGCCGGCGGCTCCGAACACGAGGCGCTTGCGATCAACGAAGTGTCGATGCTGCGCGAGACACGCCAGGCGGCCAAGCTGCGCATCACGGTGAACGGTCGCACCCGCCTTCAGGAACTGGCCTGCGACGGGGTGCTGGTGTCGACCCCGGTGGGCAGCACGGCCTACAACCTGTCGGCGCATGGGCCGATCCTGCCGCTGAACTCGAACACGCTGGCATTGACCCCGATCAGCGCCTTCCGCCCGCGACGCTGGCATGGGGCCATCCTGCCGGACAGCGTCACGATCGGGCTGGAAGTGCTGGAAGCGGACAAGCGCCCGGTCAGCGCCGTCGCCGACAATACCGAGGTGCGTCAGGTCGTCAGCGTGCAGGTGGCGCAGGCGACGGACGTCACGCTGACCATGCTGTTCGATGTCGGCCGCAATCTGGACGAGCGCATCCTGACGGAGCAATTCTTTCACTGAACGGCCAACGCCGGGACAGTTCGAGGGGGAACAGCCTTGCGGATCCTGATCCATCCCCTGCTTCAGGGGGCGGTTTTGCTGCTGATCGGCGGCATCATGCTGGTGGGGGGCGAGGATGCCGCCGCCTGGAATGCCGGCGTGCTGTTCTTCTGCCTGCTGGCGTTCGGGATCCTGGCGCCCCTGTCGGCGCTGGCCGCTCCGGCCTTTGGCACCCACATGCAGAACGCCACGGCCGTGTGGCTGTGGCTGGCCTTCCTGCTGACGATCGCGGCACTTTATGCCATGGGCTATGACCAGATCGGCAACGCCCTGGCCCAGCCCCTGGGCTTCATCGAAGGGGCCGCCGTCTTTCCGCTGATGGCGATGGTGGCACTGCTGATCCGCCCCTTCGTCCGGGCCCGCCCCGTCGCCACCGCCAGCAGCCCCGCGCCACGCCTGGACGAGGACAGGTCCGCCGATCCCTGAGCCCGGGCGACGCGGGACCAACCGCAGCCCGTGCTTGCCAGGACGGAAAGCCGCGGACTAGGCTTGTTGCGCTGCAATGCGATGCAGGCCTGAGGGGGCGCAAGCAAACGCATGGGAAGAGCCGTTGCGGTCGACGTGCGCGGTGTCAGCAAGGTCTTCGATGGCGGCCGCGCCCCCCATGTGCGGGCGCTGGACACCGTGTCCGTGGGCATCCTGGAGAACGAGTTCTTCACCCTCCTGGGGCCATCAGGCTGCGGCAAGACCACCCTGCTGCGCCTGATCGCCGGGTTCGAGCAACCCACCGCCGGCGAGATCCTGCTGCATGGGGCGCGGATCGACCACCTTCCGCCCTATCGCCGACCGATCAATACCGTGTTCCAGTCCTATGCCCTGTTCCCGCACCTGAGTGTGGCGGAGAACGTCGCCTTTGGCCTGGATATGCAGAAGCGCAAGCCGGCCGAGATCGCCGCCCAGGTCCAGCGCATGCTGCACCTGGTGAAGCTCGGCGACCTTGGCGCGCGCCGCCCGGACCAGTTGTCGGGCGGCCAGCAGCAGCGGGTCGCCCTGGCCCGTGCCCTGGCCAGCCAGCCGCGCGTCCTGCTGCTGGACGAGCCGCTCTCGGCCCTCGACCTCAAGCTCCGCAAGGAGATGCAGATCGAGCTGAAGCGCCTGCAGACGGAAACCGGCATCACCTTCGTATTCGTGACCCACGACCAGGAGGAGGCGCTGACCATGTCGGATCGCATCGCCGTGATGAGCGAAGGGCGAATCGTGCAGATGGGCAGCCCGCGCGACATCTACGAGACGCCGGCAACCCGCTACGTCGCCGACTTCATCGGCGAGACGGACTTCCTGGACGCGACCCTGGTCGCGACCGAGGGGTCGCTGGCGCGCTGGCGTCTCGCCTCCGGGGCCGAACTCGTCGGCCAGGCCGGCCACGACCTGGCACCCGGCACCCGTGCCACGTTGTCGACCCGGCCGGAGCGCCTGTCGCTGCTGGCGGAAGGGGGCGCCGGACTGGCCGGCACGATCGAGGCCTGCGTCTATTTCGGGACCGACACCACCGTGCATGTCGCCCTCGACGGGGGCGGCGGCTCGATCCGCGTGCGGGAGCAGAGCCATGCGGGCGCGGTGGAGCGGGCCACCGGCACGCGCGTGACCGTCGCCCTGCCCCCCGCCGCCGTCCGTCCCCTGGTGGCGTGATGGACGCCGGCCGCCCAGTCCAGAGCGGGGAGAGGGCTGGGACGAGCGCAGGGCGCAGGCCGTCAACCGCCGCCCCGCCTTTCGCTGACAGGATACCGCCCTCACCCAGCCCTCCCCCATCGCTCCGCGACGGGGGAGGGCTTTTCGGAGAGGGTCAACCCACGTGACGGCGGCGGACGTGCCCTTCTGGCGGCGGCCCTGGCCGCGGCGGGTGGCGCTGGTCGGGCCTGCAATGGGCCTGATCATCGGCTTCATGGTCCTGCCGCTGGTCCTGATGCTGATCTATTCGTTCCTGACGCGGGCCACCTATGGCGGCGTGATCTGGGAGCTCTCGACCGAGTCCTATGTCAAGTTCCTGTTCGAGCGGGACCTGGACGACAGCCTGATCTTCAACGAAGCCTATCTCTCCATCTATTTCCGTTCGTTCTGGCTGGCCGGCGTGACCACCATCCTGTGCGTCATCATCGGCTTTCCAACTGCGCTTTACATGGCGCTGCAAAGCCCGGCGCGAAAGAACCTGCTGGTGTTCCTGGTCACCATCCCGTTCTGGACCAATCTGCTGGTGCGCAACTATGCGTGGGTCCTGATGCTGCGGCGCGAGGGCCTGCTGAACGGCATGCTGATGGGCCTTGGCATCACCGACCAGCCGATCCCCATGCTCTACAACGACACGGCGATCCTGATCGGCCTGACCTACTCCTTCCTGCCGTTCATGGTCCTGCCGATCTATGCCAGCCTGGAGCGACTGGACTTCCGCCTGGTGGAGGCGGCCTATGACCTGGGTGCCAATCGCTGGCGGGCGCTGCGGCGCGTCGTCGTGCCCTTGTGCATGCCTGGCATCGCGGCCGGCTCGGCGCTGGTCTTCATTCCCTGCCTCGGTGCCTATGTGACGCCCGACGTGCTGGGCGGGGGCAAGGCTCTGATGATCGGCAACCTGATCCAGCAGCAGTTCGGCGCCTCGCAGAACTGGCCATTCGGCGCCGCCCTGTCCTTCACCCTCCTGGCCATCGTCCTGCTGGCCATGGTGCTCTACGCCCTGCGCTTCGGGCGGGAGCAGGCCCTGGCCAGGGTCTGAGCCGGTGAGTGGCAACTCCTTGCGCCGGTTCCCGGGCACCGGGCTGATGGCGGTCTTCTTCTTTGCCTTCCTCTACCTGCCCGTGGCGGTGCTGATCGCGCTGTCGTTCAACGAGAACCGCTCGGCCACGATCTGGACCGGCTTCACCATCGACTGGTACTTCCGCATCTTCGAGAACCGGGACATCGTCGCCGCCGCCATCAACTCGGTCATCGTGGCGACGGCGGCCACGATCTTCTCCACGCTGATCGCCACCATTGCCGCCCTGGGCATGGCGCGCGACCGCTTTCCTGGCCAGGCCGCCGTGTCGTCCACCATCGCGCTGCCGCTGATCGTGCCCGAGATCATCACCGCGGTGGCGACGCTGATCTTTTTCGTCGGCATCGGCCTCAGCCTGGGCCTGGGGACGGTGATCCTGGCCCATGTCGTCTTCTGCATCCCCTTCGCCTACCTGCCGATCCGCGCCAGGCTGGAGGGGATGGACCGCCGCCTGGCCGATGCCGCGGCCGACCTCTATGCCGACGAGTGGCAGACCTTCCGCCGGGTGACGCTGCCGCTGCTGTGGCCGGGCATCCTGTCGGGTGCGCTGCTGGCGTTCATCACCAGCCTGGACGACTTCGTCATCACCTTCTTCGTCTCCGGCCCCGGGGCGTCGACGCTGCCGCTCTACATCTTCTCGTCGATCCGGATCGGCATCTCGCCCGAGATCAACGCGATCTCCTCGGTGATGCTCGTCGTCTCGATCCTCTTCGTCTCGCTGTCCTTCCTCATCGGGCGGCGCGGCTGATAGGCTTTTTCCATCCAACCACCGAGGGGGAGCCCGGTCATGCGTGCGTTGAAGCTGCGTCTCAAGCACATGGGGGCGGCTGCCCTCAGCCTCGGCGTCCTGCTCGGCGCCGCGGCGGCCGAGGCCAAGGAGATCTTTCTCTACAACTGGACGAACTACATCCCGCGCGAACTGCTCGACCGCTTCACGGCCGAGACGGGGATCACGGTGACGCTCGACACCTATGACTCGAACGAGACGCTTCTGGCCAAGCTGAAGGCCGGCGGCACCGGCTACGACGTGATCGTGCCGTCCGACTACATGGTCAAGATCATGATCGACGAGGGCGTCATCCAGAAGATCGACGTCAACCAGATGGAGAACTTCAAGCTGGTGGGCAAGCCGCACGACACCCCCTGGTACGATCCGGAGCGGGCCTATACCGCGCCCTACATGTGGGGCACGACCGGCTTCACCTATGACCGCGCGGCCGTGGGCATGGATCTGGAGGACAGCTGGAAGGAATTCTTCGAGCCCCGGCCGGAACTCGCCGGCAAGATCGCCTCGCTCAACGACCAGGTGGAAGTGATCCAGAACGCGCTGCGCTATCTGGGCCTGCCCCGCTGCAACGAGAATCCGGCCGACATGGCCAAGGTCCAGGCCCTGCTCCTGGCGCAGAAGCCGTCGATCGCGGTCTACAATTCCGACGGCACGATCGAGCGCATGGCCGCGCACGAGGTCGTCATGCACATGCAGTGGAACGGTGCCGCCCACCGGACCAAGGCCGACGTGCCGGGTGCCGTCTTCGTCTATCCCAGGGAGGGCCTGTCCTATTGGACGGACAACCTGGCCATCCCCGTCGGCGCCAAGAATGTCGAGGAAGCCAAGGTGTTCATCAACTGGATGATGACGCCCAAGGCAGCGGCCGAGGCCTCGAACTTCAGCGGCTACAACAACGGCATCCCCACTTCGGTCGAGTTCATGGACCAGAAGCTGAAGGACGATCCGGCCGTCGCGACGCCCGAGGAATACCTGCCGCGCCTGGACCCCAACAAGGCCTGCAGCGCCAAGTCCAAGGAACTCTACGACCGCGTGTGGACCAAGGTCCGCCAGTAGACACCAACCCCTGGACTTCGACCTGTAGCCGATCCCTGGCCAGCCCTCCCCCATCGCGCGGCGGTGGGGGAGGGCTTTTTTCGCCCCGGAGACCGCGTTGGAAACGATCTTCACGACCGACCACGAAGGCCATGCCGACACGTTCGAGCTGATCGACGGCCAGATGCTGCCAGGCTTCGAGATGCCGCGCCGGGCCCAGATCGTCATCGACCGGGTGCGTGCCGTGGCCCTGGGCCCGATCAGCGCGCCCGAACCGCTGGGCGGGGCCGAGGCGGCAAAGCGCGTCCATGCGCCTGCCTATGTCGACTTCCTGGCGACCATCCATGACCGGTGGCGGGCGCACTATGGCGACCGCCAGGCGCTGGCCTTCACCTTTCCCTGCCGGAACCTGCACCAGAAAGTGCCGGAATCGCTGGCTGGCCAGCTTGGCTATTATGCCTTCGACGCCGGCGCGCCGATCGTCGCCGGCACCTTCAAGGCGGCGGTCGCCGCCGTCGACACCGCCTTGACCGGAACGCAGCGAATCGAAGGCGGGGCCACCAGCGTGTTCAGCCTGTGCCGACCGCCGGGCCATCATGCGACGGCCGACCAGGCCGGCGGCTATTGCTACCTGAACAACGCTGCCATCGCGGCCGAGACTTTTGCCAGGGCGGGGCGCCGGGTTGCGATCCTGGACGTCGACTACCACCACGGCAACGGCACGCAGGCGATCTTCTATGACCGGCCGGACGTGCTGGTGGTCTCGCTGCACGGACACCCGCTGGACGAGTATCCCTATTTCGCCGGCTATGAGGACGAGCGAGGCGCGGGTGCTGGAGAGGGCTTCAACCTGAACCTCCCCATGCGCTGGGGCGCGGCTTGGGATCGCTATGCCGAGGCGCTGGAGACCGGCTGTCGCCGCATTGCTGCGTTCGGCGCGGATGTCCTGGTCGTGTCGCTGGGCCTGGACACGTATAAGGAGGATCCCATCTCCCACTTCCGGCTGGAACATCAGGACTATCTGCGGATGGGCGAGCGCATCGCCGCCCTGCGCCTGCCCACCCATTTCGTGATGGAGGGTGGCTACGCGGTCGAGGCGCTGGGCATCAATACCGTCAACGTCCTGACGGCCTTCCAGGGCGCCTGAGCGCCCATGCGGCCCCGGCGTGTGAGTCCTGCGTGCAACGGATCGGCGCGCCCGTGCGGCTGGCTGCGGCTCCAACGCCGCGGGACAGCCCCGCCAACTTGTGAGTGACGCAGGCAGACGGTAGCTTGGCATGCAGGGCAGGCACTTCATGGCATGGCCGGGCCGGGCGCATTCCGCCTTGCGCAGTCCCGGCAGAGGACGTTGACGATGTCGAGGCGATCCGGGTCAGGGCAAGCGGACCCACGGCGAACGGACCCGGGATTGAGGGTGCACCGCGGCCACCGCCCGCTGGCCTCCGCGCTGGCGCTGGGTCTGGCGGCGGGGATCGTGCTGGCGGCGCAGGCTGGTGTGCGGCCCGCCCAGGCCGACGATGAGTTCGAGACCGTGGTGATCGGCGGCAGCGGCCGGCCGGCCGTCGAGGTTGACCTGGGCGCCCTGGACGACACACCCGCCCCGCCGCGTGAGCGGAACCGAGACCGCACCCGCAACCGCCCCAGCCAGCCGGTGCGCCTGACGCCGCTGCCCGACCTGCCGGCTGTCGAAACGCCGGCCGTGGATTTCGCCCCCCTGCCGGTCCCTGGTGCGTCGCGCCCGATGCCGGCGGCGCTGATGCCCCAGCCTGCGCCGGGAGCGCCGGGCCAGGCCCGTGCGCCCATCGCCGCCGATGGCGACCTGCTGCCGATCGTACCCCCGTCCGCCACCAACCCGGCGCCTACGCCGGCGCCGGCGTCGTCCCCGTCCGGCGCCGCGCTGCCTCCGGCGGCGACGGCACGCGCCAGCGACCCGCTGCCGCCTGCAGCCGCGTTCCAGATGGACGAGCCGGTGGCGCCGCGCCCCATGCCACCGGCCCCCGTACCGGCATCCGACGACCTGCTGCCGATCATTCCACCCTCGAACGCCAATGCCAGTGCCGTGATCGGCGTGCCCCGGGCGCGCCCGGCCCTGCACCCGGCCAGCCAGAGCATCGCCGAGCGGGCCCGCATCGTCCCCGAACCGCGGCCGGCGCCGCCGCCGGCACCGGCGCCCGAACCGTCCCCGGCACCCGCGCCAGCTGCGCTGGCCGCCCTGTCGCCGCCGGCCGCACCCCCGGCCGCCGCGCCAACGCCGGCCGCACCGGTGGCCGCTCCGGCCCCGCCGCCCGCGGCCGCGCCCGAGCCCGTGGCGGCGCCCGAGCCTCCGTCCGTACCGCCCGCACCCGTCACCCGCGCCCTGCCGCAGCCCGAACCGCCGCCACCGCCGCCTCCGTCACCGTCGGAAGCGAGCGCGCCGCCGGCCCCTGCCCCTACCCCTGTGTCGGAGCCCCCCGCACCGCCGACGCCCCCGCCTGCCCCGGTCACAGCGCCCCTTCCCGAGGTCGAGGTGCCGGCGCCCGCGCCACGCCCGGCCGAAGTGGCAGCCCTGGACCCCGCTGGCGCCGTGCCGCCCGCGATCGCGCCGGGAGCGCCGGGCACGGCGGCCCTGCGCATCGGCTTCCAGGGCGCGAGCGACGATCTGGCGGCCGGGGCGCGCGCCCAGCTGCGCGCGATCGTCGCCGCGCTGGGGCCGGCCGACCGGCTGCAATTGCGCGCCTTCGCCAGCCCCCTGGCGGAGGGCGACAACGCGGCGCGGCGCCTGTCGCTGAAGCGAGCCCTGGCGGTGCGCGCCTACCTGATCGAAAGCGGCGTCCGCTCGGCCCGCATCGACGTCCGGGCGCTTGGGGCAACGCCCACCCTGGGCGGCCCGCCCGGTGATCGCGTCGACATCGTGATCGTGCAATGACCGATCCGGGCCTGGCGCCCGGTGGGCGCGTGCCCGTCCGCCGGGCGCCGCGCCACCTGGTCCGGATCCTGGTCTTCCTGCTTCTGGTCCTGGCCGCCGGCAGCCTGATCGCGCGCGAGGCTGCGCGCTTCTTCATGGCCAATCCGACGTTGAACGCCCTGATCCTGGGCGTCCTGGCGTTCGGCATCGTGTTCAGCATCCGCCAGGTCCTGCGCCTGCAGCCCGAGGCCGCCTGGCTTGAGGGCATTCGCGCCGGGGATCCCGCGATGGCGGCGCGCGAGTCGCCGCCGCTCCTGGCACCGCTGGCGACGATGCTGCGCGAACGGGGCCAGCGCGTCGCCCTTTCGGCACCGGCTATGCGCTCCGTCCTGGACGGCATCCTGCTCCGCCTGGACGAAACGCGAGAGATTTCGCGCTACCTGATCGGGCTCCTGATTTTCCTCGGCCTGCTGGGCACGTTCTGGGGCCTGCTGCAGACCGTCTCGACCATCGGGGCCACGATCCAGTCGCTGAACGTGTCGGGCAGCGATGCCTCCGCCATGTTCGACGAATTGCGGCGCGGGCTGGAGGCCCCGCTGGGCGGCCTGGGCACGGCCTTTGCCTCGTCCCTCTTCGGGTTGGCGGGATCGCTGGTCCTGGGCTTTGTCGACCTGCAGGCGGGGCAGGCACAGAACCGCTTCACGACCGAGCTTGAGGACTGGCTGGCGGGCATCGTGCGCATCGGCCCCGGCGGCCCCCTGGCGGAGCTTGAGGGCGGCGGCTCGCCTGCCTATGTCCAGGCGCTGCTGGAACAGACGGCCGACCATCTGGAGGTGTTGCAGCGGACCATCGCGCGGAGCGAGGACCAGCGTGCCAGCGTCAACCAGGGACTGCTGCAACTGGCCGAGCGGATGGCCGGCCTGACCGACCAGATCCGGACCGAGCAGCACCTGCTGACCCGCCTGGTGGAGGGACAGGACCAGGCCACGGGGCTGACCCAGCGCCTGGTCACCCTGGCCGAGCGACAGACGCCAGCCCTGGACGAGGCCAGCCGTGCCCACCTGGCCAACCTGGACGTCTACCTTGCCCGGCTGCTGGAGGACCAGGCATCGGGCCGGCAGCAGGTGGTCGACGAGTTGCGGGCCGAGATCAAGCTGCTGACCCGTACCATCGTCGCCATCTCGGGGACGGATCCGCGGGCATGAGCCTGCGCGGCCGCGCCCGCGCCCGTGCTGGCGCCGAGATCTGGCCCGGCTTCGTCGATGCGCTGACCACGCTGCTGCTGGTCATGATCTTCCTGCTCAGCGTCTTCATGCTGGCGCAGTTCTTCCTTGGCCGTCAGCTGAGCAGCCGGGACGAGACGGTGGCCAGACTGAACCGCCAGATGGCGGAACTCTCAGAGCTCCTGGCGCTGGAGCGTCAGGCTGCCGCCGACGAGCGACAGAGCACTGCGCAGTTGTCCAGCGCACTGCAGGGTGCCAACCGGGACCGCGATGCCGCCGGCCAGCAGGCGGGCCAGGCCGCGCGCGATATCGCCCGCCTGTCCGCGGCACTGGCCGAGCGTGAGGCACGGCTGCAGGACCTTGAGGCGCGCGTGCGCGGCCTGGACGAATCGCTGGCCCGCGAACTCGGCACGTCCGAGGCCGAGCGGACGCGCGCCACCGCACTGGACGCCCAGGTCGCCGACCTGGGGACGCAGGTCGCGCGCATGAACGACCTGATCGCTGCCCTCCGCGATGAACTCACCCGCTCTGCCGCGGTCCTGGGCGAGGCCCGGACCAAGGCGGAAGCGGATGCGGGCACGATCGCCGCGCTGAACGCCAGCCTGCAGGAACTGCGTCGCGACCTGGCGGACCTGGCGGGCAGGCTGGGCGTGGCGCAGGGCCAGACGGCGACCGATGCCCGCACGATCACCGACCTGCGGAGCCAGATTGCCGACCTGGGCAGCCGCCTGGCCGAAGTGTCGCAGGCGCTGGGTGCGGCGCAGGCGAAGGGGAGCGCCGACGCCCTGGCGATCACTGACCTGACGCGCCGGCTCAGTGCCCTGCGCCGCTCCGCGGCTGAGTCGGACGCGGCCCTGGCCGATGCCCGGCTTCAGGGCCAGGGCGCCGCAGCCACGATCGACGGCCTGCGGGACCAGCTGGAGGCACTGCAGGCGCAGGCCGGGGAGACCGCACTGGCGCTGGACGCGGCGCGCGCCCAGTCCGCCAGCGACCGCGAGCAGATCGCCGACCTGACCCTGCGCCTGAACGAGGCACTGGCACGGAAGGTTGAGGAACTGGAGCAGTACCGGTCGGAATTCTTTGGCCGGCTGCGGACCGTCCTGGGGGACCGGCAGGACATCCGCGTGGTGGGCGACCGCTTCGTGTTCCAGTCGGAAGTGCTGTTCGCCTCCGGCTCTGCCGAGATCGGCGCCGCCGGCCGCGACCAGTTGGCCCGCCTTGCCGCCACGCTGCGCGACCTGATCCCGGCCATCCCGGCGGACATTCCCTGGGTCCTGCGCGTTGACGGGCATACCGACCGGGTGCCGATCCAGACCGCGCAGTTCAGCTCGAACTGGGAATTGTCGACGGCGCGCGCCGTTGCCGTGACCCGCGTCCTGATCGAGGACGGCATCCCGCCGGAGCGCCTGGCGGCGACCGGCTTTGGCGAATTCCAGCCGATCGCGGCCGACGCCGGCGCGGACGACGCGCGCAACCGCCGCATCGAGCTGAAGCTGACCGAGCGCTGACGCTCGTCAGCGCAGGGTGCAGTCGAACAGCGAATTGTCCATCGAGCTGCCCAGCAGCAGGTGCCGCCCGACATTCACGGCAACCGACACCGCCGCCACCGTGTCGCCCGGATCGGCCAGGATGCGCTCCATGCTCAGGCCCGTCTCAGGCCCCTCACCCTGGGGCTCCAGGCGATAGACCTCGGACGGAACAGGCGTGGCCGGGTTGCGGCTGCGGTCCAGCGTCGCCATCAGATTGGGCTGCGCCGCGACCCAGACGGAGCCGTCGGGCGCCACGTCCAGGCCGATCGGGTGGCTGTCCATCGCCAGCGCGCTGCGCAGCCGCAGCGATCCGGTATCGGGATCGCGGGTGAACAGGCTGATCCGTTCCGCAGTCGTTTCCGCGACGTACAGCGTGCGGCCATCGGGTGAGAGGGCGATGCCGCTGGCATGGGCCAGTCCGTCGGCCGCGGGCCGCAGGCGGGTGCCATCGAACAGGCCCACCGACGCCTCCGCCAGGCCCAGGGCATCCTCCATCAGGCGGCCGAACTCCGTGATGCGGCCATGGTCGTTGGTCGCATAGAAGCTGGACGGACCCGCCGCCACGACGTCGTTGGGCGAGAGGATGTCACGGCTGGCGACGCCTGGACCCAGATAGACCAGGCTGCCGCCGCGAACCTCGAACGCCTCGATGCGCCGGCCGCCAAAGCTGAGGTGGTTGACGACATAGAGCACGCGCTGGCCATCGGGGCCAGCCCACAAGCCCATGCCGCGCGGGCTGAAATCGACCGGCTGGTCCGGCGTGATGTCGATCGTGCGGCGCTCGTCGCCCGCCACGTCCAGGCGGTGGATCGAGCCGCGTTGCGCCACCCCGTCGTCCATCCGGTCGGACGAGGCGATGAACACCTGCAGCCGCGCATGGTCGACCGCCATGTCCTCGATATTGCCGGCAAAGGCCTGGGCTCGGCATGTGCCGGGCAGGAACGCATCGACCTGGCGAAAGGCGCCCGCGCGGTACATCAACGCGACCAGGACGATGGCAATCAGCGCGCCGGTCAATGCCAGGGCCGCAAGAAGCCAGCGCAGCATGAACCGGATGCCTCAGCGCGCGGCAGCGACGCCGGCCGCCGCCCCTGGTGCCGGCCCGCTGGCCGCCTGGCCGAACTGCAGCGCCGCCAGCCGGGCATAAAGCCCGCCCTGGGCCACCAACTCGCCATGGGAGCCGGTTGCGACCAGGCGCCCCTGGTCCAGCACGGCAATACGGTCGGCCTTCAACACGGTCGCGAGCCGATGGGCGATGACCAGCGTCGTGCGCCCCTGCATCAGCCGCTCGAGCCCGGCCTGGACCAGGCGCTCGCTCTCGGCGTCCAGGGCGGACGTCGCCTCGTCCAGCAGCAGGACGGCCGGATTGCGCAGGATGGCGCGCGCGATCGCGATGCGCTGGCGCTGGCCGCCCGACAGCCGGGTGCCGCGCTCGCCCAGCGGCGTCGCCCAGCCCTGGGGCAGGCGTTCGATGAACTCGGTCGCGTGTGCCGCCTCGGCCGCGGCGCGGACCTCAGCCTCCGTCGCGTCGGGACGGCCATAGCGGATGTTGGCGGCGACATCGCCCGAGAAGATCACGGGGTCCTGGGGCACGATCGCAAAGCGGCCACGCAGCGCCGCGGGATCGGCCTGCCGCAGGTCGACCCCGTCCAGCAGGAGACGGCCCGATTCGGGATCGTGGAAGCGCAGCAGGAGCTGGAACAGCGTCGTCTTGCCCGCACCGGAAGGCCCGACCAGGGCGACCGTCTGACCCGGCTTGATCTCCAGGCTGACCTGTTCCAGCGCAGGGCGGTCGGGCTGCAGCGGATAGTGGAACGAAACCTTGTCCAGCACGACGTGGCCGAGCGCGGGGACTGGCAGCGCCACGGGGCTTGCAGGCGCGGTGATCGTGGGCGCCATGGCCAGGATCTCGGCCAGGCGCTCCATGCCGCCCGCCGCGCGCTGCACATCGCCCCACACCTCGCTCAGCGCGCCCAGGGCGCTGGCGGCGACGATCGCATAGAAGATGAAGGCGGCCAGTTGCCCGGCGCTCATCGTGCCAGCCACGACATCCGTGGCACCGATCCACAGGACCAGGTCGATCGCGCCGAACACGAACAGGATGACGATCGCGGTAAGGATTGCGCGGGCCCGGATGCGGTTGCGCGCAGCGGCGAAGGCACGCTCGACCGCCAGGCCATAGCGCTGCTTCTCCATCCGCTCCTGGCCAAAGGCCTGAACGGTCTGGTGGGCGGTCAGGCTCTCGCCGGCGATGCCGGTCGCCTCGGCCAGGCGATCCTGGCTGGTGCGCGAGAAGGCGCGCACGCGCCGCCCGAACACCACAAGCGGGATCACCACGGCCGGTACGACGAGGAGCGCCAGGCCCGACAGCTTCAGGCTGGTGAACAGCAGCATCACGGTGCCGCCGACGAACAGCAGCAGGTTGCGCGCCGCGACCGAGGCGGACGAGCCCACCAGGTTCTCGACCAGCGCCGTATCCGCGGTCAGGCGGGAGACGAGCTCGCCCGTCCGTGTCCGCTCATAGAAGGCGGTATCCAGGGTCAGAAGCCTGTCATAGACCGCGCTGCGGATATCGGCGATGACCCGCTCGCCCAGCCACGATACCAGCCAGAAACGGCCAAGCGTCGCGATCGCAAGGACGACGACGACGCCGAACAGCCCGATGAAGTAGATGTCGATGAAGCCCGCGTTCTCTGGGCTGAAGCCCATGTCCACCAGGCGCCGCAGGGCCTGCCCGATGGCGAGGGTGGCGACCGCCGCCACGACAAGGGCCACGACCGCGCCGGCGATCACCAGGCGATAGCGCGTCAGGAACGGCCACAGCATGGCCAGGCTGCGGACGTTGCGGCTGCCCGCGCGCTCGGCCTCGCCCGTGGCGCTGACCTGGACCGGTCGCCTCATCGGTCGGGGCCCATCATGCCGGCGGGGCGATCGGACGTCCGGCCAGCGCCGTCAGTTCCGCGGCCAGCACCGTCGCCAGCTCCTCCGGTCCGCGCGTCGAGCGCCAGCGCCCCTCCGCGTCGCGCGCATAGTGCGCGGCGCCGCTCACAGGGGCCGAGAGCCAGAGCTGCCGGCTGGGCAGGTGCCGGTTCAGGATGATCGTGCGGCGGTCGGGATGCACGATGCTGAGCACGCCGTCAGACAGCTCCGCCTCGATCCCGGTTTCGTCCTCGATCGCGTCGACCACGCTTGCCCACGCCTCAAGGACGGCGTTGGCCTGGGTCTTGAAGCTGCTCTCGTCGCTCATGCCGTCGTGAGTAGCGCGAAGCCCGTCCGCCCGCAACGCGCCAAAGCTCCAGGCGGCCTGTTTCACATGGTCCCGGCGCGGCGGTCCGGCCTGGCCGAGCCACGCCCGGCCGTGCCGCAGAGGACGTCTTGCCCCGCGCGCCCGCTTCTGCTATCCACCCGCGCTTCGCGGAGTGCCCCCAGATGAAACAGAACATCCATCCCGATTACCACATGATCAAGGTCGAGATGACCGACGGGACCGTCTTCGAGACGCGCTCCACTTGGGGCAGCGAAGGCCAGGTGATGAAGCTGGACATCGACACCAAGTCGCATCCGGCCTGGACCGGCGGGCAGCAGCGCCTGATGGATACCGGCGGCCAAGTCGCCAAGTTCAACAAGCGCTTCGCCAAGTTCGGCATCAAGACCTGATCCAGCCGGCGCCGGCCTCGCCCGGCGCCACGGCTCCCCTGGGTCTCCTTGGGGGTTCTGGAACGCAACGCCCGCCCATGCCGGCCACCGGCTGGAGCGGGCTTTCCGCGTATCTGTCAGATCACCTCGGCCGTCGCGACGGCGCGCGGGCGGCTGCCCCGATGGGGTGGCACCGGCGGCAGATCCATCGCCGCGTCCAGCCGTGCGATGCGCCGGAAAAGCCGCTCGCTCTCCAGCAGCAGGCGGGCGAGGTCGTCCGGCAGGCTTGAGGCATCCTCCGGCCCTGCCAGACACACGCCATGGCCGCCCAGCCGCCGCTCGGTCGAGCGTGCCTGGGCCTCGGTCAGCTCGCCCTTCGTCACCGCCAGCTGGGTCAGCAGCCAGCTGACCGCATGCGTGATCCGCGAGGTCACGCGGAAGCTCTCCGTCGCGACGATCAGACCGTGGCGATGGCTGAGGCGCGTCGTGTCATAGGGCCTTGCCTGGGAGAAATAGCGCGCTGCATCGGTCGCCAGGGCGACCGCCCGCCGGACCGCCGCGCGCAGCAGCCGGTCATCGACCGCCGCCTGATTCATTACCGCACTCATCCCCGGAAGGCCTCTTGAACTGCCTCGACGCATGCCTAACTCAATGGCGTGGCCGCGGTTGCCAATCACGGGACAGCGACCACAAGGCCCGGCCAAGACGGCGGGTCCGACGATCATCGCTTAGACTCAAGGATGATGACCATGCGTACTTTTGACTTCTCGCCGCTGCTCCGTTCCACCATCGGCTTCGACCGCGTGAACCGCCTCCTCGACGCCGCAACCCGCCTGGACGAGCAGGGCGTGTCCTATCCCCCGTACAACATCGAGAAGTCGGGCGAGAACGACTACCGCATCACCATGGCGGTCGCCGGCTTTGCGCCGCAGGACCTCGACATTTCGGTCAAGGAGAACGTCCTCGTGATCTCCGGCAAGGGCCGCGAGGAGCGCGAGGGCTCGACCTACCTGCATCGCGGCATCGCCGCCCGTGGGTTCGAGCGCCGCTTCGAACTGGCCGACACGATCAAGGTCGTGGGCGCCAATATCGAGCATGGCCTGCTGCATGTCTCCCTGGTCCGGGAGATCCCGGAGGCCAAGAAGCCGCGCCAGATCACGATCGAGTCGGGCCCTGCGCCCCGCGTGATCGAGCACGCGAACGCCGGCCCCACCGTCGCCAAGGCGGCCTGACGCGGCGTCCCCAAGCCCCTGCCGGGCCCGGCGCGCTGCCGGGTCCGGCGGGGGCATCCGTGCCATCTGAACGCGCCCGGGTCCTGCCAGTTGCGGGCGCCGACGCATTCCACTATTGGGATTCGGTCGATCCCTCGCCCGGTCCCGGCCGCGGCGAGGGATCGGCCCGCGGCGGACGCGCCATGCCGCCAACCAGGAAAGGCCCATGAGCCACACGACCGCTGCGCCGTCCGGCCTCTCGGGTTTGCGGATCCTCCTCTGCGAGGATGAGAGTCTCGTCGCCCTGATGCTTGAGGACCTGCTGGCCGATCTGGGCTGCACCGTCGTCGCGTCGATCGACCGGCTGGACGCGGCCCTGGCCACCGCGAAGGACGCCGCGCTGGACGTGGCGATCCTGGACGTCAACCTGGCGGGCAAGGAGATCTTTCCCGTGGCCGAGATGCTGCAGGGGCGCGACGTCCCCTTCGTCTTCGCCACAGGGTATGGCAGTTCCGGCCTGCCCGAGCATTGGCGCGACCGGCCTACCGTGCAGAAGCCCTTCCGCACCAGCGAACTGGAGCAGGCCCTGTTCCAGGCCACCGGGCGCAGCCCTGGATGAGCATGCCGAGAGCCGCGCCGTGGAGCTGAAGACGATCCGCACGGCGCTGGCCGACAGCGTCCTGACGATCACCCTGGCCCGGCCGCACCGCCGCAATGCCTGGACGGGGCGCATGCACACAGAGTATCGCCACGTCCTGGCAGAGGCGGATCGCGATCCAGCGGTCCGCGTCATCGTCCTGACGGGCGACCCGGCGGGCCAGGCGTTCTGCGCCGGGGCCGATCTCGCCGCCCTCGACGGCCATGCGGAGAAGGGCCGCTATGACCCCGGCACGACGGCCGAGATTGCGCGGCCCGGCTTTGGCGTGCAGCCCGAATTCGACGCGACCTTCGCCTATCATTTCGGCCTGGCCAAGCCCGTGATCGCCGCGATCAACGGCGCCTGCGCCGGCGTCGGCCTGGTCCTGGCCGCCTTTGCCGACCTGCGCTTCGCCGTCCCCGGCGCCAAGTTCACGGCGGCCCACGGGCGCTACAACTTCCCCGCCGAATTCGGCCTGTCCTGGGTCCTGCCCCGCATCGTGGGCCTGACCCATGCCAACGACATCCTGCTCAGCAGCCGCGTCTTCACAAGCGAGGAGGCGGACCGCATGGGCTTCCTCAACGCCGTCGTCGCCCCCGAATCGCTGATGGACCACGTCCAGGCCTATGCCCGCACAATGGCGGAGAGCGTCTCTCCCGGTTCGCTGCGCGCGACGAAGCGCCAGGTCTATGCCGACCTCCATCGCGATGCGGCGCACGCCGTTACCGACGCGGAACGCCTGATGGACGAGATGATCCGCCATCCCGACTACCGCGAAGGGGTCAAGGCGTGGACCGCCAAGCGCAAGGCCGACTGGTCGGGGACATGACCGCAGCGCTGCCTTGCCGCTATAAGGCTTGAGGCAGGAATACGAGCACGGGGGACGCGTTGAGCCGGGGTGAGCAGCAGCGGACGCAGCCGAAGTCCGACATCGAGATCGCGCGCGCCGCACAGCTTGCCCCGATCGAGGCGATCGGCGACCGCCTGGGCGTGCCGGCCGAACACCTGTTCCGCTATGGCCGGGCCAAGGCCAAGGTGGCGCTGGACTGGATCGAGACGCTGCCGGAAAAGCCGGACTCAAAGCTGGTCCTGGTCACCGCGATCAGCCCGACGCCGGCGGGCGAAGGCAAGACGACGACGACCGTGGGCCTGGGCGACGGCCTCAACCGCATCGGCAAGCGGGCGGTGATCTGCCTGCGCGAACCCTCGCTCGGCCCCTGTTTCGGGGTGAAGGGTGGGGCGGCGGGCGGCGGCTATGCCCAGGTCGTGCCAATGGAGGACATCAACCTCCACTTCACCGGCGACTTCCACGCGATCGGTGCCGCGCACAACCTGCTCTCGGCCCTGGTCGACAACCATGTCTATTGGGGCAATGCGGCGGGCCTGGACCCGCGCCGCATCACCTGGCGCCGCGTACTCGACATGAACGACCGCAGCCTGCGCAACGTCATCACCGGCCTGGGCGGCCCCGGCAATGGCGTGCCCCGCGAAGCCGGCTTCGACATCACCGTCGCGTCCGAAGTGATGGCGATCTTTTGTCTATCAACCTCGCTCCAGGACCTTGAGGCGCGGCTCGGCCGCATCGTCGTCGGCCAGAGCCTGGGCAAGGCGGGTGAGCGCCGGCCCATCACCGCGCGCGACGTGCAGGCCGACGGCGCCATGGCCGTGCTGCTGCGCGATGCCCTGTCGCCCAACCTGGTCCAGACGCTGGAGAACAATCCGGCCCTGGTCCATGGCGGGCCGTTCGCCAACATCGCCCATGGCTGCAACTCGGTCATCGCGACGAAGGCGGCGCTGAAGCTGGGCGACTATGTCGTGACCGAAGCCGGCTTCGGCGCCGACCTGGGCGCCGAGAAGTTCTTCGACATCAAGTGCCGCAAGGCGGGGCTGAGGCCGGCGGCAGCCGTCGTCGTCGCCACGGTGCGCGCGCTCAAGATGCATGGCGGCGTGGCCCGCACCGCGCTGTCCGCCGAGAACCTTGAGGCGGTGGAGCGCGGCTTCGCCAACCTGGAGCGCCACATCGCCAATGTGCGGCGCTTCGGCGTGCCCGTCGTCGTCGCCCTCAACCGCTTCATCGCCGACACGGATGCAGAGGTGGCCCTGGTCCGCCGCCTGGCCGCCGCACAAGGCGTGCCGGCCGTCGCGTGCACCCACTGGGCCGATGGCGGCGAAGGGACCGAGGCGCTGGCGCACGAGGTGGTCCGCCTGGCCGAAGGCGGCAGCGCCGATTTCCGCCCGCTCTATCCCGACGACATGCCCCTGTGGGACAAGGCCCGTACCATCGCCCAGCAGCTCTACGGCGCCGCCGATATCGAGGCGGACGCCAAGACCCGCGCCCAGTTCGCGGAGTTCCAGGCGCTGGGCTATGGCCGCTTCCCCGTCTGCATGGCCAAGACGCAGTACAGCTTCTCGACCGACCCCGACCTGCGCGGCGCGCCCTCCGGCCACATCGTGCCCATCCGCGAACTGCGCCTGTCGGCGGGGGCGGAGTTCGTCGTCGCCATCTGCGGCGAGATCATGACGATGCCGGGCCTGCCCCGCGTGCCGGCCGCCAACACCATCCACATCGGCGCGGGCGGCCGGATCGAAGGACTGTTCTAGACCGCCTTCACACTGCCCCGCGCCAGGCTCAGCACCAGGGCGATGGAGGCGAGCGCACAGGCCAGCCAGAGCGACAGGACGGGCCCGTTGGTGACGCCCGCCCCCAGGCACAGGGCGGCGAGCGCCGAGCCCGCCATCAGGCCGAACTGGCGCGCCGTGCCCTGCATGCCCCCGGCCCCGCCGGCCCGGGCGGGCGGTGCGGCCAGCAGCATCGTGCGGTTGTTGGGGGTCTGGAACAGGCCGAAACCGATCCCCAGCAGGATCATGCAGCCGATCACATGCGCGTTGCCGGCATCGCCCGGCAGCAGGCTGAGCAGCGCCGTGGCGCTGGCAAACAGGGCGGCGCCCACGACGCAGGAGCGCTGTCCCGCCCCCCGGTCGGCCAGCCAGCCGGCCAGCGGCGCCATCGCCGCCGTGGTCAGGGCGGCCGGGATCATCAGAAGCCCCGTCTCCACCTGGCTGCGCCCCAGCGCATGCTGGAACAGGAAGGGCAGCGCCACATAGGTCGACAGCTGCGCCGCGAACAGGGCCGAGGATGCCGACACCGCCAGGGCCACGACCGGCAGGCGCAACAGGTCGACCGGCAGCAGCGGCGACGGCTTGGGCAGTTCGCGCCGCACCAGGACCAGGCCGAATGCCCCCGCACTCGCGACACCCGCCAGCGCCAGCAGCGGCTGAGTCGCCAGATGGTCCAGCATGACGATCAGGCTGCCGAACATGGCCGCACTCAAGCCCGCACTGGTCCAGTCGAAGGGCCGCCGGCTGCGCGGTATCCCCGGCAGCGCGCGCGCGCCGATCGCCAGCGCCAGCAGCCCGATCGGCAGGTTCATCAGGAACATCCAGTGCCAGTCGGCAACGCTCAGCACCAGGGAGCCGAGCGGCGGCCCCAGCACGCCCGAGAACGACGCGGTAAAGGCATTGGCCGCGATCCCCCGCCCGATCATCGCCCGCGGATAGGTGAAGCGCAGCAGGGCCGCGATCACCGCGAACACCGCCGCCGCCCCCACCCCTTGCGCCGCCCTGGCCAGGACCAGCGTCGTCAGCGTCTGCGACAGTGCGCAGGCGAGCGAGGAGGCCAGGAACAGGCTGAGGCCGGAGAGGAACACCCGGCGAAAGCCGACGATCTCGCCCAGGGCCGAGAACGGCAGCAGGCAGATCAGGATGGCGATCTGGTACGAGGTGACGATCCACACCGTCGCATCCGGCGCGACGCCCAGGTCCACCGACAGGCGCGGCAGGGCGACATTGACGATGGAGCCGTCGACGACGGCCATCGTGATCGCCAGCAGGACGGACGCGACCGCCCAATAGCGCCGGGGTGAGGGCAGGCCATCCCGCTCCAGCCCCGCCCCCGCCTTGTCCGAATCCACGCGTTCCGCCATCGGCCGCATTCATGACAAGACCGGCGGTCCCTGGCGAGTGCCCTTTTGCTGGCACGCCCGCCGCATTATGGTCCGCCCATGATCGACATCATCGTGATCGGTGCCGGGGCCGCGGGCCTGGCGGCGGGGGAAGCTGCGCTGGCGGCCGGGCTCGACACGCTCGTGATCGAGGCGGGCAACCGTGTCGGCGGCCGCGCCTATACCGAGTGGGAAAGCTTCGGCACCGCCTTCGACCATGGCTGCCAATGGCTGCATTCGGCCTCGATCAACCCGTTCCGGGCGATCGCCGACCGCCTGGGCATGCGCTATCGCACGGCGCAGCGCAATCGCCGCTTCTTCGGCGGCGGCCGCTGGCTCTCCGACGCGGAGGCGCAAGCCGTCCAGGACGGGATCGAGGCGTTGTACGAGGCGGTCTACGCTGCGGGCCGGGCGGGCCGGGACGTAGCCGTAGCCGAGGTGATCGCCGGCCACCCCCAGGCCGACCCCTTCCGCCAGCTCTATACCGCGATCATGGCGGCCGAGCCCGACAGGGTGTCCGTCATGGACACTTTCAACTATCGCGAGACGAACGAGAACTGGCCGGTCGAGGATGGCCTGGGGGCGCTGGTCGCACGGGCATCCGCCCATGTGCCGGTCCGCTTCGCCTGCCCCGCAACCGTGATCGACTGGTCGGGCCCGGGGGTTGCGGTCGAGACGCCACAGGGGCGCATCCAGGCGCGCGCCGCCATCCTCACCGTCTCGACCGGCGTGCTGGCCTCAGGCGCCATCCGCTTCGCCCCCGGCCTGCCCACGGCGCAGGGCGAGGCCATCGCCGCCCTGCCGCTGGGCCATTCGTGCAAGATCGCCGCCAGCTTCCGCCGCGATCCGTTCGGGGACAAGCCGCCGCACTTCCTGGGCCTGCTCGACCGGGGGCCCGCCGGTTTCGGGCTCCAGGTCCACCCGTTCGACCGGCCCATGGTCACCGCCTATGTCAGCGGCACCCTGGCCCAGGAGTTGGAAGCCGCAGGCCCCGCCGCCATGCACGCCTTCCTGGACGAGCAGATCGCCCATGCCTTTGGCGCCGACCTGCTGCGCGAGATCGACCGGCGCAAGACGACGGACTGGAGCAGCAACCCCCTGGTCCGCGGCGCCTATTCGGTCCAGCGCCCGGGCAGCGGCAGCCCCCGCGCAACCCTGGGCCAGCCCATTGCCGAGCGCCTGGTCCTGGCAGGCGAAGCCGCCAGCGTGGACGCCTTCTCCACCGTCCACGGCGCCCGCCTCTCCGGCCAGGCGGCGTTTGCGGCACTGCTCCCCACCCTCGCCAAGGCGGCCTGAGGCGCGCGTTGCACCTGATGCTTCGAGGCTCGCTCCGCTCGCACCTCAGCATGACGCCGTTGGATAAAACGCAATAATCCCAACGGCGTCATGCTGAGGAGCGGGCCACCGGCCCGCGTCTCGAAGCATCTGTCACGCGGGTGACGCTGAGGATGACCCTCCCCCGTTGTCGTTCGCCCGACCGGTCGGCAGAATGACGGCATAACGAGACACGAAGGGATGCGACGCCATGAAGTTCGGGCTGTTCTACGAACACCAGCTGCCGAAGCCCTGGGACGAGGGCTCGGAGCTCAAGATCATCCAGGACTCGCTGGACCAGGTCGAACTGGCCGACAAGCTGGGCATCGACTACGTGTGGGAGGTGGAGCACCACTTCCTGGAGGAATATTCCCACTCCTCCGCGCCCGAGGTGTTCCTGGCAGCATGCAGCCAGCGGACCAAGAACATCCGGCTGGGCCACGGCATCATCCAGCTGACCACCAACCACCCGGCCCGCGTGGCGGAGCGCGTCTCGACCCTCGACCTGGTGTCGAAGGGCCGGGTCGAGCTGGGCCTGGGCGAAGGCTCGTCCGTGACAGAGCTGCACCCCTTCGACCGCCGCTTCCGCGACAAGCGCGCGATCTGGGAAGACGCCGTGAAGTGCGTCCTGCCCATGTTCTACAAGGAGGGGTGGGAGTACGAGGGGGAATGGTTCAAGTTCCCCATGCGCAACGTCCTGCCGAAGCCGATGCAGCGCCCGCATCCGCCGCTCTGGGTCGCCTGCTCGCAGCTTGAGACGATCGTGATGGCGGGCACACGCGGCATGGGCGCGCTCGGCTTCCAGTTCGTGAGCCCGGAGGCGGCGCGCGCCTGGGTCAACGCTTACTACAACGCTTATACCAAGCGCCTGGACAAGCTGACCGACTACCAGACCAATCCCGGCATCGCCATCGTCGCCCCCTTCATGTGCGCCGAGACGGACGAGGAAGCGCGGGCCAAGGCCGAGGGTTGGACCTTCTTCCAGTTCAGCCTGACCTTCTACAACAAGCAGGGCCCCTTCGTGCCCGGCACGGTCAACCTGTGGGACGAGTACCAGAAGTGGAAGCAGACGCCCGAGGGCGGCAAGCTGAACTCCACCGGCCTGATCGGCTCTCCCGCCACGATCCGGGACAAGCTCCGTCAGTTCCAGTCGACCCATGTCGACCAGGTGATCCTGCTGGCCCAGGCTGGCAAGAACGCGCATGAGGATATCTGCGCCGGGCTGGAGCTGTTCGCGCGCGAGGTGATGCCCGAGTTCCACGCGGACGAGCCCGCCCACCAGGCGTGGAAGGCCAAGGTCCTGGCCGGCGAGATCGAACTCGATGAGATCGACACCAAGCCCTATGACGTGATCAGCCTCCAGACCCCGACGAACAAGATCAAGGCGGCAGAGTAGGCCGTCCCGGCGCGCCCCGACGGTCGCGTCGGCCGAGTCGGATCGCATCCAGCCTGCCCTGGGGACGCGCCACCGGTTGGCCCCCCGGGCAGGCTTCCCCCTCGAAGGGGAATGCGGGACCGCCATGCGAGCCGGCATCCGCGCCTTGCCTCGACAGGGCAGTTTCCAGTTCATCTTCCCGATGGCGGGACTTTCAAAGAAAAACCACGCGTCCGGACAGGACGACGTGTGAACCACGTCATGACCTGACGCCCTGGTTTCGACGCTGAATACTTCTCCCGATGGTTGTCGCGGGTTTGATCCAGATCAAAGGGGCAGCGGCACTCCGCGGCCCATGCGCCAGCCTTCCGCCGCGGGGCACCGCCACCGCCACAGGCTGGCGAAGTCGTTGAATTCACTCAGGGTCGGTGGCCGTAGCGGGCCTCCACCAGCGACGGCCCGCCACAGCTCCCGTCTTGGAACGCGGCGGGCGGCGTGAAACCCAGGCGGGCATTGCCGATTGTTCCAAGCAAAAACTGTTTTAATTCAACGCGTTATTGATGCCGACATAAAGGAGTCCTTAACCGATCCAAGCGAAAACACATTGCGCGTGATGTATGCACGCGACGACTCTTAAAGGAGCCGCGGTCGTGATACGCGTCTATGATTGCCTGGTCCGGGATCATGACCTCTGGCTGGTGGCCGCGGCGGCTGTGATCTGCCTGCTGGGCTCGTTCTCGACCTTCAGCCTGATCAACCACAGGCACCAGACCGTCGGCCGCGCGCGGCTGCTCTGGCTTGGCGGTGCAGCGATTGCCAGCGGATTTGCCATCTGGGCGACGCACTTCGTCGCCATGCTGTCGTTCCAGCCGACCAGCCAGACGGCCTATGACACGACGCCCACGCTCGCGTCGCTGGCGGTTGCCATCCTGGTCACGGGTGCGGGCATTGCCCTGTCGGGCATCCGGACGCGCGACAGGACCACGGCGCGCTGGGTCCATGCCGCGGGCGGCCTCATCATCGGCGTCGCCATCGGCATCATGCACTATGTCGGCATGTCCGGCTTCCGCGTCGCCGGCACGCTGACCTGGGATGTCGACCTGGTCGTCGCCTCGATCTTGATCGGCGGCCTCCTGGGCGCCGCCGCGCTGGCCGTGGGGGCCGACACGGACAAGCGCTCGCGCCTTGGCATCGCGACCGGCCTGCTGGTCCTGGCGATCTGCGGCCTGCACTTCACCGGCATGGGCGCGGTCACGGTGGTCGGCGACCCCCGCATGAGCGTGCCTGCCAATTCGCTGCCGCCGCAATGGCTGGCCGTCGGTGTCGCCCTGGGCTGCATGACCATCCTGATGCTGACCCTGGCCAGCGTGCACCTGGACCTGCTGCGCCGCCGCCGCGTGGCCGAGGAGGCTCAGCGCATGCGCGACCTGGCCGATGCCGCGGTGGAGGGCCTGGTGGTGATCGACGGCGACCGCATCGTGGCCGCCAACAAGAGCTTCGAATCGATGCTCGGCAAATCCGAGCACGAGGTCCTTGCCCTGCTGGTCAGCGACCTGCTGAGCGCCGAGGCGCTGACGGCCATCGCGGTCAATCCCGGCGTCGGCGTCGAGGCCGACATGCGGCGCGGCCCGGGGCCCAAGGACCTGGTGCCGGTCGAGCTCGTCTCACGCCCCATCATCTTCGGTGGCCAGCCGCGCCAGGTCGTGGCCATCCGCGACCTGCGCGCACGCCGCCGGGCGGAGGCGGAGATCCGCTTCCTGGCCTATCACGACCCGCTGACCGGGCTGCTGAACCGCGCCAGCTTCAACGCCCGCCTGGACCGCCAGTTCGACGAGGCGGATGTCGGCCGGCCCTTCGCGGTGCTGGCCCTCGACCTCGACCGCTTCAAGGGGGTCAACGACACGCTGGGCCATCCGTCGGGCGACATCCTGCTGCAGCGGGTGGCCGACCGGCTGCGCGCCGCCGTGCGCACCGGCGACGTGGTGGCGCGCCTGGGCGGCGACGAATTCGCGATCCTGCTGACGACAGGCGAGCAGCCCTCGGCCGCCATCGCCCTGGCCCACCGCCTGGTGGAGCAGATCGCCCTGCCCTTCCAGATCAACGGCCAGCTGGTCAATATCGGCACCAGCGTCGGTATCGCCATCGGCCCCGCCGACGGCAGCGACGCGACCGAATTGCTGAAGAACGCCGACCTCGCGCTTTACCGCGCCAAAAGCGACGGGCGCGGCGCCTGGCGCTTCTTCGAACCGGAGATGGACCTGCAGATGCAGGCCCGGCGCAGCCTGGAGCTCGACCTGCACGCGGCCCTCGCGCGGCAGGAGTTCGAGATGCACTACCAGCCGCTGTTCGACGTCCGGCAGAACACGATCGCCGGATTCGAGGCTCTGGTCCGCTGGCGCCAGCCGGAGCGCGGCCTCGTCTCGCCCGCCGATTTCATTCCCCTGGCCGAGGAGACCGGCCTGATCATCCCCCTGGGCGAGTGGGTCCTCAACACGGCATGCTCCGAGGCGACGCGCTGGCCCGGCCAGATGTCGGTCGCCGTGAACCTGTCGCCGGCACAGTTCCAGAGCAAGCGCCTGGTCGACATGGTCGAGCACGCGCTGCGCCGCTCGGGCCTGGCGCCGCACCTGCTGGAGCTGGAGATCACCGAGACGGTGCTGCTGCAGGACAGCGCCGACACGCTGAACACGCTGCACCGCCTGCGCGCGCTGGGCATCCGCATCTCGATGGACGATTTCGGGACGGGCTATTCCTCGCTCAGCTACCTGCGCTCGTTCCCGTTCGACAAGATCAAGATCGACCGCTCGTTCATCAACGAGGTGGAATCGAACACGGAATGCGCCGCGATCGTGCGGGCGATCGTCGGCCTGGGCCACAGCCTGGGCATCGCCACGACCGCCGAAGGGGTCGAGACGGCGGCGCAGATGGACCACATGCGGGCCGAAGGCTGCGACCAGATCCAGGGCTACCTGATCAGCCGCCCAGTCCCCGCCCACGACCTGACGGCTCTTCTCAACCGCCTGTCCAGCGCCGCCGCCTGAGCGGCCGCCGGCCGCGCATCCGAGGCCTGCCTGAACTGTTTCTTCAGCAGGCCTATTCCTTCAGCAGGCCTTGGGCGCGAAAGCTGAAGGGTTGGCCCTGGCCCACCACAAGGTGGTCGTGCACGCGCAGGCCCAGCACGCCGGCGGCTTTCGCCACCTCCTTCGTGACCTCGATGTCGGCGCGGCTGGGCTGCGGGTTCCCGCTGGGGTGGTTGTGGACCAGGATGATCGCGGCGGCCCCCAGTTCCAGCGCCCGGCGGACGACCTCGCGCGGGTAGATCGGGGCCTCGTTGATCGTGCCCTTCTGCTGGACTTCGTCGCGGATCAGGCCGTTGCGGTTGTCGAGGTAGAGGACGCGGAACTGCTCCGCCGTCTCATGCGCCAGGCGGCTGCGACAATAGTCGAGCAGCGCCTGCCACGAGCCGAGCACGTCGCGCGTCCGCGCCTGCTCGCGCAGCATGCGGGCCGCGACCTCCCGGATCACGCCCAGGTTTGCGATCGTCGTCTCGCCCAGGCCCTTGACCTTCGCCAGTTCCGCGGGCGGTGCGGACAGCACGCCGGAGATCGAGCCGAAGCGGGACAGCAGCGTCTTGGCCAGCGGCTTCATGTCCCGCCGCGGCAGCAACTGCGTCAGCAGCAGCTCCAGCACCTCGTAGTCGGGCAGCGCCTCCGGCGTGTCCAGGAAACGCTCGCGCAGGCGCCCGCGATGGCCGAGATAGTGCGGCTCGTCGGCAAGGTCCTCGGACACGGCCCCTCCCCGGCGCGGCCCTGGCAGCGGCGTCAGGCGTAGGGCGGCTTGTGCAGCCCCGCAGCCGAGGTCGTGAAGATCTCCACCCCGTCGGCGGTGACACCAACCGAGTGCTCGAACTGCGCCGACAGGGAGCGGTCCTTGGTGACGGCGGTCCAGCCATCGGGTAGCAGCTTGGCCTGGTACTTGCCCAGGTTGATCATCGGCTCGACCGTGAAGATCATGCCCTGCTTCAGGACGGGACCCGTACCCGCCTCGCCGAAATGCAGCACATTGGGCGCCATGTGGAACACGCGCCCCACGCCATGGCCGCAGAAATCGCGCACAACCGAGCAGCGCTGAGCCTCGGCAAAGGTCTGGATGGCATGGCCGATGTCGCCCAGGCGGGCGCCCGGACGGATCACCGCGATGCCGCGCATCATCGCCTCGTACGTGATGTCGATCAGGCGCCGCGCCTTCAGCGGCACCTCGCCCACCGTGTACATGCGGCTGGAATCGCCGTGCCAGCCGTTGAGCAGCGGCGTCACGTCGATGTTCAGCGTGTCGCCCTCGACCAGCTTCTTGTCACCCGGAATGCCGTGGCAGATGACATGGTTGATCGAGGTGCAGATCGACTTCGGGAAGCCGCGATAGAAATGCGGCGCGGACACGCCCCCATGGTCGTGGATATAGGCATCGGCCAGGCGGTCCAGTTCGCCCGTGGTGATGCCGGGCCGCACATGGGCGGCCAGCATGTCCAGGCAGTCCGCCGCAAGCCGGCCGGCGCGACGCATGCCCTCGAACGCCTCTGGCCCGTGCAGCACGATGGCAGTCGGGTCGTCGGCCTCGTCCAGCTCGTCGTCCACGCTCAACAGGCTCATCCACGCGATCCTCGGCAATGGCGCAAGACAGAAGGGATACGCCGATCCCCTGCAGGTGGCAACGCGTAGCCACCTTGTCCAGGGGGCACGGCCCGCACCCCCGGATCGGCTGCGGCTTCAGGGCCGGGCGATCCGGACCTGAAGCTGGTCATCTATTGCCCCGCCTGAGTTCGGGACGCGACGCACGGCGAGCGCTGTACTAGGCTGCCGCGCGGGAGGAGCCACGAGACCCATGACCGCATCCGAGCAGAGCACCCCTGTCGCGACCGTCACCGCCTGCCTCATCATCATCGGCAACGAGATCCTGTCGGGCCGGACGCAGGACGCAAACCTGGCCCATATCGCGCGCACGCTGAACGGCTGGGGCGTGCGGCTGATGCACGCCCGCGTGATCCCCGATATCGAGGACACGATCGTCTCCACGCTCAACGAATGCCGTGCGGCCTTCGACTATGTCTTCACGACGGGCGGCATCGGGCCGACGCATGACGACATCACCGCAGACTGCGTGGCCAAGGCCTTTGGCGTGCCGCTGGTCGAGCATCCGGAGGCGATCGCCATCCTGGAAACCTATTACCCCAAGGGCGAGCTGACGGTGGCGCGCCGCCGCATGGCCCGCGTGCCGCAGGGCGGCGACCTGGTGCCCAACCCGGTGAGCAAGGCGCCCGGCTTCCGCATCGGCAATGTCTTTGTCCTGGCCGGCGTCCCGGCGATCATGCGCGCCCAGCTGCACGAGACGCGCGAGCACATATCGGGCGGCCTGCCCATGGTCTCGCGGACCGTGACCGCCTTTGTCGGCGAGAGCCGCGTCGCGGTCCAGCTCGAGGAACTGCAGGACCGCTACACCGATGTGGAGATCGGCTCCTATCCGTTCTGGAAGGACGGCAAGCTGGGCACCAGCCTGGTCTTCCGCGGCACCGACCCCGCCCGACTGGAAGCCGGCGCGGACGAGCTGAAGGCGATCCTGCGCGACCTGGGCACCGAGCCGATCGACGGCGAGCCCTGAGCCGCCTTCAGCCGGCCGCCTGCAGCAGCGCCGCCATGCGCGGGATGACCGCGTTCACGGCCTTCAGCGGCCGCATCATCACCTTGAACGTCGTGATGCGGCCGTCCTCGTCCCAGTGGATGATGTCGACGCCGTTGGCATAGAGGCCGTCCAGCTCCAGCTCGAATTCAAGCACGGCCGAGCGCTCCGCCCGCCATTCCCCGACATAGCGGAACGTGCCGTTGTTGAGCACGCTGAGCGCCGCCGTCAGGTACTTCACGACCAGCGCGCGGCCCACCTGCGGCGCGTGGACGACGGGCGACAGGAAGACGCCGTCCGCGGCGACCAGGTCGGCCAGCTCCGACAGGTCCCTGGCGGCCACCATGTGGTGCCAGCGCGCCATCGGGTCGCGCGCGGCGTCCTGCACGGGCTGCTGTGTCATGCGCATCCTCCGTTCGTTGCAGGCGTAAGAAGGCCGCCCGCACCGCGCCGATGCAACCGCAATCCGCAAGGCCCCGCCGCCCGGCCACCCACCCCAGATTCGGCTTGGCTTGCGCAACCGGGCTGGCTAAGCCTTGGCCCATGCGGGCGTGGCGGAATGGTAGACGCACCGGACTTAAAATCCGTTGGGGGCAACCCCGTGGGGGTTCGAGTCCCCCGGCCCGCACCAGACGGCCCGCAAGAACCGGCGTACCAGAACCGGCGAAAGATTGGCGCGCCTTGGGCGCGTGAAGCCGGGCCGGGCCGGGTGGGGACGGAACACAAGGATGGAGAGGTTCGCGTGAACGCACAGAGCAGGCCCCAGGTCGGATTTGACGAGGTTGTCCTCGGCCGGCGCAGCATCCGCGGCTACAAGCCCGATCCGGTGCCCAAGGCCGTCATCCGGGAGATCCTGGAGATCGCGATGCGGGCGCCGTCCTCGCTGAACACGCAGCCCTGGAACTTCTATGTCGTCGCGGGCAAGCCGCTGGACCGCATCCGCGCCGGCAATACCGAGCGCAACCTGGCGGGCGTCCCTGCCTCGCGCGAGTTTCGCAGCCACGGCGAATATGCGGGCGTCCACCGCGAGCGGCAGATCGAGATCGCGAAGCAGCTCTTCGCCGCCATGGGCATCGACCGCCACGACAAGGAGGCCCGGTTGGACTGGGTCCTGCGCGGCTTCCGGCAGTTCGACGCGCCGGTGTCGATCGTCATCACCTATGACCGGTCAATCCATGGCGGGGATGTGGCGCCGTTCGACTGCGGCGCCGTGGTCAACGCCCTGGTCAACGCCGCATGGTCCCGGGGCCTGGGCTGCGTCATCAACAGCCAGGGCATCATGCAGTCGCCCGTCGTGCGCGAGCACGCCGGCATCGCGGAGGATCAGGTCATCATGATCTGTGTCGCCATGGGCTATCCCGACGACGACTTCCCCGCCAATCCCGTCGTCTCGCGCCGCAAGTCGGTGGACGAGGCCGCGGTGTTCGTCGGCTTCGACGACGGGGATTGAGCCATCGCGGCGGCGGGATCGCCGGCCAGGATCGGGGCGCCCACCTGGGCCATGCCCTGCCGCACCTCGGCCAGGATCAGGTGCCCTTCCTCCAGGCTGTTCCGGGCCAGCGTGCGCACCAGGTCGGCCTGGGCGACCGCCAGCTCGACAGGGCTGTTGCAGTCGGCAAGCCTTGCGACATGCTCGGAACAGGCCTGAAGCTGGCGCGCCGCAAGCGCCATGCCCTGCCGGTAGAAGGCCCGGCCAATCTGGGCGGCGGTACCGCCCAGGGGTGCGACCCAGGACGGGAGCGCGGCAGCGTCCGCATGGTTTTCCGGATTGGACATGGCAACCTCCGTCGGCGGAAGACCACACCCTGATACCACCGGCGCCGGGTGGCCTTGATCCAGATCAGCGTTTCACCCGCATCAACCACTAGCCACGAGTGGGGGCGGTGGCGCTATAAACGCGACCGGCAGGCAGACAGCAGAACCAAGGGGAGGCGTCATGGATTTCGCGCTCAGTGAAGAGCATCGGATGCTGAAGGACCTGGTGGCGAAGTTCGTGAAGGACGCGCTGCTGCCGCTGGAGCCGGCCATGCTGGAGATGGACGCGGCCGGCAAGGTGCCGAAGCTGAGCGAGGCCCAGCGCGCGCCCATCGACGCCCTGTCCAAGGAAATGGGCCTGTGGGGCCTGGACGCGCCGGCCGATGTCGGCGGATCCGACCTCCCCATGGTCGCGATGGTCGGCGTCTACGAGGAGATGGGCCGCACCATCACCCCCTATGTCCTGCCGCCCGACAGCCCCAACCTGCGCATGCTGATGGCGACGGTGAACGACGCGCAGCGCGCCCAGTACCTGGCCCCCTATGCCGCGGGCGAGACGATCTCGGCCATCGCCATCTCGGAGCCGGGCGCCGGTGCCGATCCCGCCGGCATGACGACCAAGGCGGTGCGCGACGGCGACGACTGGGTGATCAACGGGCGCAAGATCTGGATCAGCAAGGCGCCTTATGCCGACTTCACCATCGCGATGGCGGTGACGGACCCCGTCAAGCGCGCCCGCGGCGGCATGAGCGCCTTCATCATCGACAAGGGCACGCCCGGCTTCAACGTCCTGCGCGAGATCCCGATGATCGGCGGCCAGCCGACCTATGAGGTGGTGTTCGAGGATTGCCGCGTACCGGCGTCCAAGCTGCTGGGCCAGGAGGGCCAGGGCTTTGCGCCGATGCAGGTGCGCCTGTCGACCCGGCGCCTGCAGATGGGTATCTGGGGCATTGCCCTTGCCCAGCGCGCGCTGGAGATGATGGTGGAGCACGCCAACCAGCGCGTGACCTTCGGCACATTGCTGGCCGAGCGGCAGTCGATCCAGTGGTGGGTGGCGGATGCCGCGACCCGCATCCATGCCGGCCGCCTGATGGCCTATGACGTCGCGTGGAAGCTGGACCAGGGCATGGACGTCCGCACCGAGATCTCGATGCTGAAAGTGGTGGGGACCGAGCTTGCCTGGGACGTGATCGACCAGGCGATGCAGGTCTTCGGCGCCATGGGCATGACCAAGGAATTGCCGCTGCACCTCATGGCCTCCCTCGTCCGCACCATGCGAATCTATGACGGCCCGTCCGAGGTGCACCGCATGGTGATCGCCCGCAACGTGCTGGGCCTGAAGCGATGATCGCGCACCTTCGCCGCGTGCGCAGGAATGCCGCCGCAGCGCCGTGCAATGTCGCACCCCGGCCTGCAAGGCCAGGGTGGAAAACGGCCGTTTGCTTGGCTATGGTGGCGCCCATGAATCGGTACCTTTCGATGCTTTCTGCCCCTGCCGCCGTCCTGATGGCCGGGCTCCTGATGGCTGGCCCCGCGCTGGCGCAGTCGCCACGGTCGCTTGGCACGTTCGGCGACTGGGACGCCTTCTCCACGTCCGACAGCGGCAAGCCGGTCTGCTACGTCGCGACTTCGCCCAAGACGACGAAGCCGACCAACGTGCGGCGCGATCCGATCTTCCTGCTGGTGACGCACCGGGGGAACGTCCGGAACGAGGTGTCGGTCGTGACCGGCTATACCTACAAGCCCAAGAGCGAGGTGAAGGCGGCCGTCGACGGCAGCAATTTCACCCTGTTCACCCAGGGCGACGGCGCCTGGGCGCGCGACCAGCAGACCGACGCCCGGATCGTCGACGCCATGCGCAAGGGCGCGCAGATGGTGGTCAAGGGCACGTCCAGCCGCGGCACCGAAACCACCGACACCTACTCGCTCAAGGGCATTTCCGCAGCCCTCGACGCCATCAACAAGGCCTGCCCCCCGTGATCGACGCCGCGGCGCAGGGCCGGACGGGCCCCGCCGCGGGCCCGATCGCACCGGCAGAACGCGACGCCCGGGTGGACCTGATCGGTCTGACCCGGGAGCAGATCGCAGCGAGCCTCTCCGCCCTTGGAGAGGATCGCGCGTTGGCCATGCGCGCCAACCAGATCTGGCACTGGCTCTATCATCGCGGCGTCACCTCGTTCGAGGCGATGTCCACCCTGTCCAAGGCCCTGCGGGTCAAGCTGGCAGAGGGCGCGCGCATTTCGCGGCCCGAGATCGTGCGCGCCCAGGTTTCGGTCGACGGGACGCGCAAGTGGCTGCTGCGCTTTGCCGATGGCGAGCTGGCCGAGACGGTCTACATCCCCGACGCCGATCCTGAGGCCGGGCGCGGCACGCTGTGCGTGTCCAGCCAGGTCGGCTGCACGCTGACCTGCAAGTTCTGCCACACGGGCACCCAGCGCCTGGTGCGCAACCTCACCCCCGCGGAGATCGTTGGCCAGGTTCTGGTCGCGCGGGACGAGCTGGGCGAATGGCCCTCCCCCACAGAGGGGCGCCTGCTGTCCAACATCGTCATGATGGGCATGGGCGAGCCGCTCTATAATTTCGAGAACGTCTCGACCGCGCTGAAGATCGTCATGGACAACGAGGGGATCGCCCTCTCGCGCCGGCGCATCACGCTCTCGACCGCGGGCGTCGTGCCGATGATCGAGCGCTGCGGGGCAGAGCTTGGCGTCTCCCTCGCCATCTCGCTCCACGCGGTGACGGACGCTGTGCGCAACGAGATCGTACCGCTCAACAAGAAGTATCCCATTGCCGAGTTGATGGCCGCGTGCCGGGCCTATCCGGGCCTCAACAATGCGCGGCGCATCACCTTTGAATACGTGATGCTGAAGGATGTGAACGACAGCCCGGCCGACGCGCGCGCGTTGGTGAAGCTGATCCGCGGCATTCCGGCCAAGGTCAACCTGATCCCCTTCAATCCCTGGCCCGGCTCGCCCTACGAACGGTCCACGCCAGAGGCGATCAAGGCGTTCTCGGAAATCGTCTTCGCCGCGGGCTATGCCAGCCCGGTCCGCACCCCGCGGGGCGAGGACATCATGGCCGCCTGCGGCCAGCTCAAGTCCGACTCCATCAAGCAGAAGGCCGCCGACCGCCTGCGCGCAGCCGAAGCCGCCGCGCACTGAGACCGCCCCGATTTCGCACCTCATCCTGAGGTGCGGAGCGAAGGGGGGCGCCTGAGGGTGAGGTGGTCCTGGCGAGAATGGAGTGAGCGGCGTCGCTTACTGCTTGACCTTCGTCTGCGCTCGCGCGATGCAGCGCGCTTCCCGAAGTCCAGTCCCGTGCCGCCATGATCCCTCGCTATGCCCGCCCCGCGATGACCGCCCTCTGGACGCCGGAGGCGCGCTTCCAGATCTGGCTGGAGATCGAGGCCCACGCGCTCGACGCCATGGCAGAGCTGGGCACGGTTCCGAAGGAGGCCGCCAAGGCGGTCTGGGAACGGGCGAAGTTCGAGGTCGACCGGATCGACGCGATCGAGCGCGAGACCAAGCACGACGTCATCGCCTTCCTGACCAATGTCGCCGAGCATGTCGGCGAGGAAGCGCGTTTCCTGCACCAGGGCATGACCTCGTCCGACGTGCTGGACACCTGCCTCGCCGTGCAGCTCGCTCGCGCCAGCGACATCCTGCTGGCCGACATGGACGCGCTGCTGGCCGCCCTGAAGAAGCGCGCGTTCGAGCACAAGCTGACCGTCACGATCGGCCGCAGCCACGGCATCCATGCAGAGCCCACGACCTTTGGCCTGAAGCTGGCGCAGGCCTATGCCGAGTTCGACCGCTGCCGCACCCGCCTGGTCGCGGCACGGGAGGAGATCGCCACCTGTGCCATCTCCGGCGCTGTCGGCACCTTCGCCAATGTCGATCCGCGGGTCGAGGAATACGTCGCGGCCAAGCTGGGCCTGAAGCCGGAGCCGGTGTCGACGCAGGTCATCCCGCGCGACCGCCATGCCGCCTTCTTTGCCGCCCTGGCCGTCATCGCCAGTTCCATCGAGCGCCTGTCGGTCGAGATCCGCCACCTGCAACGGACCGAGGTTTTGGAGGCGGAAGAGCCGTTCAGCGTGGGGCAGAAGGGTTCAAGCGCCATGCCGCACAAGCGCAATCCCGTCCTGTCCGAGAACCTGACGGGCCTGGCCCGCCTGGTCCGCTCGGCCGTCGTGCCGGCGCTGGAGAACGTGGCCCTGTGGCACGAGCGGGACATCTCGCACTCCTCCGTCGAGCGCGGCATCGCGCCGGACGCGACGATCCACCTGGACTTCGCGCTGATGCGCCTGACCGGCCTGATGGAGGGCCTGGTCGTCTATCCCGACCAGATGAAGCGCAACCTGGACAAGCTGGGCGGTGTCGTCCATTCGCAACGCGTCCTGCTGGCCCTGACCCAGGCCGGCGTGTCGCGCGAGGATGCCTATATGCTCGTCCAGAAGCATGCCCACGCCACGTGGCGCGATGGCGGCGACTTCCTGGAGCGACTGGCCGGCGATGCCAAAGTCACGACCGCCCTGTCCCGCGCCCAGCTGGAGGAGCTGTTCGACCTCGGCTACCACCTGAAGCACGTCGACACGATCTTCCGCCGCGTCTTCGGCGAGGCGTGAGGCCGCGCTCTGTGATGCTTCGAGACGCGGGACCAGCCGTCTCGAAGCATCGCAGGGCAACGCCCGCCTCAATCCCCCGTGCGCGTGAAGGTGGCGGCGACCTTTGCCGCGGGGTCGGCGGCAAGCGCCGCCAGGAACGCCTCGATCTGTGTGGCACTGCCGGTCAGGTCGCCGAACTCGCCGACCGTCACCTGGGTCGCCGCCGCGATCCGCTTCGTCTCCGGCGCTTCCGCCGCCATCAGGGCAACGCTGCCGCCCTGCACCCGGACCAGCAGGACGGCGACCGATTCCTGATCCACGTCGGCCTGTGGCTCGGCCTGCATCAGGTAGAAATCGCCCGCCAGCGGCTTGACGCGCAGCGCCATGGGCACCGCCTCGGGATCGTCCTGGGTCTCGGCGACATAGGCCTTGGCCGCGGCGTTCCAGGTAATGCGCATGACCAGGTTTTCGGCCTGCCCCTCCGCCGTGCCGGTGTAGAGGCCGTCGGCGATGCCCGTCACGGCCACGCCATCGGCCTGCCCCAGGACCCGCGTCTTGGTCGGCCAGCACCCGGCCAGGGCCAGCGGAAGCACCAGCAGGACGAGAACGAACCGGCGGGCGCGCTGCGCCAGGGCAAAGCATGTCATTGTCGCGCGTCCTCGACCGTCCGTTCCGTGCAGGGCAGGCCCCAAGCGATGCGCGCGATGCGGCTGTGCGTCAAGACGCAACGGCAGGTTTCAATTCCGCACCCATGAGCCTAGGCTCAGCCCGCGCCGTATGAACCAATGTCGAAGGGGGCCGCCATGCGTTGGGAGGATCTGGGGGAGGAGCATTGTTCGATCGCCCGGGCCATGTCGGTGGTGGGCGACCGCTGGACGCTGATGGTCCTGCGCGAAAGCTTCCTGGGCGTGCGGCGGTTCGAGATGTTCGAGGAGCGCCTGGGGATCGGCCGGCCGATCCTGTCGGACCGCCTGCGCAAGCTGGTGAACGAGGGGGTGCTGGCCCGGGTGCCGTATCAGGACAAGCCACGGCGAGACGAATACCGCCTGACGGACAAGGGACGCGACCTCTACCCCGTCATCCTGTCGCTGGCGCACTGGGCCGACCAGTACATGGCGGGCAGTGACGGGCCGCCGCTGCTCCACGTCCACAAGGCATGCAACCACGTCATGCACGGGGTCATGACCTGTTCCGAATGTGGCGAGCCGCTGGCCGCGCGCGACGTCTGGGTGGTCCCGGGCCCCGGCGCCAACTTCGATGGTCGGGAGCCGCCATCGGTCGTGCACGGCCAGGCGGCAAGGGCATCACGCGAACAGTGAATCCCTTTGACACGTATTTTTTCAGAACTAAGGTAGCGCAGAGAGGGAACGGACAGCGCCATGACGGCACCGGATGACGGGCGGGGGGGCGAGGGCTGGGCTGCGGAACTGGCGGAAATCGCCAGGCGCCGCGACGCGGCCAAGGCGCAGGGCGGGCCGGCGGCGGTGGCGAAGCACCATGGCCGCGGCCGGCTGACCATCCGCGAGCGGATTGACACCCTGCTCGACCCCGGATCGTTCCAGGAACAGGGTCCGATCGCCGGCAGTGACGAGGATGGCACCTTTACCCCCGGCAACTACGTGCTCGGCTTCGGCAAGGTCGACGGCCGGCCCGTGATCGTGGGGGGCGAGGACTTCACGATGGGCGCGGGCACGCCGAACGTGGCAGGCCTGCGCAAGTCGATCTACACGGAAGAACTGGCCGTCCAGTACAAGGTGCCGCTGATCCGCCTGCACGAAGGCTCCGGCGCCAGCATCACTGGCAGCGGCGGCCGGAACCGCCCACCGCCCTTGCCCGATCCGGTCTTTGCCGCCCACCGCTTCACGTCCGTCGGCCGCACGCTGGCCCAGGTGCCGGTCGCGACCGCCGCCGTGGGCACGGTCGCCGGGCTTCCCGCCAGCCGCCTGGTCTCTGCCCACTACACCGTCATGACGCGATCGACCGCCGCCATCATGGCGGGCGGCCCCGCGCTCGTGGAACGGGCCCTGGGCCGGCCCGTGACGCGCGAGGAACTGGGCGGGCCCGAGGTGCACGAGCGCAGCGGCGTCGTCGACGACGTGGTCGAGGACGAGCGCGAAGCCTTTGTTGCGATCCGCCGCTTCCTCTCCTATCTGCCGCGCAATGTCTGGGAGCGGCCGCCCGTCGTGCGCAGCGGCGATCCGGTGGAGCGCATGGACGACGACCTGCGCCATGCCGTGCCGCGCAACCGGCGGCAGGTCTATGACATGCGCCGCATCCTGAAGGCCGTGGTCGACCGCGACAGCCTGTTCGAGATGACGCGCAAGTTCGGGCCCAGCCTGATCACGGCGCTGGCCCGGCTGGACGGCGTGCCGGTCGCGGTCATCGCCAACGACTGCCGCCACATGGGTGGGGCGCTCACCGCACCCGCAGCCCGCAAGATGCGCCGCTTCATCGAGTTCGCGGAAGTCTTCCACCTGCCCATCCTCAGCTTCGTGGACGAGCCCGGTTTCATGATCGGACCCGAGGCGGAGCGCGAGGGGACGATCCGCTTCGGCTCCAGCGCCGTGATCGCGGCGGCCCTGTGCTCCGTGCCCTGGGCCTCGATCATCGTGCGCAAGTCGATGGGCCTGGCCTCCGCCGCGCACTATGGCGCGGGCGCGCTTGTGCTGGCCTGGCCGTCGGCGCAGTCGGGCGCCCTTCCGGTCGAAGGCGGGGTTGCCGTCGCCTTCGCCAAGGAGATCGCCGCTGCCCCCGATCCGGCAGCACGGCGGGCGGAACTGGAAGAGGCGCTGGCTGCCCGCACCTCCCCCTTCCCGCGGTCGGAAAGCTTCTCCGTGCACGACCTGATCGACCCGGCCGAAACGCGGCCCCGCTTGGCCCAATGGCTGGACCTGGCGGCCCCGCTGCTCGATCGCCACCTGGGCATCACCCACTTCACCTACCGGCCCTGACGATGACGTCGCCGCCAATGCCGAGTTCAATCCCCTTTGGCTGGCGCTTGCCGGCTCCCTCTCCCGTGCCGCAGGCATGGGAGAGGGCGGGGGGTGAGGGCACGGTCCCGCGTTTCCCGCCCGGGGAACCCTCGTCACCGGCAGGATACCGCCCCCACCCCGGCCCTCCCCCATCGCTTCGCGACGGGAGAGGGAGTCCGGTCGCGCCACGCCCACTCAATTCAACTCCACGAACGGAGATCGCCTGAATGTCCCTGCCTTCCGTCCTGCGTGACCGGCTGCGCCTGCCGGTGATCGGCTCGCCCCTGTTCATCGTCTCCGGCCCGGAACTGGTCATCAACCAGTGCAAGGCGGGCATTGTCGGCTCCTTCCCCTCGCTCAATGCGCGGCCCGGGCCGGTGTTCGAGGACTGGCTGAAGCGCATCCGCGACGAGCTTGGCGAATACGACGAGGCGCATCCCGACGCGCCCTCCGCCCCCTATGCCGTCAACCAGATCGTGCACAAGTCGAACGACCGCTTAGGGCACGACCTGGACCTGTGCGTGAAGTATCAGGTGCCGGTCATCATCACCTCGCTGGGTGCGCGCGAGGACCTGAACCAGGCGATCCATTCCTATGGCGGCGTCGTCCTGCACGACGTCATCAACATCCCCTTCGCCCGCAAGGCGATCGAGAAGGGTGCGGACGGCCTGATCGCGGTCGCGGCGGGGGCCGGCGGCCATGCTGGCACGCTGTCGCCCTTTGCCCTGATTCAGGAAATCCGCGAATGGTTCGACGGGCCGCTGGCCCTGTCGGGCTCCATCGCCAATGGCGGGGCGATCCTGGCGGCCCAGGCGATGGGCGCGGACCTGGCCTATATCGGCTCGGCCTTCATCGCGACGCAGGAGGCGAATGCCGACCCCGCCTACAAGCAGTGCCTGGTCGATTCGGCGGCGAACGACATCGTCTATTCCAACCTGTTCACCGGCGTGCACGGCAATTACCTGAAGCCCAGCATCATCAATGCCGGCCTGGACCCCGACAACCTGCCGACGTCCGACCCGTCGAAGATGAACTTCGGCTCTGGCGGCAATACCAGCGCCAAGGCCTGGAAGGACATCTGGGGCTGCGGCCAGGGCATCGGCGCCATCAAGGACGTGCCCCCGGTCGGCGACCTGATCGCCCGCTTCACGCGCGAGTACAACGCCGCCCGCGCAAGCCTGGGCCTGGCCCCGGTGCGCGCTGCGGCGGAGTAGTCCTGCCTCCGGGGAGCCGGCACAAGGCTCCCCGTCAACCAGACCTGTGAGGAACTCGCCCATGCCGCAGGACAAGGGGACCGTCGCCGTGGTGGGCGCCGGGGACTATATCGGGGCCGCCATCGTCCGGCGCTTCGCCGCGGAAGGCTTCACCGTCTTTGCCGGGCGGCGCAATGGCGACCAGCTCAAGCCCCTGGCCGACGAGATCCAGGCCGCCGGGGGCCGGTGCGAGGCCCGCACTCTCGACGCCCGCAAGGAGGAGGCGGTCGCCGCCTTCCTGGACGAGGCGGAGGCGGCAGGCCCGCTCCAGGTCTGCATCTTCAACGTGGGCGCCAACGTCAATTTCCCGATTCTTGAGACGACGGAACGCGTCTTCCGCAAGGTGTGGGAAATGGCCTGCTATGGCGGCTTCCTGACCGGGCGGGAGGCCGCGCGTCTGATGGTGCCGCGGGGCCGGGGCACGATCATCTTCACCGGAGCAACGGCGAGCCTGCGCGGTGGCAAGGGCTATGCCGCCTTCGCCTCGGCCAAGTTCGGCCTGCGCGGCGTCGCCCAGGCGATGGCGCGGGAGCTGGGGCCGCAGGGCATCCACGTCGCCCACCTGATCATCGACTCGGGCGTCGATACCGCCTTCGTGCGCGGCCGCATGGGCAATGTGGAGCCGGAGCCCGACCAGCTGATGAACCCCGCCTCGATCGGGGAGACCTATTGGCAGCTGCATGCGCAGCCGCGCGACGCCTGGACCCACGAGTTGGACCTGCGCCCCTATCGGGAGACCTGGTAATGGAAGCCACATTCTATTTCGACTTCGGCAGCCCGAATGCCTACCTGGCGCACAAGGTTCTGCCCGGGATCGCGCAGCGCACGGGTGCTGCCTTCACCTATGTCCCGGTCCTGCTGGGCGGGATCTTCAAGGCGACCGGCAACCGCTCGCCGATGGAGGCCTTTGCCGGCATCCCGGCCAAGCTCGCCTATGAGAACCTGGAAATGCAGCGCTTCATCGCGAAGCACGGCCTGAGCCGCTTCCGCATGAACAGCCACTTCCCCGTCAACACGCTGATGATGATGCGGGGGGCCGCCGCGGCGCAGCTGGACGGCACCTTGATGCCTTATGTGGAGGTCTGCTTCCGCGCGATGTGGGAGGAGTCGGTCAAGATGGACGACGCCACCACGATGCAGGCGACCCTGGACGCAGGCGGCCTGGACGGGGCGGCCATCATGGCCCGCATCCAGCAGCAGGACGCCAAGGACCTCCTGATGCAGAATACGAACGCGGCGGTCGCCCGCGGCGTGTTCGGCATCCCCACCTTCTTCGTCGGCGACGCCATCTTTTTCGGCAAGGACCGCCTGCGCGACGTCGAGGAGGCGATCGCGGCGTCCTGAAGCGACACCGTCCACCTCATCCTGAGGTGCGGAGCGAAGCGTAGCCTCGAAGGATGGGCAACCCGCGCGACGGCGGCCCATCCTTCGAGGCTCGCCGTTGGCTCGCACCTCAGGATGAGGAGGGATAGCGAATGGCTACGAGACGGACCCTAATCCTGATCCGAGTTCGGGCTTGATCGTAGCACCCGCCCCCGTCACCTTGGCCCCGCGATCGAAGGGAAGCGGGGAAGACGGATGACCCTGAAGTTCAGGACGCCCGACGGGCTCAACCTGGCGGCGGATGCCTATGGCGATGCCACGCATCCGCCGGTCCTGCTCTGCCATGGCGGCGGGCAGACGCGCCATGCCTGGGGCGGGACGGCGCGGACGCTGGCCGCTGCGGGCTGGTACGCGGTCACGCTGGACCTGCGGGGCCATGGCGACAGCGACTGGGACCCCGAGGGTGACTATCGCCTGGACCGCTATGCCCATGATGCGCTGGCGGTTGCCGCCGCCCTGCCCAACGCCCCGGTCGTGGTCGGCGCCTCGCTGGGCGGCATGTCGAGCATGCTGGCGCAAGGGGACCTCCTGCCCGAGGGGCGCGTGCTGGATCAGCCGCTGGCGTCCGACCTGAGGCGCGGCTTTGCCGGTCTGGTGCTGGTCGACATCACGCCGCGCATCGATCCGGAGGGCGTGCAGAAGATCCTGGGCTTCATGGCCAGCCACGTGGAGACGGGGTTCGAGACGCTGGAGGAGGCAGCCGACGCCATTGCCGGCTACCTGCCGCACCGGCCGCGGCCGCGCAGCCTGGACGGCCTGGCCAAGAACCTGCGCCTGCGCGACGACGGCCGCTATCGCTGGCATTGGGACCCGCGCTTCGTCAACGGCGACCAGCGCCCCGGCGGCAGCCGCATGCCAGACCGCCTGACCGAGGCGGCGCGCCGCCTGGACCTGCCCACCATGCTGGTGCGCGGCAAGTCGAGCGAACTGGTGAGCGAGGCGCACGCGCGCGAGTTCCTGGAACTGGTCCCCCACGCCCATTATGTCGACGTCAGTGGTGCCGGCCACATGGTGGCGGGCGACCGCAACGACGCCTTCACGGACGCAGTTCTTGGCTTCCTGGCCAACCACACGCGGGGCTGAGCCATGAGAGCCCTCCCCCGTCGCCTGCGATGGGGGAGGGTTGGGTGGGGGCGATATCCCACCGCCGCCACACGTCGCCACGGGTGGGGAGGTCGCGTCCCGCCCTCACCCCAACCCACTCCACTCCCATGCCTGCGGCACGGGAGTGGGAGCCGCTGGCTCAGGCGCGTGCCGACTGTTCGACCAGCTGACCGCCGCGCAGTTCGAGGACCCGGGTGTGGGCGGCGACCAGGGCGTCGTCGTGGCTGATCGAGACGATGCTGAGGCCCGGCAGGCGCTCGATCAGCAGGCGATAGGCCTGGTCCACGCCGGCGGCATCCAGGTTCGACGTGCCCTCGTCCACGAACAGCCAGTCGGGCCGGTAGAGCAGCGCCCGGGCAATCGCCAGGCGCTGCTGCTCGCCCCCCGACAGGCGCATGGACCAGTGGTCGACGTCATCCAGGCGCGTCGCCAGGTGACCCAGGCCGACATCCTCCAGCACTGCGCGGACGGCAGCATCGTCGTATGAGCCGGCCAGGGCGGGGTAGGTCACGACATTGCGCAGGTTGCCGATGGGCAGGTAGGGCCGCTGCGGCAGGAACAGGACGCGCGCACCCTTCGGCACCTGGACCGTGCCGCCGCCCAGCGGCCAGATCCCGGCCAGCGCCCGGAACAGCGTGCTCTTGCCCGAGCCTGAGGCGCCGCGGACCAGCACCCGGTCGCCGGCCTTCAGATCCAGGTCGGCATCGCGCAGCAGGACCCGCCCGTCCGGCAGGCGAAGGGCGAGGCCGCGCGTGGTCACCGCTCCGGCCGCGCCGTCCGCCAGCGTGATCTCAGGTTGGTCCGCTGCATCGGCATGGACCGCGTCCATCGCCTGCTGGAACGTGACCAGTCGGTTGGCGATGGCCCGCCAGTCGGCATAGGACGCGAACGCATTGACCAGGAAACTCAGCGCGCCCTGGACCTGATTGAAGGCATTCACCGTCTGCTGCACGGCGCCCAGCGTCATCGCCGTCGTGAAGTAGACGGGCGCCAGCAACAGGTAGGGAATGACTGTCGAGGTCTGGCCATAGGTCACCGTCATCGTGTTGAGCTTCAACAGGCGGATGACCAACTGGCGGAAGTTCATGTAGACGTCGTTGAAGCGGTCGGACAGGAAGCGCTTCTCCTCCGCTTCGCCGCCATAGAGCGCGATGCCCTCCGCGTTCTCGCGCACCCGCATGAGGCCGAAGCGGAAATTCGCCTCGACATGCTCCTGGTTGAAGCGCAGGCGGAACAGCGGCCGGCCGATGTAGAAGGTCAGCACCGTGCCGACGAAGGCGTAGAGCACGGCGCACCACACCATGTAGCCGCCGGGAATGTCGATCTCGCTGTCCCCCCAGGGCAGATTCATGCCGCTGGACAGGGTCCACAGGATCGACGTGAAGGTGACAAGCGTCACGACCTCGCTCAGCAGGCCGAGCGACAGCGACAGCGCAGAAGTCACGAACCCGTTCGTATCCTCCTGGATGCGCTGGTCCGGGTTGTCGGTCGCATATCCTGCCGAGGCCAGGCGGTAGTAGGTCCGTGCCTGGAAATAGTCGTTCATCAGCCGATGCACCAGCCAGCGCCGCCAACGAATGCGCAGCATCTCCTTCACATAGAGATTGAAGACCGCGACAAGAACATAGATCGTCGCGATCCCGATAAAGAACGTGATCTCTGTCCAGAAGGCATCGGCATTCTTGGTCTGCAGCGCATCAAAGAATCGTCTGTACCAGTCGTTCAGGATGACATTGAAATAGACCATGAGCAGGGAGATGCTGACCGTCGCCGCAAGCAGGCCGCGCGCCCACCACTTTTCTTCTGAAACCCAGAACGGCAGGACCAGGCGGAACAAGCCGCGCCAGAAGTGCTTGGGCACCTGCGGCGTCGGATCGTAGGACTTCTCATCCGATGCGCCCGCAGCACTGATTTCAGCCATGCACGTCCCGTCCCTGCCAGACTCAGGTTCCCCCACGGCCAGAAGCCGCGGGATTCGGACATATTTATGGCCCAGCCCAGGGCAGTCTGCGCAAGGGGTGCCGGTGGTGGTGCGCCGTGACCACAATCACGGGCGCGCCGGTCAAGGTTTGATTCATTGCGGCTTGCGACCTATCCTCGCGCTGAAATTCTGGTTCGGGGGACGTCCACAATGAATTGGGCTCGCAGCAAGGTCTTCGCCAGGCCGGTGGCCTATGCGCTGATGGTGTCGGTCAGCGCCGTGAGCCTGGGCGCCTGCGCTGGTGCAGGCCAGCCCTTCAGCGCCAGCCTGCGCACCGACGCCACCGATAGCTGCGCCGCCTATGTGCAGCAGCTGAACTCGGTCCAGGAATATTTCGAGCAGTCGATCATCCAGGGTGCGGCCGTTGGCGCGCTGGGCGGGGCAGCGGCCGGCGCCCTGATCGGCGGCGACTGGCAGTCCGCCCTGATCGGCGGTGCGCTGGGTGCAGCGGCAGGCGCCGCCACTGGCTACTACTCGGCCCGGGCCGAGGCGTCGGGCGGCAACCAGACGGAGCTGGTCCGCAACATCTATGGCGACGTGATCCGCGAGAACCAGCAGCTGGATCGCACGTCCGGCTATTTCGTGCAGGTCCGCGACTGCCGCTTCAACCAGGCGCGGGACATCAAGCGCCAGTTCGCGGCGGGCCAGATCACGCGTGAAGTGGCGACGCAGCAGCTGAACACGATCCAGGGCCGGTTCCAGCAGGAAATCGCCTTTGCCGAGGGGCTGGGCTCCAAGATCTCGGGCCGTTCGACCGAGTTCGCCAACGCCTCCACCCAGTTGCAGCAGTCGGACCCCCAGGCGGTCCAGGTCTATCAGCAGCGCAAGGCGACATCGGTGCAGACTCCGCCGCCGTCCCCCTATGGCGGGTCGAACGCGCAGAACCTGAACGCCAATTCGCTGGAGGCCAACGCGGCGGCCGAATACTTCACCGCGGATGCCAACGCCAATGTCCGCTCGGGCCCGTCCGCCAGTTCGACCCAAGTCGGCCGCCTGGCCAAGGGTGAGCGCGTCGTCGGCGTGATCGAGGGCAGCTGGGTCAAGATCGAGCTGGCCAACGGCACGCAGGGCTATGTCGCCCGCAGCCTGGTCCTGGCCGCGGGCGAGAAGCCGCGCCCCCGGCCCCCGGCCCAGCGCCCGGCGCAGCAGCAGGCGGCCGCCGTGCCGTCGGACGCCAACGTGCCGCAGGACACGGCCGGCGTGCTCCAGCTGACCGAAAGCAACCAGCTGCGTCGCCAGGCCTTCTCCGACTCGGTCAACCAGGCCAAGGTCGCGTCGCAGACCGAGTTCCAGCTCGACGCGCCGCTGGCCTCGCTTGGCTTCAACGCCGCCTGATGCGGCATGCCGGCGGCCTGACCGCCGGCCTATCGATCCTGCGGGCGGTCCTGTCCCTGTTGACCTGGGACCCGGGCCGCCCGCATCCCGTTCCGGGAAGACAGTCGTGATGGGAAGTGTTGCGTCCCGCCCCGCCCGAATTCCGCCGCGTTCGCGCACCAGGATGGCGTTCATGAGGTTGCACCCGCGCGTGCCACGGGCAGCGGCGCTCGCCGTGGCCGTGGCCTTGTCCCTGACCGCCTTCCTGCCGCTGCCGGGGGCACTGGCCGCCAGCCCCCCGACGGACCCCATGCTGCGGGTCGAGACGGGCATGCACGGGGCGGCGATAAATCGCATCGCGCTGACGCCTGATGGCGAACTGATCACCGTCTCGGACGACAAGACGATCCGCGGCTGGGACCCCGTCACGGGCAAGGAGCGCTACGTCCTGCGCGCACCCATGGCCGAGGGGTCCGAGGGGGCCCTCTACGCCCTGGCGCTCAGCCCGACGGGTGGCACGATCGCCGTCGCCGGGCACACGGGCCTGGCCTGGGACAATTCGACCTCGATCTATTTCTTTGACCGCGCCAGCCGCGCCTGGCGGGGCCGGATCCCCGCGGGCGACGGACCGACCGACGTCGTCAACCAGCTCGCCTTCTCGCCCGATGGCAAGGCGCTGGCCATCGCCGTCAACGACAAGGGTGGCCTGCGCGTCGCCTGGCCGGGCGAAGGCCGCGTGGCGGTGGTCGATCCCGACTACCGCGCGCCCATCGTCGGCCTGTCCTTCGCCGCCGATGGCCGCCTGGCGGTCGCGTCGCTGGACGGCGGCGTGCGCCTCTATGATGCCGAGCTGAAGCTGGCCGGGACCTGGAAGGGGCCGCGCAATGCAAAGCCCTATTCCGTGGCCTTCAGCCCCGACGGCAAGCGCCTGGCCGTAGGCTTCCTGGACCGGGCCAGCATCAGTGTGATCGACACGCGCAAGATGGAGGAGACCAAAAGCTTCAAGGCCCCCGACGGTGGCACCGGCGCGCTGTCCAGCGTCGCGTGGCTGGAGGGCGGCGCCGGCCTGTCCGCCGCCGGCACCTGGGGCAGCAAGGAGGGGCGCAAGATCATCCTGACCTGGTCCTTCCTGGACGACGAGCCGGCGGGGGTGGAGGTCGCGGGCGACACCGTGACCGACCTGCGCGCCCTGCCCGACGGCGCCCTGGCCTATGCCTCGGCCGAGCCGTCCTGGGGCATCGTGCGCGACGGCAAGCTGGCCGAGCACCAGGACCGCCAGCAGGCCGACTTCCGCGACGGCTATGATGGCGACGGCTTTCTGGTTTCACCCGATGGCGGCGTCGTCGACTTCGGCTTCCGCCAGGGCGGGCGCGATCGCGCCCGCTTCAGCCTGGTCGACCGCATCCTGGTCCGGGCCGACGGGCCGGTCGAGGATACGTCCGACACGCGCGCCATCCGGCCGGTGCGCGGGGCAGACGAAGGCAGCGCCGCCGACCTGCCGCAGGTCGAGCTGCTGCCCTCCACCGACCAGGCGGGCGGGCTCAAGGTCACGAACTGGCGCAATGGCGACAAGCCCAAGCTGGGGCGCAAGACGCTGGAACTGGAGCCCAACGAGCGGGCGCGCAGCGTCGCCGTTCTGCCGGACGGGTCGGGCGCGCTGATCGGGACGGACTTCTTCCTGCGCTTCTATGACAAGGCCGGCCGCCTGGAATGGAAGACGGAGATCCCGGGCGCGGCCTGGGTCGTCAACGCGGCCCCCGTGGGTGGCTTCGCCATTGCCGGCCTGGCCGACGGGTCGATCCGCTGGTACCGCCTCGGCGACGGCAGTTCCGCCCTGTCGCTGTATCCCAATCCCGATGGCCGGCGCTGGATCGCCTGGACGCCGGAGGGCTTCTTCGACCATGGCCGGGGCAGCGAGCGGCTGATCGGCTACCAGCAGAATGTGGTGACGGACGACCGCCTGCGCGGCGCAACCTTCGTCGCCGTCGACCAGATGTACCAGTTGTTCTTCCGCCGGGATCTGGTCGCCAAGCGCCTGCGCGGCACGGGCGAGGAGGAAATCTCGGGCCAGCTGGCGAAGGTGGGCAAGGTTGATGCCGTGCTCGACAAGGGCCTGCCCCCTACCTTGCGCCTGAAGGCCTATTGCTTCGCCCCCGACACCTGCGTCGAGGTCGAGCCCAAGGCGACGCGCGCGGCGGACGAGGTCGAGATCGTGCCGACCACCAGCCCCACCGTCACCCTGCGGTTCGAGGTGCAGGACCGCGGCGGCGGCGTGGGCGACATCGTCGTGCGCCGGCGCGGTGCCGTGGTGCCGGCGCGCGGCGTCACCCGCTCCGTCGTCGAGAATGTCTCGCTCGAGGAGCGGGAGGTGGCACTCGAACCCGGCATCAACCTGCTGGCCGTCTCTGCCTTCACCCGCACCGGCGAGCTTGAGGCCAATGCCGAGGAGCAGCCCCAGATGGCCCTCCTGTACCAGGTGCAGGAGGAGACGAAGCCCAACCTGCACGTGATCGCGGTCGGCCTGAACCGCTTCAGCACGCCCGACGTCCCGGAACTGGCCAATGCCGTGGCCGATGCCGACGGCATGGCCGAGACCCTGCGCAAGGGGGCGGGCGACAAGTTTGCCAATGTCGAGACGATCGTCCTGACCAACGAGCAGGCGACCCACGAGGCCGTGCTGAAGGCCATCGCCGACGTGGCGGCCAAGGCCAAGCCCGACGACACCACCGTCGTGTTCCTTGCCGGCCATGGCCTCAACATCGACGGCAAGTTCTACTTCCTGCCCTTCGACGTGAAGGACCTGACGGTGGAAGGGCTCCAGGCGACGGCCCTGACCCAGGACCAGTTGCAGGAGGCCTTGGGCGCCCTGCCCACCTCGCGCACCGCGATGCTGATCGATGCCTGCTATTCGGGCGCGTTTGCGGTGGGCGATTCGGTCGACAATGCCGACCGCAATTCGACCTCGGCCCAGCAGCTCAGCTATTCGTCGGGCCGCTACATCCTGGCCGGGGCGTCCAGCCAGGAAGAGGCGCTGGACGGCATTGCCGGGCACGGCGTGTTCACCAGCGTGCTGCTGGAGGGCCTGGTGGGCAAGGCGGACGAATCAGTGCGCGGCAACAAGGACGGCGCGGTCGACGTCCTGGAACTGGGCGAATATGCCCGCAAGCGGGTGCCGGACGTGGCCGCCGAAGTCGGCCAGGGCCACCGGCAGCGGCCCCACTTCTTCTTCCGCGGCGACGACTGGTTTCCCGTCCGCTCCCTGCAATCGGAGGCCGCGGACGGCACGCCTTAGGCTTGTCTTTACCAGCCCTGCGCTAGTCCTGTGGGACAGGGAACAGCGCAGGCGGGGGCATGAACCAGAGTCCAGTCGAGGAGCTCCGCCGCCAGCGCGACCGCTTCGTAGCCTTCTCGTTCGCCTCGGCCGACCTGCTGCTGGAAGTGGGGCCGGCCGGTACGATCCGCTTCGCCTCCGGCGCGACGAAGGACCTGACGGGCCGCCCGGCGGTCGAGCTGCGCGGCGTGCCCTGGGTCGAGATCTTTGCGGAAAAGGACCGTGGCCTGGTCCTGGCGCTGGCCCGGGCCCTGAAGCCGGGGGCCCGCTGCGGCCCCATCGCGATCCAGCTTGCGCCGCTGAACGGCGACGCGACACGGCCCGCGGTCTTCAATGGCTATCGCCTGCCGGGGGAGGAGAACTCCCTCTATTGCACGGTCAGCCGCTCGCGCGTGCCGACCCGGCGCGAGGCTGATACCGGTCGGCGCGATGCGGTTACCGGCCTGCTGGACGGCGAATCGTTCTCCCGCGCCGCCGAGGAGGCGATGAGCTCCGCCGCCCTGCTGGGCGAGCACCTGGCCCTGACCATGCTGGAGTTCGAGAACTTCGCCGGGTTCGAGACGACGCTGAGCGAGGGGGCCCGCTCGGAGCTGATGCGCGAGGTGGGGCTGATCCTGCGCGCCCAGTCGGTCGACGGCGACACCTCCGCCCGCCTGGGCGATGACAAGTTCGGCGTCGTTCATCAGAACAACGTGGATCCGGCCGAGCTGAGCCGGCAGATCACCGCCCTGTCGCAAAGCTACGACCCGCAGGGACGCGGGATCACCGTGGCGCGCCGCACGGTCGACCTGGACCAGCAGCACCTGGACCGCAAGGACGTGAACCGCGCCCTGATCTATGCGGTGCAGAAATTCTCCGAAGAGGGCATGGCCTTCGACGCCCCGTCGCTGAAGGACAGCCTGGGCGAAATGGTGCGCGACACGTTCCAGCGCATCAACGAGCTCAAGAGCACGATGGGCCGGGACAAGTTCGACCTTGCCTTCCAGCCGATCGTCAGCCTGAAGGACCGCAAGCTCCACCACTACGAGGTGCTGACGCGGGTCAAGGGCCGCAGTTCCCCCTACGAAATGGTGACCTTCGCCGAGAACGTGGGCCTGGCCCAGGAATTCGACCTGGCCGTGCTGCGCCGCGCGATGGGCTATCTGGCGACGCAGCCGCCCACCCTGAACCTGGCGATCAATGTCTCCGGCCAGTCCATGGGCCTCGATTCCTTTGTCCAGATGCTGGGCGCCATGCTGGCCGAGCAGAAGGCGCGCGCCCGGCAGATCCACCTGGAGGTCACGGAATCGAGCGAGATCAAGGATCTGGTCCGCCTCAACGCCGTGCTCCAGGAACTGCGCGCCCATGGCTGCAAGATCGGCCTGGACGATTTCGGCGCAGGTGCCGCGTCCTTCCAGTACCTCCAGGCGCTGGACGTCGACTTCGTGAAGATCGACGGCGCCTATGTGACCCGCGTGCTCCTGGGCACGCGCGACGCCGTCATGATGAAGGCCCTGGCCGGCCTGTGCCGCGAACTGTCGATCGAGACCGTGGCCGAGCGGGTCGAGACCGAGGAGCAGGCGGTCAAGGTGATGACACTGGGTATCGACTATGGCCAGGGCTACCTGTTCGGTAAGCCGGGTCCCGCGACCGACTATGTCACGCCCGCAACCCTGCCCGCGCCACCCCCGGCGGCCGGCGGCGGCGCCCTGCAGTACCGCGCCAAGCGCGCAGGTGCCCGCGAGACCTGGGGCTGAGCAGACGCCGCGTTCAGGAGCTGCGCCCGCGGGCGTGAACGGGCCAGATCGCCTCCAGCGTCCCGTCGCGCACGACATGGATCCAGTCGTGCAGGTTCACCGTCGGGTCGCAATGCGGGACCTGGACCAGCAGGACGTCGCCAATGCCAAGCGCCGTCCCCTCGGGCAGGGTGACGCAGCCATACTCATCGCCCATGAAGCGATAGCTGGCGCCGGGCGGCGCACCCGCCAGGATGCGGGGCGCGGGTCCGTCGGTCGCGAACGCCTTCACCCCGCCATCGGTCGTTGCCAGGCCCGGTGCATTGGCGCTGATCACCGTCACCTGCACCGCCAGGGCGGGACCAAAGGGCGGCGGCGCGCCATTGGCCCCGGCGGGCCCCTCCAGCGCGACCGCGTCGTAGTCGACATCCATGAAGATGTAGGAGCCGACCTGCAGCTCGGTAAAGACCCGTGCCGCGGGGTCAATCGCGTGCGTCCCGGTGCCGCCGCCGGTGACGATCCGCGCCGGCAGTCCGGCGGCGTCCAGGGCACCGACAAGCACCGTCAGCGCCTCCAGCCCCTCCAGAACCTTGGCCCGCCGGGCGTCGTAGTCGGCAATGTGCTGCCATTGCCCGCCATAGGCCTGGATCCCGGCAAAGGTCAGGCCCGGCGTGGTGGCGATGCGCCTGGCCAGGGCCTCTGCCCGGGGGCTGGCGATGCCGGTGCGGTGCATGCCCAGGTCGATGTCGACCAGCACAGGCAGAAGGATGCCCGCCTGCCACGCGGCATGGCCCAGGGCGGCCACATTGGCAGCATTGTCCGCGACTACCATCAGCCCCGGCACCCGCGCCGCGAGGCGGATCAGGCGGGCAATCCCGTCCGGCGTCACGACGGGCGAAGTCAGCAGCACGTCCGCCATGTCGGCCCAGTGGTCGGCCAAGGCCTCCGCCTCGCCCAGCTTGGCACAGCAGACGCCGATGGCGCCGGCCGCGCGTTGCAGGCGGGCGATGTCGGCCGACTTGTGCGTCTTGGCATGGGGCCTGAGCGCGAGGCCGGTGTCGCGGCCATGCTGCGCCATGCGCGCCAGGTTGGCCTGGAACAGGTCGAAGTCCAGGACCAGGGCCGGCGTCGCCAGGCGCGCCGCGCCGCCGGCCACACCCACAAGATGGCCATTGGGTCCAAGGTTTGTCGCCATCGGGAAACATCCTGACTTCGTGTCGCCGTCCGCCCGCGCCATGATAAGGGGGAGCGGCCACTTCGTCAGGACCCCGATGACCTTCGTGCTCGACCCCCGGCTTGCCGCCGATTCCGACCTGCTGGCGACGTGGGACCTGTGCCAAGTGCGCCTGCAGGACGACGCGCGCTATCCCTGGCTGGTCCTGGTGCCGCAGCGCGAGGGCCTGCGCGAGGTGCACGACCTGATGCATGCCGACCGCCATCGCCTGGCCGAAGAGATCGCCCGCGCCACGGCCGCCGTCGCCGCGCTGGGCGTGCACAAGGTCAATGTCGGGGCGCTGGGCAACATCGTGGAGCAGTTGCACGTCCACGTCGTCGGGCGCATGCCGGGCGATCCCGCCTGGCCGGGGCCGGTCTGGGGCCAGGGCAGCCCGGTCCGGCGCGCGCCCGCGGCCCGCGCCGCCCTGGAGCAGCAATTGGCCCACCTGCTCGAACTCTGAACGCCGGGCCTCAGAACGCGATCCGGAAGGCGGCCCCCGGCCCGTCGGGGCAGTCGCCGACGCTGACGCTGGCGCCGTTGCGGGCCGCGATCTCGCGCACGATGGCCAGGCCAAGGCCAGCACCGCCCTCGCCCTCCCCCTGCCCGGCACCGCGCCAGAACGGCTCGAACACTTGGCTGCGCTGCCCCTCTGGAATGCCCGGGCCATGGTCGCGGACGACCAGGGCGGGCCCGGCGATCGCCGTACCCTCCTCCACCGTCACGGCGACGGTGCTGCCGGGCGGCGTGAAGCGCAGGGCGTTCTCGACCAGGTTGCGCAGGGCGTCGCCCAGGGCGTGCGGCTGCGCCTGGACCATGACCGCCCCGGCCGGCGCGGTCAGTTCGATCGAACGGCCTGCCTTCAGCGCCAGGGGAAACAGGCCGGCGACCGTATCCCGCGCCACCGCGCAGAGGTCGACGGCCTCCGGCGCCATTCCCTGCCCCGCCTCCAGGCGAGCGATCGCCAGCAACTGGTCGACCACGCGGGCCAGGCGCACCACGTCCCCGTCCAGGATGGCCCGTGCCTGTCCCGCCGCCATTTCGGCCACACGGGCGCGAAGCACAGCCAGGGGGGTCCGCAATTCATGCGCGGCATTGGCAGTGAAGCGGCGCTGCTGCGCCAGCATCGCGGCGACGGCGGCGCGCGCCTCCTCCGCCTGGCGGTGGAGGTCGGCCAGTTGCGCATAGCGCTGCCGCCGCACCCGCAGCGAGCGCAGAAGGATCGCGAAATTGAGGGCAAAGCCGGCCAGGACCACGGCGGCAGCGGCGGCAAAGGCCTGCTGCACGCCCGCGCGGATGGGGCGGATGTCGTCGGTCACGTCAAGGTACAGCTCGGCGACGCTGGTGCGCCCGCCGCCCACGACCAGCGGCATGTGGATCTCCGCCACCTCGATCGCACCGTAGGCGCCGAAGGCGGCGGCGGTCTGCTTAGGGCTCAGCAGGCGGGCATGGGGCGTGCCGCTCCGCGCGGTGCCGACAACCACCATCTGGTCCACCGTCTGGCCCAGGCTCTCCCCGTCCGTGTCCAGCAGGACCTTGCCCTGCTGATCCAGCACCAGCAGGCGCAGGATGTGCGCCGCCTTCTGCGCATAGGCAAAGACGGCGGCGCGTTCCGGCTCGTCCAGGTCGGCCAGGCGACCTTGCGCGTCGATCAGGTTCAGCGCGTCTGCCGTCGCCTCGGTGAAGTCCAGCGCCCGCTGCTCGGCAAAGGCCTCCGTCATGTCGCGCACCAGCGCCTGCTGGCCCAGCCAGCCGCCACCCAGGGCCAGGGTGGTGACCACCACCAGCAGGATCAGCAGCAACCGGTCGCGGCGCAGTCCCGGCTCCGGTTCCGCGACGTCCAGCGGGGGCACGTCAGGCTCCGCCATCGCCCTCCCCCAGGAAATAGCCGACGCCACGCACCGTGTGGATGCGGATGTCGGCCCCTGCCTCGGCCAGGCGGCGCCGCAGGCGCGATACCGCGGCCTCTATCGCATTGGCCTGGGCCAGGTCGTCGAAGCCATAGAGGCTGGATTCCAGGTCCTGCCGCGTCACGACCCGGCCGGCGCGCCGCATCAGGACATCCAGCAGATCCAGCTCACGCCGCCCCAGGGCCAGCGGCCGGCCCGCCACGGCCGCGGCCTGGCTGGCCGTATCCAGGGTGACATTCCCCACCGCCAGGCTGGTCGACAGGCGCGTGCCCGGCCGGCGCAGCACGGCGCGCACGCGGGCGACCAGTTCGTCCATGGCGAAGGGCTTGGCCACATAGTCGTCGGCGCCATGGTCCAGACCGGCCACGCGGTCTGTCAGGCGGTCGCGCGCCGTCAGCAGGATGACCGGCAGGTCCGCCCGCTCCCGCCGCAGCTCGTCCAGCAGTCCCAGGCCATCCCCGTCGGGCAGGCTGAGGTCCAGCAGCACGAGGTCAAAGCGCGCGACGGCCAGGGCGGCGCGCGCCTCGTCCAGGCTGTGGACGGCATCGACGACGAAGCCCTCCCGCCCCAGCCGCGCCGCGACCAGTTGCGCCAGCGCGCGTTCGTCTTCGACCAGCAGAAGTCGCATGTCCCGTCCGGGGAAAAATCCAGGGCTGCACGACCCGACCGCCGGTCAGACGCGCTTGCGCCCCGTGATCATGGCCAGGATCAGGTTCTCCCGGAAGCGCAGGCTCTCCACCAGCGCACCGAGGACGTGCAGCACCAGCAGCCCGACCAGGGCATTGGCCAGGATCTCGTGCGTCTCCTCGACCCACTTCACGCCAAACAGCGCGTCCGTCGTCTGCAGCCAGCCCGTCAGGCCCAGCAGCGCCACCATGGCCAGCAGGACCAGCGCCATGGCACCCCCGGCCGGGTTGTGACCGACATGGCGGCTGTCCGTACCCGTTGCGACCTGCCCCAGATAGCGCAGCAGTGAGCGGGGGCCGACGACGAAGCTGGCAAAGCGCGCCGGCGACGTCCCCACGAAGCCCCACAGGATGCGAAGCACGACAACGCCCAGGGCGACATAGCCCAGGACCTGATGCACCTCGCGCCCGGCCCGTGTCAGTTCCAGCAGGTTCGCCAGCACGGCCCCCACCAGGACCCAGTGGCACAGGCGCACCACGGGGTCCCACACGCGGATCATGCGGCGGGTGGCGTCCGCGTGGACGGTGGGGCGGCGGATCGTCGGAGCAGACGCGACCGCCGGGCCATGCTGGACCGGCTCCATCGCCGGGCGCCTCAGTGCAGGGTCACGAATTCACCGGTTGCGGGCTTCAGATAGACCTCGAAGCGCTCGCCCTTGGCATCCAGGCCCTTGGCCTCGACGCAGCCGTCCTCGGTACCCAGCGATCGGATATCGGTATAGCCCGCATCGGTGAGGAAGGCGCGGATCTGCGCCTCGGACAAAGCGGGCTTGCCATCGGCGGGGCAGGCATCGGCGGCGAAGGCCTGCCAGCCCAGGCCAAGGACTACGGAAAAGGCCAGGACGAACGTCATCAGTCGGGACACGATCCACTCCCATCGGGGTTGTGGTCGCATCAGACGCCCCGTCCCTGACAGGATCCTGACGGCGCCGCGACAGCTCCGTGTCAGGATCCGCCGACCTCAGGCCAGGGGGCGGACAAAGGCCCCGTTCCGGCCCAGGTGGTGGTGGCTCAGCGTGCGCTCGTCATTGGCCATGCGCCAGGACAGCAGGGCCTGGGCGCAGGCCAGGACCTCCGCCGCGTAGCGCGGATCGTCCACCCGGTTCCGCAGCTCGCCCGGATCCTCCTCCAGGTCGAAGAACAACGGCGGCAGGCCGGCGAAGTGAACGTACTTGTAGCGCACACCCCGGATCACGTTCAGGTTGCACTCGTCCAGGCCGATGCCGAAGGCGCGTTCCGGCAGGCCGCGACGTGGATCGCGGAAATCGAACTCCCAATGCGCGTGGTCGCGCCAGCGCTGCGGTTCCGTCCCCTCAAGGAAGGGCAGCAGGCTGCGCCCGTCGCACTGGCGGGGCGGCACGGCACCCAGCCACCGCAGGATCGTGGGCATCAGGTCGACCGACTCGGTGAAGCGATCGACGACGCGGCCGCGGCCGGCGTCGGCCGCCGCGCGCGGGTCCCGGATGATCAGCGGGATGTGGTAGGACTGCTCGAAATACCCGCACTTGCCCAGCAGCCAATGGTCGCCCAGCTGCTCGCCATGGTCGGTCGTGAAGACGATCAGCGTGCGCTCGTACTCTCCGCTCTGCTTCAGCCAGGCAACCAGGCGGCCCAGGTTGTCGTCCACCTCGCTGATCAGGCCGTAGTAGGTCGCCTTGAACTGGCGGCGCACCAGCTCCGACGGGGGGGCGCGGAACGGCAGTCGGTCCAGTTGCCAGGCCAGCCAGGGATGCTGCGCCCCCTCGGCCACGTAGTCGTCCTGCGCGACGAAGGGTGGCACGTCCCCGGCCTCGTACATGGCGTGATAGGGCGCCGGCGCCACCCAGGGCGGATGGGGCCGCAGCCAGGACAGGTGTGCGACCCAGGGCCGGCCCTGCTGGCTGCGCCAATAGTCGATGACCTCGTCCGTCAGGAAGGCGGTATCGCTGTCGGCCGCGGCATAGATCGCGGGCGCGAAGCTCGGCCCCTTGCCTGCGGCCTCGGGACAATCGGTGACCTGGGCATACATCGCCTCGGCGTCCTCGGGCATGGCATAGCCGCGCCGGACCAGTGCCTTGACCCAGTTGGTCGGCGCGCCGGGCAGGTGGGCCACCGGCACGAAGCCGTCCATGATCCCTTCATAGGTGCGCAGGCGCACGTCGCCCTCGTCCAGTGCGCGCGGATCGGCAGAGGTGTCGGTGTAGCCGAACAGCGCCGGCTCATAGCCCAGGCGCCGCACCTCCAGCGCCAGATTAGTATGGCGCGCGTCGAGCGGCGTGCCATTCGTGCCGGAGCGATGGTTCTGCAGGTACATGCCGGTCAGCAGGCAGGCCCGGCTTGGGCCACAGGGCACCGCCTGGGCGTAGTGCCTGCGGAACAGCACGCCGTCGCGCGCCAGGGCATCCAGGTTGGGGGTCCGGACCATCGGGTGGCCCAGGGCGGACAGGCAGTCACCGCGCCATTGGTCGGCGGTGATCAGCAGGACATTGAGCGGCGGCGGCATGCGGCCACGCACTATGCGTGGGCCGCAGGACGGTCGCAATCCGCCTTTGGCCCAGCGCCCGATGCGTCAGCGGACGCCCAGGCTTTCCAGGTAGCCCTCGACATTGGTGTTCAGCACCTCGGCCTGGCGCGACAGTTCGTCCGCCGCCAGGAACATGTTGGTGCAGGCACGCCCCGCCTCCTGCGCCGCCTCGCTGACGCTGGCGATGGTGTGGGACACCTGCTCGGCCCCCAGCGACGCCTGCGCCGCACTGCGCGAGATCTCGGCCGTGGTCGCGGTTTGCTCCTCAACGGCGGAGGCGATCATGGTGGCGATCTGGGACATGCCCTCGATCGTGCGGGTGATGGTGCCGATCGCCTGGACCGAGCCGGTCGTCGCGGCCTGCATCGCCGACACCTGGCTCTCGATGTCGTCGGTGGCCCGTGCCGTCTGGGTGGCCAGGGCCTTGACCTCGCTGGCCACGACGGCAAAGCCCTTGCCCGCCTCGCCCGCGCGCGCTGCCTCGATCGTCGCGTTCAGCGCCAGCAGGTTGGTCTTGGCGGCGATGTCGCGGATCAGGTTGACCACGTCCCCGATCTTCTGGGCAGCGGCGCTCAGCGTGTGGATCGTGGTGCTGGTCGCCTCGGCCTCCGCCACGGCACGGCGCGAGATGGCGGTCGACTGCGACACCTGGCGATTGATCTCGGCAATCGAGGCGGTCAGTTCCTCGGCCGCGGTGGCGACGGTGTGGACGCTGCCGGATGCGCCGGCCGCGGCGTTTGTCACCTCACTCGCCTGGCAGGTGGTTTCCTCGGCGGTGGAAGCCATCGACTCGGCATTCGCCCGGACCTCGGTCGCGGCGCTGGCCACGGCGGCGGCGACCCCGCGCAGGCGCAGCGAAATGCCGACCTGCTGCGTGATGTCGGTCGCGAACTTGACGACGCGGGCGGGCCGGCCGTTCTGGTCCATGATCGGGTTGTAGCTGGCCTGCAGCCAGATCTCGCGCCCATCGCGGCCCAGGCGGCGGTACTGCCCCACCTCGAACTGGCCGGTCGCCAGGCGATTCCAGAACACCGCGTAGTCGTGGCTCGCGGCATAGTCCGGGTCGACGAACATGCGATGGTGCCGGCCCACGATCTCGTCCCGGCGATAGCCGACCGCATCCAGGAAGTTCTGGTTGGCGTCCAGGATGATCCCCTCCAGCGTGAACTCGATCACCGCCTGGACCTTGTCGATGGCCTGGATCCGGCTGGCATTGTCGGCGTCGCGCTGCTTGGCCTCGGTGATGTCGCTGGCGAACTTCACGACCTTCGCCGGGCGGCCGTCACGGTCCATGATCGGGTTGTAGGTGGCCTGCAGCCAGATCTCGCGACCGCCCTTGGCCAGCCGCTTGTACTGCCCCTGGTCGAACTCGCCGCGCCCAAGGCGGGCCCAGAAGGCGCGATACTCGGCACTCTCGCGGTAGTCGGGGGTCACGAACATGGCATGGTGGTGGCCCACGACCTCGGCCCTGGAATAGCCGGTGGCAGCCAGGAAATTCTCGTTCGCGTCCAGGATCGTGCCGTCAAGGGAAAAGGCGATGACCGCCTGCGCCCGGTTGATCGCGGCCACCTGGCCTTCGACGTCCTGCAACCAGTCGGGATCGACAGCCGGAACCGCCAAGGCCTGGACCTGCGTGCTGCGGCGGCGCGCGAAAAGCTCGATCACCCGTGCCATCAATCCCTCCACCGGGGCCCCGGGTTGCCGGGACTCGCCGTTCAACCACTGAATGTTGTGGTTTCGCCTCGATACCTTCAGAGGATGGCCACATCGCCTCTAACAGAGAGTTAAGATGCGACGCGATCTCAGGTACGGGGATGGCCCCGGGAGGGGGGGCCTGGACCGGCAGTGGCACATCGCCCCCGCCGGTCCTGCTGCGTCGTTCCGACTCAGGCGGCCTTGGCCTGGACGGCGCGGGCAAGGCCAGCATTGAGGCGCGCGTTGAGCGGCGCGGCGGTGTCCTTCGACAGCGACATCAGCAGTTCGCCGATGCGGGTCGATTGGGCCAGGAAGGCATCCAGCGCGCTCTTGGTATAGTCCGTCTGCAGTTCGATCACCTGCTGCATCGACTTGGCCGACATGATTGCCTTGGTCGCGGCCAGGCTGTCTTCGAGCGAGTTCTTGGAAAAGGCGACCAGCTCGGCGCTCAGCGATTCGATTGCCTTGATCGCCGCGGTGTTCGACTGCATCACGGCGTCGACATTGTCCTTGGAGATGCGGGCCAGTTCGTCATAGCGGGTCTTGGCCATCGAGATGCCCTTTCCCAGGGCGTCCTGGGCGTTGGTGGCCTGGGCCTTGAGGCTGGCCTCGATCTGCTCGGCGGTCGTGCTCATCGGGGAGTCTCCTACATTGCGGGGCAGCAGTTCGTGTTGCACTGCAGCATGACGCAGATGTGGGCCGAGCGCCGACGCGCGTCAAGAGGGAATTTGTTGCACTGCAATAACAAGGCCCCGCAGGCAGCGGCCGGAGACCGCTGCGGCAAGACGCCGCGCCCGCTAGAACGCCAGTTCTGGTCCGGCCTGCAGTCCGTTGTCGACGACCTGGACCTGGAATGCGATGCCGTCCGTCCGGGGGCCGCTGTAGCGGTCGGGAAAGCGATCGACCAGCGGCCCCAGGCCGGTGGGGCGCACCGGGTTGACCGGGATGCCAGTCGTGTCCCTGGCGAACAGGGGCCCGTCGAAGCGGATCGCCTCGAACCCCGTGCCGGGAGACTGCCAGGCCTGGAAATGGAAACGCCCCTGGCGGCAGGCGGCCACCGTCCAGAAGAAGCGGTCGGAGCGAAGGAACAGCCCCGCCGGCGCCGGCCGGTCAAAGCCGCTGGCGTCCAGCGCCGCATCCAGGGCCGCGACCTCGTCCGCGGAAAGGCTGGCAGAGGCCCGCTCCGGCGTTGCCACGCCCAGGCCCGAGGAGAATGAGACACTGAGCAGCGCCGGCGGGCCCCACACGCGCACCTCGACACTGGCGCCGGCACTCCCGCCCGTCACCTCGTAGCCGCGCACCTGCTCGTTATAGAGGGCGTTGTAGACGAAGCGCCGGTGGTCGGGACTGCCAGCCTGGCAGGCGGCGCGGATATCCTCGCCCCCGATATACGAGAACCACGAGGCCGATCGACTCAGGGGATCATCCGTGGGACCCGTGGCGGCGCAGCCGGCCAGGGCCAGGCCGATCAGCACTGCCAGGCCCGGGACCGCGGCCCCAGGCACTGTGGTTTGCGTTCGCTGCGGCGTGCGTGGATCGGTTCCCATGCAACCGATCCTAGCCCAAAAAACGCCATCATCCAAAGGGGACCGGGCGTCGCGCGAATCACAAGACGTTAGACAGGCTTGGCGAAGTTTCTTACAGTGATGCTTCGGTTTTCGGTGAGTATATCGGGGGGCCCGCCATGCGGTGGACGCGTCTGTCCTTTGGCCATCTGGCCTTGGTCCTGACACTGGCGCTGACGCTGGCCCTGGCGGCCGCGCCGGCCGACGCAGCCCAGCGCCGCAAGCCTAAGCCGGCCGATGCCTGGGCGCCAGCCTTCTCCGCCCTGGTGCTCGACGCCGATTCCGGCCGGGTTCTGGTCTCGACCCAGCCGGATGCCCTGCGCCATCCCGCCTCTCTCACCAAGATGATGACCCTCTACCTGGTCTTCGACGCGCTGGACGCGGGCACCCTGACACTGGATCAGCGCCTGCCGGTGTCGAGCCGCGCCGCGGGGCAGGAGCCGTCGAAGCTGGGCCTGCGGGCCGGCAGCACGGTCAGTGTCGAGGACGCGGTCCTGGGCCTGGTGACCAAGTCCGCCAACGATGCCTCCGTCGTCCTGGCCGAGGCGCTGGGCCGGTCGAGCGAGGGCTTCGCCCGCATGATGACGACCAAGGCCCGTGCCCTGGGCATGAGCTCGACCGTCTATCGCAACCCCAACGGCCTGCCCGACAGCGCCCAGGTGACGACGGCGCGCGACCAGGCCCGGCTGGGCCTGGCGCTGATGCGCGACCATCCGCACTGGTACCCCTACTTTTCCACGCGCACCTTCCGCTATGGCGCGGCCACGCACGGCAACCACAATCGCCTGCTGACGCGCTATCCCGGGACCGACGGCATCAAGACGGGCTACATCCGGGCGTCCGGCTTCAACCTGGTGGCCTCGGTCCAGCGTGATGGCCGGCGCTTGGTCGGCGTGATCTTTGGCGGGACGTCCGGCCGGCAGCGCGACGACCGCATGATCGCCATGCTGGACGAGGCGTTCGCCGCACTCCAGGGGACGCCGCGCCCGGCCCAGCCGCTGCTCGCCCAGGTCGGCGCGCGCCCCGGCCCCGCCACCGCGCGGGCCGCGCGCCAGGTCGCGGCCGTGGCCGCCAGCCCGGCGCCGGGCCTGCCCGTGCCCCGCCCGGCCGAGATTGCCCGCGCCGCCCTGCCGCCGCTTCCCGTCGCCGCCGCGTCGGAGGCGGAGATCGACGCCGTCGCCGCCATGATCGACGAGGAGCCGGCCGAGGCGACGGCCGCGGGCGACATCGCGGCCCTGGTCTCGGGCGGCACCGCGCCGGTTGCCGCCGCCAACACGGTTGCCGCCCCGCGCCAGCGTCCGGCGATGATGGCCGCGGTGCCGCCGGGCCTGGCCCTGCCCGCCCAGGCCCCCGCGACGTCCGCCGCGGAAGAGGAGGCCGCGCGCCAGCCGCTGGGCAGCTGGGCGATCCAGCTGGGCGCCTTCGCCGGCAAGTCGGCGGCCGAGGCGCATATCCAGAACGTGCGGGCCCAGGCGCCCCGCCTTCTGGCCGGGACTGAGACGCGGCTGGAGCCGGGCAACAATTCGGGGCAGCTGGTCTGGCGCGCCCGTCTGGCCGGCTTTGCCGAGCCCAGCGCCCGCGCCGCCTGCCGCCAGCTGCGCACGCTTCAGATCGCCTGCCTGCCCGTCGCCCCGGACCAGCTGGCGCTGGCCGGCCAGTAAGGCTCCAGGGGCCCGCCGGCATGGCTGCGTCGCTGCAGGCTGAGCAGGTCCTGGACCTGCCGGCCAATGTCCCGCCCTGGACGGCGACGGCCCTGAAGCTCCAGGCCGGGCAGGAGTTCACCGTCCTGGCCAGCGGTCGCGCGGTCTTCAACCTGGAGCCCGATTTCTCCGCCGGTCCACGCTTCGGCCTGTGGTATCGCATCGGCGGACAGGCCCCCATTGCCTGCGGGGGTCGCGACACCTGGTCCTTTGCCGCACCCCATGCCGGCACGTTGGAAGTCGCCGTGCTGAACGGCGAATGGGCCAGCCCCGACGGCACGCTGGGCACCCCCGCCGCGCTCTACCAAGGCGGCACGGGTGGTTTCCGCGTGCGCATCCTGGTCTGGGCGCCCGGCACGCGCGCGGCCGACGGGCTGGCCAGCCTGGGCGACGCCGACCCCGCCATCGCGGCCGAGCGCACGCGCCTGGCGGCGCCCACAGCCTGGCCGCCAGACTGGCGCCATCTGTGGTTCCTGGGGCAAAGCGACATATTCGCGCGCGCCGACAGCGACGGCCACGCCGCCATCGCGATCGACACGCGCGACGATGTCGGCATCCTGCAGCGCGCCGTCGACTTCCCCCTGACCGCGCACACGCGGCTGGAATGGGAATGGCGCATCGACGAACTGCCCTCGGCCTGCGCCGAGACGGAATCGCACGTCCACGACTATCTCAGCGTGGCCCTGGCGGGCGACGACGGCCACGACATCACCTGGATGTGGAGTGCGGCGCTGGCGCCGGGCGCGCATTTCCGCTGCCCGCTGCCGACCTGGGCGCACAAGGAACACCACATGGTCGTGCGCGGCGACGCGGCGGAGCTCGGCCGCTGGCTGGCCGAAAGCCGACCGGTGGCGGCGGACTGGGCGACGATGTGGGGCGATCCGGTCCCGACGCGCGTCACCTCGATCTGGCTGATCGCGGTCAGCTTGTTCCAGCACCGGCGCGGACGCGGCACCGTGCGCAACATCGCGCTGGTCGACGGCACGAACCGCGTGCAGGTCCTCTAGCGCTCCCGCTCAGGCCAAAGCGGCGGCATAGGCCTCCGGCTTGAAGCCGACGATGAGGCGGCCGTCGACGTCGAGCACGGGCCGCTTGATCATCGACGGCTGCGCCGCCATCAGGGCCAATGCCCGCGCGCGGTCCACCCCCTCCCGGTCCGCCTCCGGCAGCTTGCGGAAGGTCGTGCCGGCGCGGTTCAGCAGCACCTCCCACCCGACCTGGTCGGCCCAGGCGGCAAGCGTCGCCGGGGTGATCCCCGCCGCCTTGTAGTCGTGGAACGTGTACGCGACGCCATGGTCGTCCAGCCAGGCCCGCGCCTTCTTCATGGTGTCGCAGGACTTGATGCCATGGATCGTGACGTTTGCCGGCATGTTGACCCTTCCCGGAAGCGCTAAAGCGTGACGGCGTCAACCAGGAGCGCGCCGCGGCTGGCCATGAAGTACAGGCCCATGTGATGCGTCAGGGCCTGCGGATGGGCAAGCGTTACCGGCAGGCCTGCCTGCTCTGCCACGCTCCGCGGCAGGTCATAGGTGGCGCATGCGCCTTCCAGCACGGCAATGTCCCTGAGGCTGGGCATCATGCCGTGGTTGCGCGCCGACAGCAGCGTCAGGACGAAATCCATGACGCAGATGTCGGTACAGATGCCGACGACCAGCACGCAGTCGAGGCTCTGCGCGTTGACCCAGTCGACGACGCCGTTGCGGCCATCGCGGATCGCCCCGACAAAGCCGTTGATGCAGTCCTTGGCGATCAGCGTCGTCTGCGCATCCTGCTCCAGCCATTGCAGTTCGGGGACCAGTTCCTCCTGCCCCGTGCCGATCTCGCAATGCGGCGGATAGGGCGGCTCGGGCACGCCGGGGGTGTGGCTGTCCTTGAACGCCAGGATGGGCCGGCCGCCGGTACTGAACGCCTGGGCCAGGCGCACCGTCTCCGTCACCATCCGGCTGACCTGGGCATTGGGTGCCGCCGGCGCCAGCGGGCCGCAGCCGACCGTGCAGAAGCCGTTGACCTCGTCCACGATGACCAGGCCCGCACGCCGCTGGCGCAGGTCCAGCGGCACCAGCGCGATTGGCGCCACCTGCGCCACCGCATGGGTCAGGCGCTCGATCTCGGTACCTTGCGCCATGCCGGGCCGTTCGATCACCGTACTCATCGTGCCTCTCCATCCAGACGGTCAGTAGCTAGTCTCAGACTGAGTATATGGTCGTTGTGCAGGGCGAGGGAATGGCCGACCGGTCCCGGGGTGCGACGGATCGCCCAAAGGTTGACGGGGATCACGGTGCGACATTCCGCATTGCGGGCCCTCGTGCCTGATCGAACTATGGCATAAGCGGCGTGCGGCCGGGCGCCAGGTGCGGGCAGACCCACGGGAAACGGCGGGCGCGAACAGGAGCGAGGCGGACGGGCGATGGAGGACAGGACCGAGGAACTGCCGACCCTGCCGGGCGACATGCGCCCGGGCGGGGCGTTCGGCCCACGCGTCGTGGTGATCGGCGCCGGCATAGCCGGGCTGTCCGCGGCGCGCGCGCTGGCCCGCCATGGCCTGCAGGTCACCGTGCTCGAGGCCCGCGACCGCCTGGGCGGACGCATCTGGACGCGCGACGGCTTCGACCTGGGCGCCCACTGGATCCACGGGACCGAGGGCAACCCCGTCGCCCAGATCGCCAACGAACTGGGCGCGCCCATGATGTTCGTGGGCGGCGACAGCACCTATGTCGGGGGCTGGGACAGCCTATGCCTGATCGATCGCGGCCGCGTCCTGGACCCCGCCGCGAAGGCCGCGGCAATCGCCCGTGTCGACGAGCTGATGGACCAGCTGGAGGAGGCGCAGGCGACGCTGGACACGACCGGCCGCCTGGACATCACCGTGGCCGACGCCATAGAGACGCTGGTCGACCTCGACTCCGAAACGCCCGACGCCCGGCGGGCGCTGGCCTGGCACCTGGCCGTGCACTTCCGCGACGGTGCCATGGCCGAGCCGCGCGAACTGTCCTTCCTGGCCCTGGACAAGGGGTACGAGGTCTATGGCCAGGGCGACAGCGTCCTGCCCGATGGCTTCCAGAGCCTGGTCGAGCTGCTGGCCGAGGGGCTGGACATCCGCCTGGGCGAGCCGGTGGAGACGATCCGACACGGCCAGCGGGACGAACCGGTCCAGGTGGTGACCGAGCGCGAGACCTTCGAGGCCGAGCGCGTCATCGTCACCGTCCCGCTGGGGGTGCTCAAGGCCAACGGCATCTGCTTCGATCCGCCGATCCCCGATGAACGACGCCAGGCCATCGACCGGCTCTATGTCGGTGCGCTGGAGACGCTGGTGATCCGGCTACAGGACCCGGTGCCCCAGGCCCGTCGCTATGCCTTTGGCCTGATGGACGGGGGGCGGGAGGATCTGCCCTCGATCGTGGTGAACCTGACCAAGACGCACGGCACGCCGGCGCTGATGTGCAAGGTGGGCGGCGACGCCGCCGTGCACCTGGCGGGCCTGAGCGAGGACGCCACGAAGCGGTATGCCGCGCGCGTGGTGTCCGAGCTGTTCGGTGACGAGGCGCCGGGGATCGCGGGCGTGGTCCGCACGGGCTGGCTGACCGATCCCTATGCCCGGGGCAGCGGCACGGTGATCGGCCCCGATGCCAGTGCCGAGCACGTCCACGCGCTGTCGGTCCCGCTGGACGGCCGGATCCATTTCGCGGGCGAGCATACCGAGCACCGCCATTGGGGCAGCGTCCATGGCGCCTATGAATCCGGCCTGCGGGAAGCCGCGCGCATCGCGGGCGACCTGTCGATCCTGCCCGCCGTGACGGGGGGCGAGCAGCGCCGCTGGCGCCGCATGGCCAACCGGGTGAACCGCCAGCTGACCTGCCGGACGCGCGAGCTGGACCGCGGCGCCCTGGTCGACCGGATGGACGTGCTGCGCGACAGCCACCTGTTCGGCACGCTGGGCGCCCGCGACCTGGAGGAAGTGGCCGCCCTGGTGCGCAATACCTATTACGAGCCGGGCGACGTGATCTGCCGCATCGGCGAGACCGCGACCAGCATGTTCGTCGTGGCCGACGGTCATGTGCGCGTGGACTGGCCGACCGAGACGCAGCATTCCACCCTGCACGGTCGGGGCGAACTGTTCGGCGAATACGGCTTCTTCCGCGGGCGCAAGCGCAGCGCCACGGTGACGGCTGCGACGCCGGTCAGCCTGCTGGAGCTCGACTACTGGCGCTTCCACGCCTTCATCATGACCCACCCGGACGTCTACCAGGCGCTGATGGGCGCCACGGTCGAACGCCTGCTCGCGGTGCAGCAGACGCTGAATACCTAACGGCGATACTGCTACTGCTCACCCCCGCTCCTGCGGGTTGAGCGTGGCACGCCTCGACCACAGGGCGCCTTCAGAGGACGCGTTCACCCCATCATCCGAACCGGATGGCGAAGGTATCGTCCAGGAAGTTGGCGATGTGCTCGACCAGGCTGGTCCGGTCATTGCGGTAGTCGGCGTCCCAACCGCTTCCGGCCTCGGCCCGGCGGGGCGGCAGGGCCTGGAACAGCCCCGCCGATGCCCGGGCCGCCAGGGCGCGGCCGTCCAGCTGTGCCGCCTCGTCCGCCGCGGGCCAGGCCAGCAGGACGGGCCGACGCTCCAGCCGCGGCAGTGCCTCCGCCGGGCTGGCCAATGTGCCAAAGCCCCAGACCGCCTGCGCCGCCGCCCGCACCGGTGCGCGCAGAAGATCGGGGAGCGCCTGGTCCTGCAACAGCGCGTCCAGCGGCGCCAGGGGATCGCGCGGCGGGTCGATCGCCACCACGCTCTCGATTCGCGGATCGCGCGCGGCGGCATCCAGCACCGCAAGCCCGCCCAGGCCAAAGCCGACCGCGCCCACACGCACCCCGGCCGAACGTGCCTTGAGAAAGTCGACAGCCGCCAGCACGTCGTCCCCCTCGCCCGCCGCCAGGGCGCGCGCAGGGGGCGAGCCGCCCTGGCCCCGGACATCCAGCACCAGCACGGCGTAGTTGCGGCCGCTGAGGTCGTCGGCCAGCGCGGCCGTCGCCGCGGTCGCCTGGGCCCCGCCGCTGCCGGGCACGAGGATCAGCACGGCCCAGGGCTCCAGGGTCGGCGCCAGCCACGCATTCAGGGTGCCGCCATCGCGCCCCGGGATCGTCACGCTGGCGAACGGCATGGCCGCGCGCGCGCCCTCCAGGGCCTGGTCGCGCGCCTGGCGCAACAGCAGCACCGGCAGCGCAACGACCAGGGCGATGGCAAGGATCGCCACCAGGCCAAGGCCCCAGGCGGCACGGCGCGCCGCCCGCCCCTTGCGATTGCCCAAAGCCTCGCCTGTCCGCATCATGCTCCGTCCCTGGTTCCACCGGTGTCATGCAAGCCGAACGTCCCGCCGACAAGGCGTCGATCGCCGCCTCTTTCGCCAGGCAGGCCGATATCAGCACGAAGCTGGGGTCCCGCTTCAATGCCGTCCTGTGCCGCACGATCCTGGAGGATCTGGACCAGGATGGCCCGTCCTGGGGGGTGCTCGGCCAATGGCGTGGCCGCCCGGTGGAGGAGATTCTGGCCCTGCGCCTGCTGGGCGGCCTGCATTTCCTGGTCCTTGCCGGCCGCGCCCCGGCGCTGGCGGCGTTCTATCCGTCCGCCGGTGGAACGCGCCCCCTGGTCGAGATGGCCCCCGTGCTGCGCGACACCTTGGCGGGCGAAACCCACTTCCTGCGCCGCATGCTCGAGCACGCGCCCCAGACGAACGAGGTTCAGCGCAGCGCGGTCGTGCTGGGCGGCCTTGCCCATGTCTTCCAGGCCCTGCGTCGGCCGCTGGCCCTGCGCGAGATCGGCGCCAGCGGCGGCCTGAACCTGCTGTTCGACCGCTACCACTACGCCCTTGGAGGGCAAAGCTGGGGACCCGCGGACTCCGCCCTGCACCTGGGCGCCCGCTGGCACGGCCGCGCACCCGTCCTGCCGGCGACCATTCCCGTGGCCTCGCGCCGGGGGTGCGACCTGAACCCCCTGGCCCTGGACACGATCGAGGGGCGCCTGCGCCTGAAGTCCTATGTCTGGCCCGACCAGTCCGAGCGGCTGGCCCGGCTGGACGCCGCCCTGCGCATCGCCGCGGCGGAACCGCCCTCGGTCGTGCGGGCCGCAGCCGGCGACTGGCTGGCGGGCGAACTGGCCGACCCCGTGCCGGGCAGCGCCACCGTCGTGCTGCACACCTATGTCTGGCCCTACATCCCCGAGGTGGAGCGCGCCCGCATCAGCGCCCTGATCGAGGCGGCGGGTGCGAAGGCCACGGCGGATCGTCCGCTGGCCTGGCTGCGCTTCGAGGAAGCGCATCAGGATCGGATGGCGATCCTGCTCGACCTGTGGCCGGGGCCGCGCGGCCTGGTCCTGGGCACCGGCCATCCGCACGGCCTGTGGGTCGACTGGGACTGGCGCCCCGCGGCCTGAGCCTGTAAGCCGCCATGCCAACAAGAAAATCGCGGAGGAGACTGCAATGACGGCCCACCCCTTCAGCCTCGACGGGCGCGTCGCCCTGGTCACCGGCGCGGGCCGCGGCCTGGGCTTCGAGATCGCCAAGGGCCTGGCCCAGGCGGGGGCCCATGTCCTTCTGAACGGCCTGCGGGTTGAACAGGTCAACGCCGCCGCCGCCGCGATCCGCAAGGCGGGCGGCACGGCGACCGCCCTGCCCTTCGACGTCACGGACGAGGCGGCGGTGGAGGCTGCCTTCGCCCACATCTCGACCGACCCCGGCCGGCTGGACATCCTGGTCAACAATGTGGGCGTGCGCGACCGCCGGCCGCTGTTCGACTTCTCGCTGGACGACGTGCGCCGCCTGCTCAATGCCGACCTCGTCTCCCCCTTCAACCTAGCCAGGCTGGCGGCGCGGCAGATGATGCGCCAGGGGCACGGCGGGCGGATCATCAACATGACGTCGATCGCAGGCCCCATCTCGGGCGTCGGCGATGCCGTCTATACCTCGGCCAAGGCGGGACTGGCGGGCCTGACCCGGGCGCTGGCGGCGGAGCTGGGCCCGCATGGCATCAACGTGAACGCGGTCGCGCCTGGCGTGTTCGGGACGGAGACCAACGCCGCCCTGGTCGCCGACGACGCGGTGAAGGCCATGCTCAAGACCCGAACCTCCCTCGGCCGCTCGGGCGAACCGCACGAGATCGCGGGCGCGGCGGTCTTCCTGGCCTCTCCCGCGGCATCCTATGTCGCGGGGCAGGTCCTGGTCGTGGACGGCGGCTATCTCGCCCATAGCTGAACCGCGCAGCCACTGCTATTCAGGCGCCAAGCCGTTCCCGCCAGAGGATGAACAGGACCATGATCGGACGCCTCAACCATATCGGCATCGCCACCCCTTCGATCGAGGAGTCGGTGAAGCTCTATACCGAGGTGCTGGGCGCGAAGAGCGTCACGCCCAAGTTCTCGATGCCGGAACAGGGCGTGTGGGTCTGCTTCGTGAACCTGGAGAACTCGCAGATCGAGCTGATCGAGCCCTATGGCGAGAATTCTCCCATCCACGGCTTCCTGGCCAAGAACCCCAAGGGGGGCCAGCACCATGTCTGTTTCGAGGTGGCCGACATCATCGCCGCCCGCGACGAGATGCGGGCCAAGGGTGCCACCATCCTGGGCACCGGCGAGCCGCGCATCGGCGCCCACGGCACGCCCATCATCTTCGTCCACCCCAAGGACATGGGCGGCGTCCTGGTCGAACTGATGGAAAGCCCGAAGGACGCCCACCACTGAAACGACCGGGGCAGTGGGCGCTGTAATGCACCCACTGCCCCACCCCTCGCCTCAGAACCCGATTGGAATCTGGGCGGCGGCAGCGTTGTGCGTCCTTCGAGACGGCCCTTCGGGCCTCCTCAGGATGACGAACGTTGGGAAAGCCTAAGAAAACCCACGGTCGTCATGCTGAGGTGCGGAGCGAAGCGTAGCCTCGAAGCACGCACCCGGTCCCCGCAATCCATGTCCCAAACGGCCTCTCAGAACCTGTAGCCGACCTGGCCATAGACCATGCGCGGCTCGCCCGGGGCGACCTGGCCACCGAACCAGGTATAGGGCGTGAAGTATTCCTCTCCCGTCAGGTTCTTCACGGCCAGGGATACCCGGACGTTCTCGACCTCGTAGCCGATCTTGGCGTCCACCGTGAAATAGGCCCCCGTCGACCAGGTGTTGGCGGAATCGACGAACTGGTCGGAGGCCGCATAGACGCCGCCACCCAGGCTCCAGCCGCTGAACTGGTTGTCGAAGGCATAGTTCACCCACAACCGGCCGGAATGCTCCGGCACCATGGGCAGCCGGTTGCCGGCCGGGGCCGCCGGCGTCGTGCTTTCGAACGTCGCATCGGTGTAGCCGTAGCTGGCCAGCACGCTCCAGTTGGCATCGGGCTGATAGACGACGTCCGCCTCGAACCCGCGGGAGCGCTGCTCGGACAGGGCACCCAGCCCGAAGGCGATCTGGTAGGGCACGTTCTCACGGTCGATCTGGAAGACCGAGACGGTGCCCGTCAGCGCATCGTCCAGGTTGAACTTGATGCCGGCGTCCAGGCTTTTCGACAGTTCCGGCTTGGGCCGGGCGAAAGTCTGGGAGAACGGGACCCACCGCATGCCTTCGCTGTAGCCCGCATAGAGCGACAGGCCCTGCACCACATCCACCACCGCGCCGACACGCGGCAGGAACCGGGTCTCGTCCGTGACAAAAGTGGCGGGTGGTGCCAGCGCCCGCTCCTCATAGGTGATGTCCAGCGTGCCGACCCGGCCGCCGACGAGCAGGTGGATCCGGTCATAGAGCGTGGACTGGACCTGGCCATAGACGCCATGGGTCTCGAAGCTCAGGTCGCCATCGAAGTAGGTCGCCCCCTCGCCCACGCCGGCAACGGGAAAGACGAACGCCGGGAAGGTGGGGTTCTGCAGGTCGACCAATGTCGGCGGGCAGCCCAGACCGAAGGCGAAGCACATGTTGCCCAGCGTATCGGCCACCATCGAAACCTGTTCGCTGACATGGGCATAGTCGCCGCCGAAGAGGACGGTGTTGTCACTGGGCCCCCAGGCGAACCTGGCCTGGAGCGTGGGGTTGATGCTGAACTCCTCCTGCGCGTCGCGATGGATCAGGTTGGAGACATCGAAGGTGGATGGCGGCAGGATCGGCGTGCCGCCGGTGCCGGTCGCGTCCAGGAACGCCGCCTGCGACGGCTGCGCCATTTCGGACTCGCTCCAGCGGCCCTTGATGCTGGTCGACCAGACTTCGTTGAATTCGTGCTCGAAGGTGACCGTGGTCCCGTAGATCTCGGACGTACTGTCCGGAATCGCGGGATCACCGAAATAAAGCTCGCGCCGCACACGGTAGTCGCCCTGGATCGTGCCGACGACCGGCAGGCCGGAATAGGCCTGCTGTTCATGGCGCGAATAGAAGAACTGGACCGTCAGCGATGTGTCGTCGTTGTTGGTCAGCGTCAGCGTCGGGTTGAAGCTGAAGCGGTCCGACTCCAACACGTCGATGAAGCTGTCGGCCCGCGTGTACTGGCCAGTCATCCGGAACAGCACCGTGCCGTCGCTATTCAGCGGCTGGTTGATGTCGAACTGCGGGCTCCAATAGCCATAGCTGCCGAAAGTGGCGCCAAAGTCATAGCTGGCGGTGGCGGTCGGCAGTTTCGAGATGAGGTTGACCACGCCACCCAGCGGCGCGCCGGCGCCGCCGCCATAGAGCACCGCGTTCGGACCCTTCAGCACCTCGATCCGTTCGAGATTGACCAGGCTGTCATGGTCGCCCGACAGGAACAGGTTGCCGGCATAGCCGTCGATCCACTGGTCCGCCTTGAAGCCGCGGATCCGCAGTGGCGACTGGTCGACATTGCCGATGATGCGGCTGTCCACCGCCTGGACGTTGCTGGCATTGCGCAGCGCCTCGTTGATCGACACCGCAGCCTGGTCTTCCAGCAACTGGCGGGGCAGGACGGTGATCGCCTGCGGGATCTCCTCGATCGGCGTGTCCGTCCTGGTGGCGGACCCTGCGCTCAGGGCGCGATAGCCCTGGACCGGTCCGGCGGTCGTCTCCGTCACGCCATCGGCGCTGGCCTTGATCTCGATCTCGTCCAGCCGGATCGTCTCCTGGTCCTGGGCCAAGGCGGCCCCGGGCCACAGGACGCCAGCCGTCAGCGCTGCAGCCAGCACACGCTTGGACGCGTTGGTCTTCATGTCGATCAGCCGCGCCATGGGGCACCCGTCCGGTCGGCCACTGCACGGGCCTGGGCAAGAAAATTGACGAACATCGAATCCATGATCCCGCGCACCTGGGGCGACGCCTTGTCCGGGGAGCCGGAGTCGAAGGGTGGCTGCGGGTCGTACTCGGCCAGCAGCTGGACGCTTTCGGCATAGGTCCGGTCGCGCAGGGCGCCGACGATCGCCAATCCCATGTCGATGCCGGCAGTCACGCCGCCACCCGTCATGCGGTTGCGGTCGGTGACGATCCGTCCGTGCGTCGGGACGGCGCCGAAGCGGTCCAGAAGATCGTGCGCGGCCCAGTGGGACGTGGCGCGGTAGCCCTTGAGCAGGCCGGCCGCACCCAGGATCAGGGAGCCGGTGCAGACCGAGGTCACCCACTTGGCCCGCGCCCCCCGGTCCTTCAGGAAGGCCATCATCGCGGGGCTTTCCATCGCGGCCAGCGTGCCGGCCGTGCCCCCGCCGATGCACAGGATGTCCAGGTCGGCCGGGCAATCGTCGAAGGTGGCCGTCGGCGTCAGGATCAGGCCGTTGTCGCTCGTCACCGGCTCTCGCGTGGCCGCCACCATGTGCACCGTGGCGCCCATCAGGCTGGTGAACATGTGATGCGGCCCGATCACGTCGAGTGCCGTCAGCTGGGGGTAGAGGACGATCGCGACCTGCTCCCGCCCCATCCAGCCAGCAGGCATAGGATGGTCGGGGGCTGGTGCGGCCTCCGCCACGGGCGTGGTGGGTCCGGACTGCGCCGAGAGGGGCACCGCCGACAGCGCCAGCAGGGCGGATCCGCCCAGGACGCCCAGTTCGCGCCGGTTCATCATGAGCGCGCCCCTGTGCTCGGGGTGCCGGCGATGCAGGCGGATTGTGCAGAAAACAACGTCAAGAAAACCACGGCGCAGGCCGCGGCGGCGGGATAAGCCGGCATGGATCCATTCCGTTCGACAAGCGGGCACGACATGCCGGGGCAGGCCCAGGCATGCGGGACAGGGTCAGACGGAAAGTGCGGGAGGTGCCCTGGCGCCGAGGGGTGGACCGCGGGCCGGCGGCGGCGCGGCCTGTGCCGGGCAGGCTGGCGCGCAATCGCGCTCAAAGGCCCGCGACGGGCCCAGCTGCGGCAGGATGGGAAGGATGAAGGCCTGCGCGGCGACAAGGCCAAAGGGGCAATGCAAGGCGCCGACGGCATCGTGGCGCCCGGAACCGTCATCGACCGCCTTGCCGTCGCGATCCAGCACGACGACGCGCTGACCGTCGGTGGAGCACAGGACGACCTGGATGCGGCCGTCCCGCAGGGCCGCCATGTCCGGCATGAAGCCGGCCGGGATCATCGCACGCACCAGCAGGAGAAGCAGCGCGAGATGCGCTGCCCCCTGTTTTGCCGCCTTGCCGAACCCCCCGGTCATCGGCCCAGGCTAGGCACCCACCGCAACCCTGTCAGCAGACAACTGGTCGCATGAGCCATCCCGCCCTTGCCGGAACGTCAGAACGTGACGTCGGCGCGCATGGCCAGGCGGCCGTCCGGACCCTTGGCCCACAGGCTGGCGCCCGCATCGGTGCGGCGGCCCTGCGCCTGGAACGGGGCGTCGTCGAACAGCGGTGCCACGGCGCGGAAGCTGAAGCTGGCCGGCGCCGGCTGGCCGGCCTGGTGCAGGGACTCCAGCAGGCTGATGGCGATCAGGGGGCCATGCACCACCAGGCCTGGATAGTGCTCGACGCCAGTCGTATAGGGACGGTCGTAATGGATGCGGTGACCGTTGAAGGTCAGGGCGGAAAACCGGAACAGCATGACCGGGTCGACCGGCACCTCCCACGACCACTCGGCATCGGCCGGTGCCTGGTCGGGCGTCGTGGCGCCGGCGCCCGCCTCGCGATAGACGGCGGTCTGCTTCTCGACCACGGCCAGTTGCCCCCGGCAGGACATGCGCCGCTCCACCCCCAGCAGGACCAGCCGCCCGGTGCGGCCGGTCTTTTCCTGGACGGAGACGACCTCGATCTCCATCCGCGCGGTTTCGCCGATCACCAGGGGTGCCAGGAAGGTCGTGTCGGCGCCTGCGAACATGCGGCGCGGCAACTCGATGGGCGGGAGGAAGTCGCCCCGCTCCGCATGGCCATCGGGCCCGATCTTCTGCCGCGGCGCCGCGTCCAGGAAGCTCATCCAGTGCCACATGGGCGGCAGCGGATCGCCGTCGCGGAATTCGGGCCGCTTCACGCCCAGCGTCGCCACCAGCGCATTGGCGTCGAACGCGCTTGGCACGTCGTCGCGCTCCATGCGCCGCCCAATCCAGTCGGTCAATTCCGTCACGCGCCTCGCTCCCCGTCTTGTGCGGCGCCCAGCAGCGCCTCGGGGACGCGTGCCGGCGCCGGTCTATCCAGCACCTCGCGCAGGCGCCGCGCAAGCGCCTGCAGCCCGAACGGCTTGGCGATCAGGGCAAACTCCTCGGCCCCCCGTCCCACGGTGCCGTCATAGCCCGACATCAGCAGGACGCGGATCCCGGGCACCAGTTGGCAGGCCCGCCGCGCCAGGTCGACCCCGCGATTGCCGCCGGACATGACCAGGTCGGCCAGGATCAGGTCGACCCGCTCCTGGCCCAGACCCAGGCGCTCCAGCGCCGTCGCCTCGTCCGCCGCCTCCACGATGCGGTAGCCCAGCGCGCGGAGCGAGGCGGCGGTCTCGCGCCGCGCCTCGAAGCTCTCCTCGCAGACCAGGATGCGCTCGTCGCCGCGCAGGTCGTCGCCGATCCGGTCGTCATGCGCCCCGCTCCCCAGCAGGCCGGCACGTGGCAGGTAGATGCGCGCCGCCGTGCCGATCCCCACCTCGCTCTCCAGGCGGAAATGGCCGCCCGACTGCTTGGCAAAGCCATAGATCTGCGACAGGCCCAGGCCCGTTCCCTTGCCCACGTCCTTGGTCGTGAAGAACGGCTCGATGGCGCGGTTCAGGACCTCCGCCGTCATGCCGGTGCCGCTGTCGATGACGCTGAGCCAGGCATAGTCGCCGGGCACCATGTCGCCCGCCTGCTTGGCCGTCTCCCGGCTCAGCCCCTCGTTCCCCGTACGGATCAGGATGCGGCCACCGTTCGGCATCGCATCGCGCGCATTGATCACCAGGTTCAGCAGCGCATCCTCGACCTGCCCGGGGTCGGCCATGGCCGGCCAAAGGCCCTCGCCCGGCTCGAACCGCAGGTCGATCGCGGTGCTCAGCGTGCGGCGCAGGACCGACAGCATGCCGGCGACCAGGGCGTTGAGGTCGACCGCGCGCGGGTTCAGCGCGCTGCGCCGGGCAAAGACCAGCAGGCGCTTGGTCAGCAGGCTGCCCCGGTCGGCCGCAGCCAGCGCCTCTTCCGCCAGCTGCCGCAGGTCCTCCTCCTCGGTCAGCGACAGCATCAGGTCAAGGTTGGTGACGATCACCAGCAGCAGGTTGTTGAAGTCGTGGGCGATGCCCCCGGTCAGGCGGCCCACCGCCTCCAGCCGCTGGGAATGGCGCAGGTGCTCCTCGACCTGGCGTAACTCGGTCATGTCGCGCGAGGTACCGACGAGGCCCGCCACCTGGCCCTGCGCGTCCTTCAGCGGCGCCACGCTGATCAGCAGGTGGCGCAGGCGGCCTTGGCCATTGTCGACCGTGCGCTCGATGGTCATCAGCCGGCCCTCGGCCAGGACCATGCGGTCGACCTCCTGGATCATGCCCAGCTGTTCGGCCGGCGCCATTTCCAGGTCGCTGCGCCCGATCAGCTCGCGCCGGTCGCAACCCATGGTGCTGGCCAGCGCGGAATTGGCCAGCAGGTAGCGCCCCTCCAGGTCCTTGGCAAAGATCGGATCGGGCAGCGTCTCGATCAGGCGCTCGAGCAGCGAGCGATGCCCCGCCACCGTCTGCTCCGACAGCTTGCGGTCGGTGATGTCGCGGACATAGGCGACGATGCGTCCGTCGGGATTGGGGAACAGCCTGACATGGACCCAGCGCGGGGTGGCCAGGCGCAACATCTCCAGCTCGTCCGGCTGGCCTGTCGTCAGGACGCGGTGGCAGCGCAGGCGCAGGTCCGAGCCGGGCGCCAGGGCCGGGAACAGGTCTCCCGCGTCGCGCCCGATCAGGTCGCCCGGCTGGTCGATCATCGCCCGCGCGGCCCCGTTCAGGAAGGTGATGCGCAGGTTGCGGTCGGCCTCGATGATGGCGTCGTTGGTGCTCTCGATGATTGCCAGCGACCGCTGCTCGACCGCGCGGATCGCGTCCCGCTCGTGCGCCTCCATCCGGAGGCGATAGCCCCGCAAGGCAAGGCCCGCCATGCCCAGCGTCAGCAGGCCGGAGAGCAGCAGCGCGGCGGCGATCGCCCATTGGATGTGCCGACCGGGCACCGCGATCAGGTCGGCCGGCGCCCCCATCACGAGCATCCAGCGCGTGCGCGGCACCGGCGCCGCCACCAGGGTGAGGTCGCCGCTGGAATCACCGGCACCGGGAATGTGCGATTTGCCTGCGCGCAGCTCTGCCCCGATCATAGGATCGGCCAGTGCCGCCCGCACCGTCGCCATCTCCTTTGCATCGCCGTCGGAGGCAAAAGGGGTCAGCATCTCGTCGACCACCAGGATCGGCCAGCCGCCAGGGAACTCATACCGAGTCAAAACCTCGACGATGGAGGACGTGTCGATGAAGGCGATCAGGTTGCCGTCGCCCTGTCCTGCCCCCAGGTTGGCGCGGACGGCGACCAGCGGGGGCTCGCCCGGCAGGCTGACCAGCTCCGACAGGATCGACTGGGGCGTGGGCCAGGGTTGCACCATCAGATCGGCCGACACCGGCGGCAGGGCGATGCCACGCCGCCCCAGGTCCAGCGGGGGCAGGCCCGGCCGCATCCAGCGCAGGCCCTGGATCCGTGGCCGCGCACGCAGCAGGCGGCTGGCCAGTTGCAGGAAATCCCGGTTGTCCAGGATCCTGGTCGCGCGGTCGCGGTCGATCTCGTCGATCTGGGACAGGGCCGCGTCTTCCAGCATCGTGCGGTTCAGGACCAGGCGGGCCAGCACGCCCTGGGCCACCGTCCCGGCGTCGCGCTGCATGCCCTGGGTCACGAAATCGCGCTGCTGGTTCTCGAACAGGACGACCATCGCGCTGCCGAACAGCAGGATCGGCAGGCAGATCCCCACTACGATGCCCGCCGTCCTCAGCCGCACGCTGCGCTCCCGCCCGGGCGTGCTGCGCCGTCTAGCGAATACATCGACCATGAACTATTATCGCTCATGATTGCTGACCTGAATAGAGCGTCGCAAACATGTTTCCAGGCGCACCGGATGTCGTATACTTCGTATGCGGTCTAATCCGCATGGAAACCTTGCGCTTGCAGAAGACCATCATACAGTGCAGGTGCCGGGCCGGCGCCCACTCTTTCGCGATCATCCATGGTGCCGCATGGCCAGAATTCTAGTCATCGATGACGAGGATGCGATCGCCCGGGTGATATCCCAGGCACTGGGCATTCGCGGGCACGAGGCGACGGTCGCGCGCGACGGCAAGGAGGGCATCGGTCACTTTCACGAACGCCAGCCCGACCTTGTCATAACCGACATCCTGATGCCCGAGGTCGAGGGCCTGGAGGCGATCCGCACGATGCGGCGGGTCAACCCCCGCATCCCGATCATAGCCATGTCGGGCAGCATCGCGAACGGCGGCGTCAGCTTCCTGGCGATCGCGGAGAAGTTCGGCGCCGACGCGGTCCTGCCCAAGCCGTTCCGCACCAGCGAACTCCTGGCCCTGGTCGAGCGCCTCCTGGCCGACCGCCAATCCTGACCTCCCGTCCGCCGACGCACCGCAGGCCAGGCGAAAGGCATGATCGTGACGCCGGCGCTGCTACATTGAGGGGCACCGCTGCCGTGCCGGCGACCGGTGCCGCAACCAGGCCGCGCGCGACCAACCGGGCGCACCCGACGAAAGGAAACTGCCTTGCCGTTGCTTGAGGGGAAGGTGGCACTCGTCACCGGGGCCAGTTCCGGGATCGGGGAGGCCATTGCCGTCGCCTACGCGGCCGAAGGGGCAAAGGTCGTGATCGCGGCGCGCCGGGCCGACCGCCTGGACCAGGTGGCGCAGCGGATCGCGGATGCCGGTGGCGACGTGCTTACCGTCACCGCCGACCTGACTGACGAGTTCCAGGTGCTGGCGCTGTTCGCGGCCCTGATGACGGCGCACGGCCAACTCGACTTGCTGGTCAACAATGCTGGCCTGGGCGGCGGGCAGATGCCGATCGAGGAGCGCAGCCTGGAGAACTGGCGCAGCGTCATGTCGGTGAATATCGACGCCTGCTTCCTCTGCGCGCGCGAAGCCTTCCGCATCATGAAGCCGCAAGGCGGGGGGCGGATCATCAACATCGGCTCGATCTCCAGCCAGCGCCCGCGCGCCAACTCGACCCCCTACACGACGTCGAAGTTCGCGATCCGGGGGCTGACCCAATCCCTGGCGCTCGACGGGCGGGAGCACGGCATCGCCGTCTCGGCCCTCCACCCCGGCAATACCGACAGCGAGATCTGGGGCGACTATCGCGACGTCGCGACCGGCGTCGAAGGCATGATGTCCCGCGACGACCTGGCCCGCATCGCCGTCCTGATGGCCGCCCTGCCGCCGGAGATGAACGTGCTGGAGGCAACCGCACTGCCGGTGAAGCAGCCGTTCATCGGGCGGGGCTGAGGTTCAGCCCTCAGGTGTCGGACGGATCGCCGACAGCACCTGATGATGGCGCGCATCCGACCTGGATCATCCTGGTCCGGCTGGTACTGATCGCCATCCTGTTCGTGCCTGCCTGGGCCGGTGCGAACTTCCTCGTCGGCACGGCACTGGACGGCCCGGTCGGTGCCTTCCTGATGGAGGCGCCGTGCCAGGCCCTGGCCCAGCGCCTGGGCGGCCAGGCGGAGCCGCTGGAGCGCTACAACCTCGGCACCGCCGGCCGGGGCAGCGTCTCGTCCTCGGTCTGCCATTTCGGGTCCGGCTTCATCCGTGTCGCCGACGGGCCGACCGAGGGGTTGGGCTTCGAATGGCGGGAACTGGCCTACCTCGCCCTCGGCTTCGTCGGCTATGCGGCTTGCTTCGTCGGCGCGCTGGTCATCGTAGTGTTCACGGTCAATCGCGGCTGGCGTATTGCCTCCGGCAGGCGCAGCCATCGGAGCAGGTGAAAATCGCCTCGGCCGATGCCACTCTGTTGTGCATGGCACAAGCGACGATCATGGCCGATCCAGTTCTCAGGCGGTTTCGCGACACCGTGAGTGCTGTCTATGGCGATCGTGTCCAACGGGTCGTCCTCTACGGCTCGCGCGCCCGCGGACAGGCCGGGGCCGAATCCGACTATGACATCGCCGTCTTCTTTCGGACCGACATGCACTTCGGGCAGGAGCTCTTCAGGCTGGCCGATATCGGAACCGCAGTTCTCGAGGAAACGGGCGAAGTCGTTCACGCCATGCCATTCCCGCCGGGTGCATGGTCCGAGCGCACGCCCCTGATGCACGAAATCCGCCTCGACGGTGTCGACCTGTGAAGTCCGCGCCTGCCACACATCTGAAAAAGCCGAGTTGGCCGAAAGCCGCCGTGGTAGTCGTAGGCCTGATTTCCAATCCCGCAGCCGCAACTCCGCCACCCTTACCCAACACAGAGGTTGGTTCGGTCACGATCTGCTTTGAATATGGCACAGAGTTTAGGTTTGGGGATTTCGATTCAATCGAGCGCCTTATCCGAATGGAGATCGACACATTCACTAGCGACCCCAAAGGCGATGTGTGGGGAAAATTGGTCATACCATCAACATCAGCGATCGAAATCAGAATGGGATGCGGCAATCTATTCGACAAGAATCCAGCACATCGATCTTCTGCAATTATCAGCGTCAAAGATATATGGTTATGTCGAGCTGATAATATAGAATGCGATCAGAATTCTTCATGCTATGTGATCGATAAAACAATTGTTACCGATTACGGTCCATCACTTGAGATTAATCCAATTAATAGTGGCGCATTCTGTTTGAGTCCAGAACAAACGACTATATATCCCGACAAGAGCGCCAAGGATATTATGACATCTGGGATGGCTCGTCAGATTTCGAGATTTTTTTTGCTTTCCAAACGTGCCCCCTGACATCTATCGCGTCCTGAGACACCTGCTTTGATCAACCCGGATATCTACTATGAACCTGGAATTCAGTATCGAGGACGAGGCGTTCCGCAGCAGCGTCCGCAGCTTCCTGGAAGCCAACCTGACGCCGGAACTGCGCGCCGTGGCCGCCCGCTCGACCAGCGTCTTCACGGAAAAGCCGGACGCGATCGCCTGGCAGAAGATCCTGGCGGCCAAGGGCTGGGCTGCCCCCACGTGGCCGGTCGAGCATGGCGGCACGGGCTGGACCTCGACCCAGGTCTACATCTTCGAGAGCGAACTGGCCCGCGCCGGCGCGCCCAGTATGATCCCGATGGGCCTGCGCATGGTGTCGCCGGTCATCATGGCGTTCGGCACGCCGGAGCAGAAACAGAAGTTCCTGCCGCCCACGTTGGCCGGCGACCTCTACTGGTGCCAGGGCTATTCGGAGCCGGGTTCGGGCAGCGACCTGGCCGCCCTGTCGATGCGGGCGGTGCCGGACGGCGACGACTACGTCATCAACGGGTCCAAGATCTGGACGACGCACGCGCACTACGCCGACTGGATCTTCGCCCTGGTCCGCACGGATGCGAGTGGCAAGCCGCAGACCGGCATCACCTTCCTGCTGATCGACATGAAGACCCCGGGCATCAGCATCCGCCCCCTCATCACGCTGGCCGGCGACCACGAGGTAAACCAGGTCTTCTTCGAGGACGTGCGGGTGCCGCAAGGCAACCGCATCGGCGACGAGGGCAAGGGCTGGACCTATGCCAAGTACCTGCTGGAGTTCGAGCGCGGTGGCGCCTATGGCGCGCGGCTGCAGCAGGCGACCGCCACCCTGCGCCGCATCCTTGAATCGGAAGCCGGTCCTCTCGGCCGCCTGATCGACGATCCCACCTTTGCCGCCCGCCTGGCCGAGGTCGAGATCGATGTCCAGGGCCTGACCGTCACGGAACACCGCGTGATGGCCGAGATCAGCCGCACAGGCCGCCCCGGCCCCGAATCCTCGCTCCTCAAGACGCGCGGCACCGAAGTCTCGCAGCGCATCACCGAATTGGGGATCGAGGCGATCGGCTCCTATGCCATGCCCTATGAGCGGACCGAACCCGGCGCCAACGAAGGGGCCATCGGCCCCGACTATGCCGGGCGCAGCATGGGCACCTACCTCAACACGCGCGCCGCCTCGATCTATGGCGGCTCGAACGAGATCCAGCGCAACATCATGGCCAAGGCCGTGCTGGGGTTGTGACGTCGGGCATGATGCTTCGAGACGCCGGCTGCGCCGGCTCCTCAGCATGACGCCGTTGTTTTTGCTTCAGTTTTTCCAACGTGCGTCATCCTGAGGAGCGCGGAACGCGCGTCTCGAAGCATGTTGGTGCAACGGCGACGCCGCCGTTGGTGTCGGGGTAGAACAACAGCAAAGGGGAGGAAGACACCATGCCTGCGACACTCGACTGGTATGGCTGTGCCACGTTCCGGCTCAAGGTAGCGGGGCTGACGATCTTCCTCGACGCCTATATCGACCGCGCCGCCAATGCCAAGGGGCCGGGCCTGACCGCGGACGATATCGAGGCCGCCGACTGGATCGTCGTCGGCCACAGCCATTTCGACCACCTCTACGGGGCCGAGCGGATCGCCAAGCGCACGGGTGCCAGGATCATCGGCAGTTACGAGACCGTGCGCGTCATGGAGCAGGCGGGCGTGCCGCTGGACCAGATGATCTGCGTCGCCGGCGGCGAGACGATCGACTTAGGACACGGGGTCAGGGTCAGCGTCTATCCCAGCCAGCATTCCTGCGTCTGGAGCCACAAGAAGATGCACCAGTCGGGCGAGGTCTGCATCGGCGACTTAGGACTGACCTGGCAGGAGCAGCGCGCCCGCTTCCAGGAACTGGTCGGCTACATGGGCACCCAGCTGGCGCCGGAGGCGGTCGCCCATCTGCGCGCCAGCAACCAGGGCGACCGCGGCGACGGCGGCGCGCTGATCTTCGTGTTCGAGACTCCGGACGGCTCCATCCTCTACCAGGACACGTCGGGGCACTGGACCGGCATCCTCAACATGCTGCGGCCGGATGTCGCCATCATGGCGGCGGCGGGGCGCGGCAATATCGACGGCCAGCCGATCCAGGGCTCGCTGGCCGAGTTCGTGGCGCGGCAGGCGGATCTGGCCCGGCCGTCCAGGCTGATCCTGTGTCATCACGACGACTGGCTGCCCGGCTTCTCGATCCCGACGGACGTCGCGCCGATCCGCGACGCGCTTACCCGCGTAGCGCCCCGTGTGGAGCTGGTCGAACTGGGCTATGTCGACGGCACAACGGTGCTGCCGATCCGCTAGGATCGACAACAACAGACACGGAGGAGATCACATGGACATCCGCTTCAGCGAAGAGGACGAGGCCTTCCGCGCCGAGGTCCGCGCCTTCCTCGCCACCAACCTGACGCCGGAGCTGAAGGCGGCGACCAAGGCCAATACAGGCGTCTTCATGGATCGGCCGGACATGGTGGCGTGGCACAAGGCGCTCTACGCCAAGGGCTGGTCCGCACCGCTGTGGCCGGCCGAATATGGCGGGCCCGGCTGGACGCCGACCCAGACCTACATCTTCCAGACCGAATGCCAGGCCGCCGGCACGCCGCCCGCCATGGCCATGGGCCTGTCCCTGGTCGCCCCCGTCATCATGAAGTTCGGGTCGCCGGAGCAGAAGCAGCGCTACCTGCCGAAGATCCTGAGCGGGGACGAGGCGTGGTGCCAGGGCTATTCGGAGCCGGGCTCCGGTTCGGACCTCGCCTCGCTGCAGACGCGCGCGGTGCGTGACGGTGACCATTACGTCGTCAACGGCACCAAGATCTGGACGACCCACGCCCATTTCGCCGACATGATGTTCTGCCTGGTCCGCACCGATGCGAGCGGCAAGCGGCAGGACGGCATCACCTTCCTGCTGATCCCGATGGACACACCGGGCATCACGGTGAAACCGATCATCATCCTGGGCCTGGACCACGACGTGAACCAGGTCTTCTTCGACGACGTGCGCGTGCCGGTCGCCAACCGCATCGGCGAGGAAGGCATGGGCTGGACCTATGCCAAGTACCTGCTGGAGTTCGAGCGCGGCGGCGCCTTCGCGTCTAAGCTCTATGCCGGCCTGAACGAGGTCCGCTCCATCGCCCAGGCCGAGCCCATTGCCGGCACCCGCCTGATCGACGATCCCGGCTTCCGCGCCGCCGTCGATGCGCTGGAGGTCGAGGTGATGGGCATCGAGTATACCGAGCACCGCGTGATGGCCGAGATCAGCCGCACCGGCCGCCCGGGCCCCGAATCCTCCCTGCTCAAGACCCGCGGGTCCGAGGTGGGGCAGAAGATCAACGAACTCGCGATCGAGGCGATCGGCGTCTATTCGGCCCCGTTCGACCGCGTCCCCGGCGACCAGCACCCGCCGGTGAAGCGCAACGTCGCCCCCATCGGCCCGGATTATGCCGAGCGGCAGATGCCGATCTACCTCAACAACCGCGCCTCCACGATCTATGGCGGCGCCAGCGAGATCCAGCGCAACATCATGGCCAAGGCCGTGCTGGGGTTGTGAATCCAGTATCCCACCTCATCCTGAGGAGGCCGCAGGCCGTCTCGAAGGATGGGCCACCGGTGCTACGGCGGCCCATCCTTCGAGGCTCCGCTTCGCTCCGCACCTCAGGATGAGGTGGCATAAAAGAGCAATAGAACAGGGAGGAACACCATGACCGAGGAACAGAAGGCAGCGCTATTGGCGCCGATGGCAAAGCTGGGCGAGGCGTTCGGCGGCAAGCCGATCAGTGCCGAGCGCAAGCAGGCGATCTGGCAGGAGGTGCTGCACGAGAATGCCGTGTGGGAAGCACCGTTCTGCGAGAGCCGCGTCTATATCGAGGGGCGCGACGCAGTCGGTCATTTCTTCGACTGGCTGCTGGAGATGGTGCCCAGCTTCACCTCGACCACCACGGCGCTGCACTGGACCGAGGACCCGGAGCTGATCGTGGTCGAAGTCTCCGGCGGCGGCCCGGTGAAGCACGGCGGCGTCTATGACCAGCGCTACTGCACCCTGATCCGCGTGCGCGACGGCAAGCTCCTGCACATGAAGGAGCACTTCAACCCGATCGAGACCTATCGCGCCTTCGGCAAGGAGCACTTCCACGCTGCCGTCGACGCCATCTGCGCAGGGCGCAAGGCCGCGGCCTGAAGCGGATTTCGTCAGGGATAGGCTGGCTCGGGGATCTTCTCCTCCGGGATGTCGCCATCGGCGAGCACATGGCGCGCATCGTCGAAGTCGAGCAGCCAGAGCCGGCCGCCATAGTGCGGGTTCGGGTCGTAGCTCGCATAGCCCAGCAGCTCCCGCGCCTTGGGTGGCAGGTCCTTGGCCACCTCCCACGGCACGGCCAGCGTGTGCGCCTCCTCCGGGCGGAGCCAGCCCAGGACGTAGGACAGATGCAGGCCGCGCCGCCACAGGTCGGTGGTGCGGTTGTGTCCGGCCCCGTGCACCACCTTGCCTGAATAGAGCAGGCCGGCGCCGGCAGGCATGACCGCGGGGATCGTGGCCGACTGGTCCACCTTGCGCCCATAGTCGTCCCAGGCATGGCTGCCGGGGACAACGCGCGTGGCGCCCAGTTCCTCGGTGAACGGGCTGAGGGCGACCATGACGCTGACCGTGCATTCGGGCGCGTCACGGCCCATCTGCGAGAACATGGGCCAGTTGTCCTGGTCCCGATGCAGGTACTGGGCGGGCTCCCCCGGCCCAATGACCATGAGTTGCCCCGTGTTCATCCAGTAGCCGCCGGCATTGCGGCGCAGCGCATCGTCCGCCCAGCCCAGCAGGATCGGATGCTGCATCAGCTCGACAAAAGCCGGGCTGAAGCGGGCCAGGCCGCAGACGCGCTTGGTGCGGTCCCCATGGAACATGCGCCGGCTGACCAGCCGGCTCTTGGAGCCGGGCGCGGCCCCGGCGATCGCCGCATCGAACTCGGCATTCATCCGGGCCAGCAGGTCGGGCGAGAGCAGGTCCTCCACGATCACGGCACCGTCGCGCGCCAGGATCGCCAGGATGCGCGGCATCCCGATGTCGGAACGCACGGTTTCCAGCTTGCCGCCCATTGTGTCCTCCCTGGCCTGAACACCCCGCAGTCTCCGGGAGGCGGAGCGCTTCCGTCAATCCGCGCGAGCCCCACCGCGGTCTAGGATGAGGACCACGCCGCTGCCCGAACGCGCGACCACGGCGCCGACCAGGCGGGCAGGCGACGCCTGGAAGCCGAGCCCGGCCAGGACGTCGGCGGCGCGCGGATCGCGGCGCGCAACGAAATGGTTGACGTTCTCGCTCCAGATCACCAGTGGGCAGGCCCCAGGCGGCGCGATCACGTCCAGGTCGCGGCCGATGGGCTGGGCATATTCAAAGCCGCCGTCCCGGGCCATGTAATCCATCCCGTCGCGCACACGGTCGTCCTGGAGCACGCCCAGCGGACGCAGCAGGTCGACAGGCACCACCCGGCCGATCACCCGGGTCGCGGGACAGGCCGCGACCTCCGCCTGGATCACCCGGGCGGTGTCCCGCCAACGGCCATCACCGGCAACCTGCCAGTGCAGGTGCCCGGCAACCGCTGCGGCATTGAGCAGGAAGAGGCCGAACGCCAGCCAGTTGGCCGTCAGCACCGCCTGCCCCGCCACGGCCAGGAAGGCGGCGGCGGCCACGCCGGCCAGCAGCAGGTAGCGGTCGATCAGGATCGGCGTCCGCAGGTTCAGCACCAGCATCGCTCCAACCGCCGCCAGGATCCCCAGCCCCTGCACCAGCAGCAGGCGACGCACGGGCAGTCCACCATCGCCCCTGGCCTGGAGCGCCCCCAGCAGTCCAGGCTTCGCCTGTGGCGCCGGACCGCCGCCAAAACGCAGCACGCCCGCGGCAAGGACCAGCATGATCCCCACCAGGTTCAGGCCCATGCCCTGCCCCATGGCGCGGGCCAGACGCTCCAGCGCCGTCGCAAGTCCGGTGGGAGCCGCCCAGAAATCGTCCGCCAGGGCGCTGACCAGGTCCCACTGCGCCAGCATGACCAGGGCCTGGGGCAGCACGGCGGCCAGCCCGATGACGACGAGCGCCATGGCCAGCCCCCACTGGTGCCGTGCCACCAGGACCAGCCACCAGACCGCCAGGATGGCCAGCGCCTGCACGCCTGCGATGGTGTGGAGGTTGACGATCAGCACCGTGGCCACGGCCAGCGCCGCCAGGGCGGTGCGGCGCAGGGGCCCCCTGCCGCCCTCGGCTTCCAGGGCAAGCCAGGCCAGGAAGAACAGGCACGCCATGCAGAACTGCAGGAAGTAGGAGCGATGGTCCGGCAGGGTCGTGATGGCGTAGTGCGAGGAGGCGGACAGGATCGCGAACACGACCAGGATCCGCCGCAGGGCCGGCTGGTGGCGCCAGATCATCCAGGCAAGGCCCAGGACCGGCGGAAGCGCCACCAGGTTGAGCAGGCGCCGCACCTCGACCTCGCGCGGGATCCAGGGGTCGACCAGGCGGACCAGGGCGACGAACAGCGGCGGATTGGGATCCTTCAGCCAGCGCTCGGACACAGCCTGGCCCAACGCCACCTGCGAATCGGCCAGCCACAGCGTCCAGAACTCGTCGTACCAGGGACCGCGGGTGAAGCAGGCCCAGATGCCCAGGGCCAGCGACAGGGTGGCGAAGACCAGGGCGGCCTGGATCATGTGTGGCGATGGCGGCGCCCCACCCGCCAGCCCATGGCTGAGGCTGTTCAGTCGCTCCTGCATCGCCCAACCCCGGATGCCTGGCCCTTAGCGCGTCAGCGCGGCGGGCCGTCCCGCAGGCCGGGGCTCAGTCGTCCTTGTCGGCATAGGGATTGTCGCTGCTGCGGACCAGCAGGCGCAGCGGCACGCCGTCCAGCGCGAAGTTCTCGCGCAGGCCACTGGTCAGGTAGCGCGAATAGGAATCGGGCAGTTCTCCGCCCCGCGTCATGAACAGGGCAAAGGTCGGCGGCCGGCTCTTCACCTGGGTCATGTAGCGCGGGCGCAGGCGTCGGCCGGCGACCGCCGGGGGCGGATGGCGCTCCAGCGCCGCCGCCAGGTAGCGGTTCAACACCGCGGTCGGGACCCGGGTGTTCCACGACTTGTCCACCTGGGCCACGGCGGGCATCAGCTTGTCCAATCCCTGCCCGCTGAGACCCGACAGGGTGACCAGCGGCATGCCCTGGACCTGGGAGAGCGAGGTCTCGAAGCGGTAGCGGATCTCGTCCAGCGTTTCCTTGCGCGTGCGCACCAGGTCCCACTTGTTGACGGCGATGACAAGGCCCCGACCCTCCCGCGCGACAAGGTCGGCGATCTGCAGGTCCTGCTTGTCGACCCCCAGGTCGGCATCGATCACGACGATCACGATCTCGGCAAAACGCACCGCCCGCAGCGTGTCGCCGACCGACAGCTTTTCCAGCTTTTCCTGGACGCGCGCCTTGCGCCGCAGGCCGGCCGTGTCGAACAGGCGGACCGGGCGGCCGTTCCACGACCAGGGCACGCCGATCGAGTCGCGGGTCAGCCCCGCCTCGGGTCCGGTGATCATCCGCTCCTCGCCCAGGAGGCGGTTGATCAGGGTGGACTTGCCCACATTGGGCCGGCCGGCAATGGCGATGGTCAGCGGCCGCGTGGCGACGGCAGCCGCATCCTCCTCGCCCTCATCCTGATCGAACGCCTCCGGATCGTCTTCAGGGGCGGCGAAGGCCGGCTCCTCCCCCTCGTCAGGCGCCACGGCAGCGAGCGCGTCGTAGAGCTCGCTCATGTTCTCGCCATGCTCGGCCGACAGCGGCACCGGGTCGCCCAGGCCAAGCCCATAGGCCTCGGCAACCCCGGGGATACCGGCATTGCCCTCCGCCTTGTTCGCAACCAGGATCACCGGCTGCGGCATCAGCCGCAGGACGCGGGCGAAATGACTGTCCAGGGGGGTGACGCCTGCGCGGGCGTCGACCAGGAACAGCACCGCGTCGGCATCGCCCAGCGCCCGGTCGGTCTGGCGGCGCAGGCGCGCCTCCAGCGTATCGCCCACGCCTTCCTCAAGGCCTGCGGTATCGAACACGCGGAACTTCAGGGGGCCGAGGCGGGCCTCGCCCTCGCGCCGGTCGCGCGTCACGCCCGGCGTGTCATCAACCAGGGCCAGCTTCTTGCCCACCAGTCGGTTGAACAGGGTGGACTTGCCCACATTGGGCCGCCCGACGATCGCGACCGTGAACGGGCGTCGCGCCATGATCAGCGCAACGCGACGAGCTGGGCGTCGTCGGTCAGGACGTAGACGGTCCGGTTGGCGACGACGGGCGCCAGGAAGATCCCGGACGGCATGGCCTGACGGCCGGTCACCTCGCCCGTATAGGGCGACACGGAGACGGCATAGCCGTTGGACGAGACGACCAGCAGCCGGTCGCCGGCAAGGACCGGACCGCTCCACTGGATCGGCTTGTCGCGCTGCTCCTCGCCATCATCGACCTCGAACTTGCCCAGCCGGGTGACCCAGCGGACAAGGCCGTCGTCACGATTCATGGCGATCAGCTCGCCCTCCAGGTCGACCACGAAGATGAAGTCGCCGGCGACCCAAGGCGTCTCGACGCCGGCGATCGTCTTCTCCCAGATGCGGCTGCCGGTGCGCAGGTCGATCGACACCATGCGCCCCGAATGGCTGAGGGCGAAGACGCGACCGCGGTCGATGACCGGCTGCCCGCTGATGTCGTTGAGCGCGTTCAGCGGCGTCATGCGCGACGCCCGGGTCAGCGTGTCGGTCCAGGCGACGCGACCGTTCTCCACGCGCAGCGCGATCAGTTCGCCCGAGGAATAGGGCGCAATGACGGTATCGGCAAACACCGCGGGACTGGCGGCACCCAGCAGGCCCGCGCTCTCCGCGATGCCGACATGGTTCCACAGGATCTCGCCCGTCTCGGCATTCAGCGCGAAGAGCTGGTTGTCATGGCTGACGCCAAAGACCCGGCCGCCGCTGACCGTGGGCGCAGTGCGCAGCGGCACGCCCACGACACGGCGCCAGACCTCGGTCCCGTCGGCCGGATTCAGCGCCGCGATGTAGCCGAAACCGGAATCGAGATAGAGCCGCCCCTGGTGGTAGGACAGGCCGCCCTGGAAGCCCAGGTCGGAATCCTCGTCCTGTGCGGAGGTCTCGATCTGCCAGACCCGCGCCCCCGTCTCGGCGTCGACGGCGGACACGGTGCCGTCCGCATCCAGGGCGAAGACCTTGCCTTCCGCGACGACGGGCGACGCCAGCAGCTTGGCCTCGCGGGTGGAGCCCTGGCCAATGCTGACGGACCACAGCTGCTTCAGGTCGGCGGCGACGTCCAGGTGGTGCAGCACATGGGCGGGATAGCCGCCGGCCTGGGGCCAGTCCGGATTGACATAGGGGCGAGGCAGCACGATCGGAATGCTGCTGGCGACGGGATCGGGCGTCACCTGCTGCTCGAAGCTGAGCACGGAGATGCGCTCGCCCGGCAGGCGCTCCTCGGACCCCTTGAAGACGTCGCCGACACCCAGCACGTCCAGCGATTCGCAGGCGCCCAGCGCCAGCGCCATGCCCAGCACGGCAAGGGCCGCGCCATGGCGGCCCCGCATCCGGCGCGTCATGACGGCTGCGGCCCCGGACCACCCAGCGACGCCAGCAACTCCGTCGCCTGCTGCCGAACGCCGCGCGGCGCGCTTTCGTCCTTGGACAGGCTGTCCAGCAGCGTGCGCGCGGCGGCCTCGTCCTGCTTGCGCAGCAGGGCACCCGCCTTGATCAGGGATGCAGCATGGCGCCAGGCGCCCGTCGGCACAATCAGCGGGTCGACCCGGCCGATGACGGCGTCCGCCTCGGCACTGTCGACCACCAGCATGGCCGCCTTCAGCCGGGCGACGTCGCGCAGGCTGGCATCGCCCTTGCCATTGGCGACCTGGTCCAGCAACTCGACGGCGCCAGTCGCGTTTCCCGCAGCCTCCCGCGCGGCGGCGGCCCGCATCAGGGCCAGCACGCCATAGCCGGAGTCACGCCCGGCCTCGTCCGCCAGGGCCAGCAGGGCTGCCTCGCCCTCCGCCGCCTGGCCGGCCTCGATCTGGGCGGCGGCGGCGGTGAAGCGATCACCCCGCTCGGCCTTGGTCGCAGCCTCGTGCTCGCGCCACCAGACGCCGCCGGCGGCACCCAGGACGATCGCCACACAACCCGCGGCAAGCGGAACGCGCCAGCGGCGCCACAGCGCCATGGAGCGGTCGCGCCGCAGGTCTTCATCGATTTCTTGAAAAATGTCCGCCACGCGGCGTGTCTCCAACCGCACCGCGCGCGTGGCCTGTAACCCGCGCGCGTCCAAATCAGACCAAGAGCCCCGCCGTCCCCTTTGGCGGTCCCTCTATAGCCGGGGGCACCCTGCTTGGCAAACGGCCGCTGACGCAGCCGCGCACCGCCGGCGCCGTCCCGCCTGCTGCGTCGTCGTGCCTAGTTCTTCATCCGGTAGGTATGGCTGGCCGCCGGGAAGCGGCGGGCGCGGACATCCTCGGCATAGGCCGCGGCAGCCGTCGCGATGCGCTGACCGAGTTCGTCATAGCGCTTCACGAACTGCGGCGTGCGCTCGCCCATGCCCAGCATGTCGTCGACGACCAGGATCTGCCCGTCGCACTCGGCGGATGCGCCGATGCCGATCGTGGGAATGGCCACGTCCTCGGTCACCAGGCGGGCCAGCGGCTCGGCCACGGCTTCCAGCACGACGGAAAAGGCGCCGGCCTCGGCCACGGCCTTGGCATCCTGGCGGATCCCGTCCCATTCCTCGTGCCCGCGGGTGCCGCGCGCCTTGAACCCGCCCAGGGCGTGCACCGCCTGGGGTGTCAGGCCGACATGGGCCATTACCGGAATGCCACGCGCCGTCAGGAAGGCAATGGTCTCGGCCATGGCGACCCCGCCCTCCAGCTTCACGCCGGCGGCCTGGGTTTCCTTCATGACGCGGACGGCGCTGTCGAACGCCTGCTCGCGCGAGCGTTCATAGGAGCCAAAGGGCAGGTCGACGATCACGCAGGCGCGCTTGGCCCCGCGCACGACGGCCGCACCATGGGCGATCATCATGTCCAGCGACACACCGATCGTGGTGGGCAGGCCATAGACGACATTGCCCAGCGAATCGCCCACCAGCAGCAGATCCGCATAAGGGTCCAGCAGCTGGGCCATCGGCATCGTATAGGCGGTCAGGCAGACGACGGGCGTCTGCCCCTTCTTCGCCCGGATTGCTGGAACGGTGACCGGTCGGACCGGCGTTTGAACTGACATGACTGGCTCCGTCCCACTCCGATGTTCACATGGCGCCTTGATCGCGCCCTGTGCTGATCAGGCAGATCAGGCCGCACCCTCGCGCTGGGCGCGCTTGCGGGCAAGCTTGCGGGCGCGGCGAACGGCTTCCGCCTTCTCCCGTGCGCGCTTCTCGCTCGGCTTCTCGTAATGGCCGCGCAGCCGCATCTCACGGAAGATGCCTTCACGCTGCATGCGCTTCTTCAGCGCGCGCAGTGCCTGCTCCACATTGTTGTCACGCACCAGAATCTGCATGCACTGCCTTTCTCAACGGACCTTGGCTCGCCCCGTTCGAGCACATCCGACGGGTCGACCGTCACGGTGTCCGCGACGGATAAGCGCGCCTCTCTATCACAGGGTCGGCAGCGTTCCAAGCGTCCATCTGGTTGGAAATGGTCGTTGCAGGGCCGCCCTGCAAGATCGGCCGCGCTGCGTCGTCAAAGCCGTCCCAGGGCGTCCAGGAAGCGGGCGACATCCTCGTGCGTGTTGTAGTGCGCGATCGAGGCGCGCACGACCCCGTCCGGCATCAGGCCGACGGCGGCCACGCAGCGCTGGGCGTAGAAGTCGCCATGCCCGACGGCCACTTTCTCCGCGGCCAGGGCATCGGCCACCGACTCGGACGCATGGTCGCGCAGGACGAACGACACCGTCGGCGCGCGGCGCCCGTCGATTCGTGTCCGACCGATGATGCGAACCCCGGGCAGGCGATTGAGCCCATCGAGCAGCAGGGCGCCCAGTTCGTCCTCGTGCGCCGCAGCCAGCTCGTAGACGGCCTCCAGGCATGTCCTGAAGTCGGCGGCGGGCGCATTGAAATGCCGCGCATGAAGGGCCTGGAAGTAATCCTGGATCCCCACCAGCGCCGCGGTCATCTCGTGCGAGGGACCGCCGGGGTTGAGCGCCCCCAGCGGGTCGTCGATGAAGAAATGGTTCTGCGCCGCCACCCGGCCGCGCAACCGCGGCCCCACGTACATCAGGCCGACATGCGGCCCGAACGTCTTGTACAGGCTGAAGGCATAGGCATCGACGCCCAGCGCCTGCACGTCGGGCAGGCGATGCGGCGTATAGGCCACCCCATCGACGCAGACAAAGGCATCGGACCGCCGCGCGATCTCAACCACGGCCGGAATGTCGTTGAACGTGCCGACGATGTTGGAGCAGTGGCACAGCGCGATCAGCCGTGTGGCCGGCGTGACCAGCGCCGCGAGAACATCGAGCGACAACTCCCCCGTCACCGGGTCGACCTGCCATTCCTTGACGCGGATGCCGCGCTGGGCCAGGCGGCGCCATGCCCCGGAATTGGCCTCGTGGTCCTGTTCCGTCACCACGATCTCGTCGCCCGGCTGCAGAAGGGAGGCGACCGCCTGGGCCAGGACATAGACGTTGAGCGTCGTCGACGGGCCGATCAGGATCTCTGGCGCAGTCGCGTTCACGAAGGCCGCGGCCGCGGCCTTGCCCCGCGCGATGCGGCCTGCGGCATCCGCGGACGGCGCAAAGGACCAGGCCGGCTGGACCTGCACCTCGGTCATGTAGCGGGTGACATGGTCGATCACCGGCTGCGGCACATAGGTGCCACCCGCATTCTCCAGGAACGCCCAGCCGTTCGAGAACTGCGGGAACTGCGCACGCGCAAAACCGACGTCCAGCTTCATTGCGGCCCTCCCCCCGCCCCGACCCCGCGCCCGCGGGTTGCGCTGGACCCTAGCCCGGCGCCGGGGCCGGTCCAAGCGTCAAGGTTCGACGCTCAATCCCGGGGGTCGCGCCGCCCGAACGGGACCGGGCGGGTGCGCTCGCGACCCGTGTCGCGCTCATCCTCGGCCGTGCCGCTGCCGGCGCGGCCGTCGCGCTCGCGCGCCTCCCGCTCGCGGCGGCGGTTGCGCCGCTCGGTTGGGCTGTCATTGACGATCCGGGCAAGCGAGGCCAGCCAGTTGTCCTCCCCCTCCAGTTCGCGCTGACGTTCCCGCTCCCGCGCGGCACGGCGCAGGGCGACCAGCGTGTCCTCGTTGTCGGGCGCGCGCCCGGGCGAGGCAAAGGGCGGCGGTTCGGGCTCGACCGGCGCCGGCGGCACAGGCTGTGACGCAACTGCCGGGAACGGGGCTGCCGGGGACGGGGCTGCCGGCGGCGGGGCTGGCGGCGGCGGGGCTGGCGGCGGCGACGGCACCTGTGGCGGAACAGGATCCAGTGCCGAGTCTGCGGCCGCTGCCCTTTCCTCGTCACCCGACAGGCGGCGGGTAACCTGGCGCAGGTCGGTCAGGCTGGCCCGCATGCCGGCCAGGCTGGCATCCCGCGCGGCCTTCAGGGTCAGGTCCGGCGGGAAGGGCGGCTCCACCGGCAGCGCCACGACGGGCTCCGCCGCAGGCTTCGACGCTGGCCCCGGCTCCGTCTCTGGCGCGATCGGCGGTGGCGGCGCGGCGGCGACCTCGACCGCTTCGGGCGCCGTGTCCTCAGGGGCGACGGCAGGCTCCACCGGCACCGGCGCGGGCTGAGGAACGGCAAGGACCGGCGGCGTGCGCCGGGCGGCGGCGGCAGCCTTCGCCGCGGCGCGCGCGGCAGCCTTGTCGGTCCGTGCCTGCGCCCTGAGTGCGGTGCGGGCACTCTTGCGCTCCGCCCGCGCCTTGCGCCATGCAGCGAAACGGCCGACCGGCGGTGCCGCAGGCAGCGCCACGGCGACGGGCAGCACATCATCGGCTGGCAGCGTATCAGGCGGCACGGCGTGGTTCGCGGTCATGGCGACGGCCTGCTGCCCGGTGTCGGGGGAAACCGGCGCTCCCCTGCGGGCGGCACGGCGGGCCTGCCAGCGCTCGCGCAGGGCCTTGAGACGCGCCGCCAGCCCGCTGACCAGCATGAACGGCAGCCGCACCGGGAGGAGCAGGACCCGTGCCCCCAGGAGCAGCCCCTGGCGCACAGGCTGAGGCGCCCTGGCGGGACGCCCCACAGCCAGGCGGGGCCATGGCAGCACTGCGGCGAGCAGCAGCGCCAGCACGGCGGCACTGCCGGCGGGCACGGCCATCGGCCATGCGGCATAGAGCGTGGGCTGGGCGCGCGCCGGCATCTGCGCCACCATGACGGGGTCATAGGCACGGGCCAGGTGGGTCACGTCCTGCCGCCGGCCATAGCGGTCGACCATCATGCCGTGCCCGGTCGAACTGACCCGGGCGATCGTCATCCCGTATTCCACCGCCGCCAGCGTCGCCAGGCTGGAATCGACGGGTTCCAGGTCGGCAATGTCGAGCGCGGGATCCAGGGCCAGCTGGACCCCAGCCCGCCCCGCCGCCGCCAGCACGCTGGGATAGGTCGCATCATAGGCGACGATACCGCCCAGCCGGCCAAACCCGGTGTCGATCTGGGGCACGACGTCCAGCGCCTTGCGCAGGCGCCATTGTCCGGTGCGGAAGGATTCGCCGTCCAGGTATTCCCAGGCGAGCGTGCCCTGCGGGTCGATCATCAGGAAGCGGTTGCGGTTCGGCGCCCGCTCCGCCCCCGGGTCGGGCGCATCCAGCGCCAGCGCGATTGCCACGCCCCGTTCCAGCGCGATCTCGCGCAGGGAATCGACCAGCGCCACCTCGTCGTCACGGCCCAGCAGCTCGGGCAGGCCGGGCCAGAAGATGATGGACGCCCCTGCCGCCGCCTCGCGCGCGGTGCGTTCGACGAGCGCGTCGCGCAGGGGCATCATCGCCAGCGGCGGGCGGAGGCCCGCAACGTCGAGCGGTGGCTGGCCCGATTCCTCGCGCACCAGGTGGGCGGCGTCGAGCAGGCGCATGCCGCCGTTGCCGTCGACGCCGGGCATGATCATCGCCACACGCACCGTCTCGACCGCGGTGTCGTAGACTTCGGTCCGGAACCAGCCGCCCAGCATGGCCAGGCCCGTGACCAGCGCAGCCACGCCCAGCGCCGCCTGGCCACGCGTCCGCTGCCCCGCCGCCATGTGGCCCCAGCCATGGGCGACCAGCGAGGCGAACCAGGCCAGCATGAAGGCGATCGCCCATTCGCCACCCCAGGACGCGATCTGGAGCACGGCGGAATTGCCGGTCTGGCTCAACGCGATGCCGATCTCCGAGCCCGGCAGCTGGGTCTGGCGATAGAGGTACTGGGTAAGGACGACGAGGCAGGGCAGCGCCAGGGTGCCGAGCAGCCCCAGCCGGGCCAGCCGCGGCTGCAACAGCCGGTCCAGCGCCAGAGGGAGGAAATAGGTGACAAGCCCGCCGACCACCAGGGCCGCATAGAGGCTGGGCGGCGCATCCGAGAGGGCGCGGACCACGACCAGCATGGCCGCGGCAACCGCCCCGGCCCCCACGGCCAGCCCCTGCAGCGCCGGCTGGCTGCGCACATAGCGGACGAGCAGCACCAGCGCCAGCCACATGGCGGCCGGCGCGGCGACCGTGCCCGCCGCCAGGATCAGCGCGGCCGTCCCCAGGGCCAGCCAGAGAAGGGAATGGTCGTCGCGACCGCCAGGAATCATCAGAGCCAGACTGTACCGAAGGCCGCGACCATCTCACGGCTTTTCGGCCAGGACCACAATCGTGCCGGGCCATGGCGCCGATCGCGCACGGCCGAGGAACCAATTGCGGCCCCCGGCGTTCATGGGGATGCGGCAGTCCGCCCTGGGTCGCTACCCAGGCCCCGGAACCGGGACCGAGGGCGCGGGGCAAGGCTGCCGGTCAGTCGCGGGTCGCAACCTCGCGCAGGGTGGCGGAACTGGCGGGGTCCAGGACCTCCATCCTGACCTCGCCCGAGCCGGTGACGCCAATGCGGCGCGCGGCTTCCTGCGACAGGTCGATCATCAGGCGGCGGGAATGCGGCCCGCGGTCGTTGACCCGCACATCCACGAACTTGCCATTGCGGGTATTGGTCACCCGGACGCGCGTGCCGAACGGCAGGGTGCGGTGCGCCGCCGTCAGGCCGTTGCGGTCGAAGACTTCGCCACTTGCCGTGCGGCGGCCGTGGAAGCGGCCACCGTACCAGGTGGCGATGCCGACCTGCGTTGTCGCCGGGGCCCGCCGGATCATCGGCGGCAGGGCCATCATGCGCGCGGTGCTGACCGCATTCGGGATCGAGCGCGTCGGCGCCGCGATGCGCGACACCGGCAGTTCGCGCCCATCGCCCAGACCATGCAGCCGGGCCAGGCCGTGCGGTCGGGGCGTCGGGACGGCGGGATTTCCCGCGGCAGGCGGTGCCACCGTCAGGCGGCCCAGGACACCGTCCATGCGGGGGTGACCGACCATGCCGGACGCGGCGTGGGCGCCGGGCAAGGAGGCCGCCGGCCGGGGCTTCGGGATCGGCGTCCGCACGGGCTCGATCGCCCATGCCTGGCCGGCGAGGAGGAGCCCGGTCGCGATCGCCGCGAGGAGCATGCGTGGCCGGTTGGTCACGCCGCAGGTCGGTGTGTAACGGTCATTGCAAGCCGAATACAGTCACCCGCAGGCCGCCGTCAAGCTACTTTTCGATACAATTCGTTATCAGAAGTTAATCTTTTGAAGCCGCATACGATCTGTACTCGACATTGCTAAAGTCATCTAACTGAAATCATCAAGAATTCATGTCGACATCGTAAAATTATTCAGCGCTTGACGCCCGCCTGATTCAAGTATTCCGCCGTGCCGAAAAGCCGCCGCAATCCGAAAAGCGCGCCTGCCTGGAACCAAGCCGCGCCAAACAGTGTTCGTGCTCGCTTGTCGCAGGCAAAATGAAAGGGGCGGCGCTGGTCGGCGTCGCCCCTCTACCTGTGACCGCCAGCCCACAGGGCCGGAAAATCAGTCTGTTTTTCTAAGTCGGTCCAGCAGTCTCTGGCCGGGCCCCTTGACCGCTTCGCGCGGGCTTGGCGCTCGCTGCCTATTGTGTCTGCGTCATCGTCCAATCCAGGCGGTAGGGGCTGTTGGGACGGACCTGGTCGTTGTAGCCCTGGATCTGCGGCGCCCAGTATTCGCCCCGGGCCGTGCCCAGGCCGCCGGTGATGCGATAGCCGTTGTTGCCATTCACAAGCTTCGCCCCCACCAGCCGGCCGGCGGCGTCGACCCCACCTGACAGCGTCCAGTAGTCGCGGCCGATCAGCACCTGCCCAGTGAACCGATTGTCCTGCACCTGCACGCTGACCGGCACTTCGGTCTTGGACTTGGCGAAGGTGGACAGGACCAAGGTCCCCGACCACACCGCGGCCCCACCGACCGCCGGCTGCGGCGGGGGCACCAGCATCGCCGTCTGCTGCGGCGGTTGCTGTTGCCGGGCTGCCGCCTGTTGCGCCGCCTGTTGGGCCGCTGCCTGCTGGGCCGCCGCATCGGCCTGCTGTTCGGCCAGGGCAACGCGCGCCTCCTCCAGCGCCTGCTGCTGGCGCTGGACCTCCTGCTCGCGCGTCGCCATCTCCTGGCGCCGGCGTTCCGCCTCGGCCGCAGCCGCCTGCTGAGCCGCCTGGCCCTGGCTGGACACCACGGGCCGCGCCGCCTGGCTGCCGCCGCGGCCCAGCTGGTCGCGCCGCACCTTGGCCAGGGCCACGAAATTGCCGCGCGGGAACTGGGTCACATAGGCGTCGAAGTCGGCCGGGTTGGTGCTGTCCTTGATCGCGTTCCAGAAGGCCAGCTCGATCTGCGGGTCGGGCGTCGACGGGACCGCGGGCGTCGGCGGCACGACGACGACCGTCTGCGCGTTGAAGAAGAAATCTGCCGTCAGCGACGAGGATTCCCAGGGGACCTGCTGCTGGCCCGTCGCCTGCAGGACCGAGATTCGCGTCTTGCGGAACACGTCCTCCAGCGAGGCGCCGGGAACCTGCATCTCCCGCGCGAGGGCGGAGGCATAGGGACTGTTGTTCTGCGCCCCGTCGACGGCGACGCCGCCGGGCGCCGTCGAATAGGCGACGAGCGAGCCGCGCGGCGCATCCATCCGCGCCAGGCCGGTACCCGACGAGCGCACGCTGCGCTGGGGCAGCGGATTGTTGCGGCATGCGTCCAGCACCACGATGTTGACGCGGTTCCCGGCATACTCCATCTGCGCCAGGACCCAGGCGGCGTTCACCGCCTCCACCTCGACGTCGGCCTCGGACTGGAGCTGTGCCTTGGCCGGGATCAGGTAGTTCTCGCCGCGCACCTGGATGCCGTGGCCGGCATAGAAGAACAGGCCGACCGTGTCCTGGCCCGCCATGCGCAAGCTTTCGCCGAATTGGAGGATCGCGCGTTTCATCGCGCGCTGGTCGGCGTCGGTGACGGTGGTCACCGTGAAGCCCAGGCCCTTGAGCGTCCGTTCGATCAGCTTGGCGTCATTGACCGGGTTGGGCAGGTTGCCCAGTGAGCCATAGGTCGAATTGCCGATGACCAGGGCCACCCGCTTCTCTGCCCAGGCCGGCGCGGCATGGACCGCCATGGCCAGGGTCGCAGCCAGGAAAAGGCCGAGAATGCGGCTCCAGCGGGACATCAATCGCTCCTCGAATACACGCATCAGTGTCCGGGACCCGTCGGCAATGCCCCCTTTGGCCCAGATAAGCGAGCAGACACGGTGGGCGTCGTCCGTCGTCTTCGGACAGACATGAGATGTATACTATCTCTGTGACCGTCAATTTTGCATGCGCCTTGGTGTAGCCCTGGTCACAGATGCCAAGGCCGGTTGGTTACGGCGGTCACAGTCTGCACGCTGTCGCAGAAGGAGTAGGGGCATGATGGACCTGGACGAAGAACTGCAGCGCCTGGCTTCCCAGGCGATGAGCCGCCGCAGCCTGCTGGCCACGGGGATCGCGGTCGGCTTCACCCTGGCGGCGGGTCCCGTCGCCGCCAGCGCCATCGCCACCAGCGCCGACGGCCTGGTCGCCGGCCCGATCACGATCGACACCGGCACGGGCGAGCTGCCGGCCTATCGCGCCCGGCCCGCGGGGGACGGCCCCTTTCCCATCGTCCTGGTGGTGCAGGAAATCTTTGGCGTCCACGCCTATATCCAGGATGTCTGCCGCCGTCTGGCGCACCAGGGCTATTGCGCGGTCGCGACCGAGCTGTTCGCGCGCCAGGGCGATGTGTCGGGCATGACCGACATCGACGCCATCCGCGCGATCGTGGCCAAGGTGCCGGACGAGCAGGTGATGGCCGACCTGGACGCGACCGTGGTGCAGGCGGGCCTCAGCGAGCACGGCGACGCCAGCCGCCTGGGCATCCTTGGCTTCTGCTGGGGTGGTCGCATCGTGTGGCTCTACGCCGCCCATGCCGCGGCACTGGATGCGGGCGTTGCCTTCTATGGGCGGCTGAAGGGGACCCCCGATCCGCTGCACCCCAAGTCGCCGCTGGACCTGGCGGGCGAGATGAAGGCGCCCGTCCTTGGCCTGTATGGCGGCCAGGACGAAGGCATCCCGGTCAGCGACGTCGAAGCCATGGATGCGGCCCTGAAGGCGGCGGGCAAGCAGGCGGAATTCCAGATCTTCCCCAATGCCGCGCATGGCTTCCATGCCGACTACCGCGCTGCCTACGACCCCGATGCGGCGGCCGACGCCTTCTCACGCGCGGTCAACTGGCTGAAGACGCACGGCGCGGGCTGACGCCTGGCTCAGGCCTGGACGCGGCGGATCGCGTCGTGCCAGGCCGCCCGCCGCGCGTCGCGCTCGTCCGCCGGCATGGCCGGCTCGAACCGGCGGTCCAGCTGCCAGCGCGCGGCCACCGCGTCCGTTGTGTCGAACAGGCCAGCCCCCAGCCCGGCCATGGCGGCGGCGCCAAAGGCAGTCGTCTCGGTCACGCGGGGGCGCTCGATCACCAGGCCCGTCAGGTCCGCCAGGATCTGCATGGCCAGTCCGTTGGCCACCATCCCGCCGTCGACACGGAGCGTGTCCGGCATCGGCAGGCCATGGGCGGCCAGGTCCGCGGCAAAGGCCTCGATCAGGTCCCAGGTCTGGAAGGCATTGGCCTCCAGCGTGGCGCGCGCCAGTTCGGGTACGCCGGTGTCCCGCGTCAGCCCGAACATCGCCCCCCGGGCTCCCGCGTTCCAGTAGGGCGCGCCAAGGCCGGTGAAGGCCGGCACCAGGACGACCTGGGACTGGGGATTGGCCTGGGCCGCCAAGCCTTCGATATCGGGTGAGGCCGGGAACAGCTTCAACCCGTCGCGCAGCCATTGCACGGCGGCACCTGCCACGAAGATCGAGCCTTCGAGCGCATAGGCTGGCTGCCCTGCGATCCGCCAGGCGACGGTGCCCAGCAGCTGGTGCGCTGACCGCACCAGCGTCTCGCCGGTATTGGCGACGACGAAGCAGCCGGTGCCATAGGTCGCCTTGATCCGGCCGGGCGCCAGGCATGCCTGGCCGAACGCCGCCGCCTGCTGGTCGCCAGCCAGGGCGCGGATCGGAATGGCGGCACCGAACAGAGCGGGATCGCAGGCACCGAAGTCCCCGACCGTATCCCTGACCTGGGGCAGGAGGCCGGCCGGCACGTCCAGCAGGTGGAGAAGCTCGGGATCCCAGGCCTGCCGGCGGACGTCGAAGAGCAAGGTGCGCGACGCATTGGTCGCGTCGGTCGCATGGACCCGGCCGCCCGTCAGGCGCCACAGCAGGAAGGAATCGATCGTACCGAAGGCCAGCGCGCCGCGCGCCGCCGCGTCCCGCGCGCCGTCCACATGGTCCAGCAGCCAGGCGATCTTGGTGCCAGAGAAATAGGGGTCGATCACCAGGCCGGTGCGCTCCGCGACCAGGGGGCCTGCCCCCTGCCCCCGCAGCCGCTCGCACAGGGCGGCGGTGCGGCGGTCCTGCCAGACGATGGCGGGCGCCACGGGACGACCGGTGGCGCGGTCCCACAGCACGGTCGTCTCACGCTGGTTGGTGATCCCGATCGCGGCGATCGCGGCAGGGTCCACGCCGAAGCGGGCGATGAGGCTGCGCACGACGAAGAGGCTCGCCTGCCAGATCTCGTCCGCGTCGTGCTCGACCCAGCCATCTGCGGGATAGGACTGCGTGAGGTCGCGCCGCACCTCGCCCAGAGGCTGAAGGCCCGCGTCATAGAGCACGGCGCGCGTGCTGGTCGTGCCCTGGTCGATGGCCAGGATGTAGCTGCCTTGCGCGGTCGCGTTGGTCATTGCGATCCTCCCCCGCACAGGCTTGCGATCGGCGGACCGCGTGGTCAAGGGCTACGCGCGCAGCGGGTGCATGGAGCCATCGATGCCAGATACCGGGAATTGTGCATCGCAAGCGCACCTGTTAACTGGCCCTTAAGTCCGTTTCCCGCCTTCTATGGGGCATGGAAACCATCGCCTCTCACCGAAGCAAGGAGCGGTCGGCAGAAGACCTGCTGCTGCTTGCGCGGCGCAAGAATCAGGCGGGGCGTCGGGAGTTGTTCACGCTGGTGTCGGAGCTCTTCGAAGAGGAGCACAAGACGCTGAACCAGCGCGAGCGGGTCCTGATGCACGACATCCTGCGCCAGCTCAGTCACGATGTCGAAATGGCCGTCCGCGTCCGCCTGGCGGAAAAGCTGGCGAACAGCATCGACGCGCCGCACGAATTGATCGTCCTGCTGGCGAACGACAGGATCGAGGTGGCGCATCCGATCCTGCTGGAAAGCAAGGTGCTGAAGGACGCCGATCTGATCGAGATCGTGCAGCAGCGCACCTACCAGCATCAGTTGACCATCGCGATGCGCAAGGACCTGTCCGAGGACGTGTCCCAGGCCCTGGTCGATACCGGCGACGAGGATGTGATCGTCGCCCTGCTGGACAATCCGGACGCACGCATCACTCAGGACACCCTGGCCTATCTGGTCGAGCAGTCCGAGCGTGTCGACCGTTTCCAGAATCCCCTGGTCCACCGCCCCGAACTGCCGGCGGCGATGGCCCGCAAGATGTGCGCCTGGGTATCGGCGGCCCTGCGCAAGTTCATCGTCACCCACTTCAAGCTGGACGCCCAGGAACTGGACGACGTCATCTCGGAGACGGCGGCCGAGGTCGTCTGGGGGGCGGACCTTGCGCGCAACCGGCCAAGCCCGGTCGAGCGCCTGGTCGAGAAGCTGCACAATGCGGGCGACCTCGATGTCGCCTTTCTCTACAAGGCGCTGGCCCGGGGGGAGGTGCCGCTGTTCGAGGAAGGCTTTGCCCGCCTGCTGGGCGTGCGCGTCCTGCTGGCCCGCCGCATCCTCTATGAGCCGGGCGGGGAAGGCCTGGCCGTTGCCTGCCGCGCGCTCTATGTCGAGGGGCCGCTGTTCCTGTCGCTGTTCAAGCTGACGCGCAAGGCCCGCAATTCGTCCAGCCCGGTCACCGACGCCGAGGTGGAAGCGATCTCCGCCTTCTATGACCGCCTGACCTCGCCCGCGGCGCGCACCGTGATGCGCCACTGGTCGCGCGACGGCCTCTACCTCGACGCGCTGCGCCGCATCGTCGACGGCGAAACCTGACGCCCCGCCCCGCGCAGGTCAGGGTCGCGCGGGCGGCGGCCTGGTCCGGTTGTCTGCCGGACCCGACTTCGCTATGGTCCTGCCTCTCGCGCGCGGGCTCGGCCACCGACCCCGCGCCTTTTTCATTGGTGCCGGAGGATACGCGCTCATGAGCCGCCGGAAGCAGGTCTATGAGGGCAAGGCCAAGGTCCTGTACGAGGGGCCGGAGCCTGGCACCCTGGTCCAGTACTTCAAGGACGATGCCACCGCCTTCAACAACCAGAAGAAGGGCGTGATCACCGGCAAGGGTGTCATCAACAACCGCATCTCCGAATACATCATGACGCTGCTGGGCGACATCGGGGTGCCCACGCACTTCCTGCGTCGCCTGAACATGCGCGAGCAGCTGATCAAGGAAGTGGAGATCGTGCCGATCGAGGTCGTGGTGCGCAACGTGGCGGCGGGCTCGCTGTCCACGCGCCTCGGCATCGCGGAGGGGACCAACCTGCCCCGCTCGATCATCGAGTTCTTCTACAAGTCGGACGAGCTGAACGATCCCATGGTGAGCGAGGAGCACATCACGGCATTCGGCTGGGCGACCGCGCAGGAAATCGACGACATCATCGCGCTGACGCTGCGGATCAACGACTTCCTGACGGGGCTGTTCCTGGGCATCGGCATCCGCCTGATCGACTTCAAGGTCGAGTTCGGCCGCCTGTACCAGAACGATGACATGCGCATCGTGCTGGCGGACGAGATCAGCCCGGACAATTGCCGGCTGTGGGACATCCGCACGAACGAGAAGCTGGACAAGGACCGCTTCCGCCGCGACATGGGCGGCGCTGCCGAGGCCTATCACGAAGTGGCGCGGCGGCTGGGCATCCTGCCCGAAGGCGGGCCGCGCGACATGAAGGGGCCGGAGGTGATGCAGTGAGGGCGAACGTCAGGATCATGCTGAAGTCGGGCGTCCTCGACCCCCAGGGCAAGGCGATCGGCAACGCGCTGGCCGGCCTTGGCTTCGAGGGCGTGGGCGAGGTCCGCCAGGGCAAGCTGATCGTCCTCGACCTGGCGGAGACCGACGCGGCCAAGGCCCGGGAATCGGTCGACGCCATGTGCCGCCGTCTGCTCGCCAACACGGTCATCGAAAGCTATTCGATCGACCTCGAGGGCTGAGCGTCGGCGTTGCCCCTGATGCTTCGAGACGCCGGCCTGATGGCCGGCTCCTCAGCATGACGCTGTTGTTTTATATGCACAATTTCCAGCGCGCGTCATCCTGAGGAGCCCTGCAAGGGCGTCTCGAAGGATGCTGGGGCCGCGGCCTCCGCACTCCCTGCCCCAACGCCAACGCTCAGAACGCCGGCACCGGTTCGCCGAACAGGTTCTCGTAAAAGGTGCGGCCGGTATATTCCTTGCGGAACAGGCCGCGGCGCTGAAGTTCGGGCACCACGAGGCGCACGAAATCCTCGTAGCCCCGGGGCGAGGCTGCCGGCACGACCATGAAGCCGTCGCAGCATTCCGCCTCGAACATGTCCTGAAGCTGGTCGGCGATCTCGGTGGGTGAACCGATCATGCGCGGCGTCATCTGGTTGACGCCATAGCGGCGCCCCGCCTCGCGCAGGGTCAGTTCGCCGAACGCTCCCCCATTCTTCAGGTTGTCGACCACGCCCTGCACATTGCTGGCGCTGGTGTCGATCCCCGCGGCCGGCGCGTCCAGTGGATAGGGCGACAGGTCCTGCCCCAGGACCAGCGACATCTCGACCACGCCCAGTTCGGGATTGACCAGCGCGTCGTACTGCGCCGCCAGGTCCTCCGCCTCGGCCCGGGTTTCGGCTGCGATCACGTCTATGGCGGGCAGGATCGCGCAATGCTCCGGCTTGCGGCCATGGGCTGCGACGCGGGCCTTGATGTCGGCATAGAAGGCCTGCGCCGCCCTTCGTTCGCCCTGGTGGGTGAAAATCATCTCGGCCCAGCGGCCAGCGAACGCGCGGCCGCGCGGTGAGGAGCCCGCCTGCATGATGACCGGTCGGCCCTGCGGTCCGCGCGGCGTGGTCAGCGGCCCGCGTGAGCGCACGTACTTCCCCTCATAGTCCACATAGTGGACCTTGTCGGGGTCGGCGTAGATGCCCGACGCCTGATCGTGCAGCACGGCTCCCGGTTCCCACGAGCCCCACAACCGGTAGCAGGCCTCCAGCACCTCGTCCGCATGGTCATAGCGCTCGTTCTTGCTGGGCATGCTGGTCAGGCCGAAGTTGCGCGCTTCCGCGGCAGAGGCCGAGGTGACGACGTTCCAGCCGCAACGGCCGCCGCTTATATGGTCCAGCGTCGCGAACTGGCGGGCGATCTGGTACGGAAAGTTCCCCATCGTGGTCATCGTGGCGGCCAGGCCGATGTGTTTCGTCGCCCGCGCCATGGTGGCCAGCAACTGCATCGGGTCCATCATCGTCATCTGGCCCGCCCACTGGACCATCGGTTTGAAGGTCGCGGCGTAGTTGTCGAAGATGCAGGCGACGTCGACGAAGAACAGGCCGTCGAAGCAACCGCGCTCCATCACCTGGGCCAGATGCTCGTAGCGGGCCGGGTCGAAGGTGCGTGCCGTGTCGCTCTCGGGGTGGCGCCAACTGCCATTGTTGTGCCAGCTGGGCCCTGCCATCAGGTAGCCGACCAGATGCATCTGCCGCGTCACGTCCGCCCCTCCGCAGGCTGTCCCGTCAGGAAAGCCTAGGACCCGGAAGCCGACTGGGCAGGCGCCAGAAAGCCGCATGGCGCCGTCTACCGCCGTTCAGGGTGTGAAACCGCCGCCCGGCGCGCATTTGGACCGGTAATCAGAACACGAGGTCTGGTTTTCGGAACGCAAGGACCTCCACTGACAGGATCGGGATCGAATCCGGCCGCGCCGTGTTCAGCCAGTCAGAAACGGAGGTCCGCGATGCCCGATCCCCAGGTCCGCGAAAGCCGGTCGCACCAGCTCAGCATCGTTCCCGCCCTGGCCATGATGGTGATGGCGGCCATGGGCGGCGCCGCCCTGATCGGTCATCGCGCCGGGACGGTGCAGCCCGGCGCCACGGTCCCGGAGCCCCCGGCCGAGGTGCTGGCCCTGGCGGGGCGCTGAGCGCCCTTCCGGCCTATTCCGCCGGCGCGCCCGGCGGCTGCGGTGCCGATGTCTCCTTAGGCGTCACGAACCGGCGCAGGAACCGGTTCAGCGGCCGCTGGATATCGTCCACCACCGTATAGACCACCGGCACATAGAGCAGGCACAGGATCGTCGAGCTGATCAGGCCGCCGATGACCGCGATCGCCATGGGCGAGCGGAACTCGGTATCGGCGCCGATGCCGAGTGCTATGGGCAGCATGCCGGCACCCATGGCAACGGTCGTCATGATGATGGGCCGCGCCCGCTTGCGCGCGGCATCCAGGATCGCGGTCGCGCGATCCAGGCCATGCTCGGTCCGCGCCATGATCGCGTATTCCACCAGCAGGATCGAGTTCTTGGCGGCGATGCCCATCAGCATGACGATGCCGATCAGCGCCGGAAGTGACAGCGCCTTGCCCGACAGCAGCAGCAGTCCCAGCGCGCCCCCCAGCGACAGCGGCAGGGCCGTCATGATCGTCAAGGGCTGCAGGAACCCACGGAACAGCAGGACCAGCGTCGTGTAGACGAGCAGCACGCCCGCGGCGAGGGCGATGGCGAACCCCCGGAAGAGGTTGGCCATCCGCTCGTTGGTGCCATAGGCGACTTCCTGCACGCCGGCCGGCAGGTTGCGCATGGTGGGCAGCGCGTGGATGCGCTCCGTCACCTCGCCCAGGGGCTGGCCGCCCAGCTCCGCCTCGATCGTGGCGCTGCGCCGGCGGTCCAGGCGGTCGATCTGGGCCGGGCCGCTGCCGAAGCCAAAGCTGGCGACGGCGCTGAGCGGCACGGCCTGGCCGTTGCCGGCGCGCACCTTCAGGTTGGCGATCGTGTCCAGGTCGGCCCGGGCCTGCTCCTCCAGCATCACGCGGATCGGGATCTGGCGATCGGGCAGGTTGAACTTGGCCAGGGCCTGGTCGACATCGCCCTGGGTCGCGATCCGCGCCGCCTGCGAGATCGTGTTGGCCGAGACGCCGAGCGCCGCTGCCTTGTCCGCCAGCGGCGTGATCAGCAGTTCGGGCCGCGACAGGGCGGCAGTCGAGGCCACATTCGCCAGGCCGGGAATGCCCTTCATCTCCTGAACGACCTGGGTCACGGCGCGGTTCAGCGCCGCCGCATCGTCGGACGCCAGGATGACGCTGGCCCGCGCGCCGGAAGAGCCATCGGCACCGAAGCGCATCCGCACACCCGGCAGGGCCTGAAGCTCCTGCCCGGCCTCGCGCTCGAACTGCTGCTGGGTCAGGTCCCGCTCGCCCGGCGGCTTCAGGTTGACGACAAGCGTCGCCTTGCGCACCTCCCCGGCCGAGGCACCGCCGCCGGCCGGGCCGCCCTGGGCACTCGGCGTCCCGATCGAGGCATAGACGCCGCGCACCTCGGGCCGGGCCAGCAGGATGGCCGTGATCTGCTGCACCGTGCGGTCGGTCTCGTCCAGCGTGGCACCGGGCGGCAGTTCGACCGACATGACCGAACGGCCCCGGTCGGACGCCGGCACGAAGTCCGACGGCAGCAGGCCCGCCAGCATGACCGAGCCGACAAAGAAGCCGATGCCCGCCGCGATGGTCAGCCAGCGATGGCGCATGGTCCAGCCGAGCGAGCGCATGTAGGCGCCCATCCAGAACGGCTCTTTCTCGTGATCGTGGCGGGGCGGCTTCAGCAGATAGGCGCCCATCAGCGGCGTCAGCATCCGGGCGACGACCAGCGAGAAGAACACGGCGAAGCACGCGCTGATCGCGAAGGCGCGGAAGAACTGCCCCTCTACCCCGCTCATGAAGCCGACGGGCAGGAACACGGCGATGATCGTGGCCGTCGTCGCGATGACGGCCAGGCCGATCTCGTTCGCCGCCTCGATCGCGGCCTCGTAGACCGTCTTGCCGCCCTCGCGCATGTGGCGGACCGTGTTTTCGACCTCCACGATCGCATCGTCGACCAGGATGCCCACGATCAGCGACAGCGCGAGCAACGTGACGATATTCAGCGAATAGTCGAACGCCCCCATCACCGCGAAGGTGGGGATCAGCGACAGCGGCATGGCGACCGCGGAAATCAGCGTCGCGCGGACGTCGCGCAGGAACCACCAGACCACGGCGACCGCCAGCAACGCGCCCAGGGCCAGCGCCTCGATCGCCGCGAAATAGCTTTCGCGCACGAACAGGTCGCCCGAGGTGATCTCGCGGATCTCCACATTGCCATGCTGCGCCCGCAAGGCATCGACCGCCTTGCGGATCTCGTCCGAGATGCCGACTTCGTTCGAGCCCTGGGCGCGGTAGACGCCGAAGGAGACGACTTCGTTGTTGTCGAAGCGCGCCCGCTGGCGCTGCTCCGCCCAGGAATCCTCGACCTTGCCCAGGTCGGAGAGCCGCGCGCTGCGCCCGTCGGGCAGGTTGATCCGGGTCGCGGCCAGGTCGGCGACGCTGGCAGCGCTGCCCAGCGTACGGATCGACTGCTCGGTGTCGCCCACGGTTGCCCGACCACCGGGCATGTTGATGTTGGTGGCGCGCAGCTGGTTCGAGACATCGCCCGCCGTGATCCCCAGCGCCATCAGGCGCGCGGGATCCAGGCGAACCCGGATCTCACGCGAAACACCACCGCCGCGCTCCACCTTGGCGACGCCGGGAATGGCCAGCATCGCTTTGGCCACCGTGTCATCGACGAACCAGGACAGATCCTCGGGCGCCATGTCCGGCGCGCGCACCGCGTAACTGATCAGCGGCAGCATGCCGGAGACGTCGACCCGGTTCACGATCGGTTCGCGCACGTCGGCGGGCAGGTCGCTGCGGATGCGCGAGACGGCATTGCGCACGTCGTTGGTCGCGCGATCGACGTCGATGCCGATCTCGAACTCGATCGCCGTGGTCGACACGCCGTCGTTCACGGTCGATTTCACATGGTCGACATTGCCAAGGCCGGCGACCGTATCCTCGACCAGGCGGGTGACCTGGGATTCCAGCTCGGTCGGGGCGGCCCCGGGCTGGGCGATCGTCACGGTGACGACCGGCACCTCGATATCGGGCGTGTTGTTGATGCGCAGGCCCATGAAGCCGACCAGGCCGGCGACCGTCAGGACCAGGAACACCACCAGGGTCGGGATCGGGTTGCGGATCGACCAGGAGGCGAGTGTATTGGCCTGGGCGAAGCTGCTGGGGCCGCGGGCCGGCCCGCCGTCGCCGCTCATGGCGTTGCGGCCGGCGGCTGCGCCGCGGGGGCCGCCGCCATGGGCACGCCGTCCGGCGCCACGGTGATCCGCTCACCATCGGAGAGGAAGCCGGCGCCGGTGGCAATGACACGCGCGCCCTGGGCGACGCCGCTGCGGATCTCCACCATGCCGCCCTGACGGACGCCCGTCTCGACATCGACGAAGCGGGCGCGACCGTCCTCCACGATGTAGACACCAGGCCGGCCATCGCGCCAGATCAGCGCCGCCTCCGGCACGGCCGCGACAAGGCCGTCGGCCAGGCGGATCTCGGCGGTCGCGAACATGCCGATCTTCAACGGCTGGCCCGCCGGCAGGCGGACATGGACGATACCCAGGCGGGTCTTGGCATCGACCGTCGGCTCCACGCTGCGCACGGTCGCCGCGACCTCGACACCCGACCCGTGGCGGACGACGACGGGCTGGCCCGCCTGTACCCGGGCGAGGTCGTTCTCCGGCACCTCCACATCCAGTTCCAGGACACCGTCCCGGACGATGCGGAACAGCTCCTCCCCCGGCTGGACCACGCGGCCCAGCACCGCCATGCGGCGCGAGACATAGCCGTCGGTCGGCGCGCGGATCACGGTCTGATTCAGGCGCGCTTCCATCTCCCGGCGCGCTGCCTCGGCCAAGGCGACGCGGGCCTGCGCGGTCTGGGCATTGGTCTGGCGCTGCTCCAGGCTCTGGGCACTGACCACCTCGCGCCGACGCAGTTCCTGGCCACGCGACAGATTGGACTGCGCCTCGGCCAGCATGGCCTTGGCCTCGTTGATCTGGGCGGCCTGCTGCGCCGTCTGGGCCCGCAGCACGCGATCGTTCAGGCGGGCCAGGACGTCGCCGGCCTTGACCGCCTGGCCTTCCTCGACCGGGACTTCGACCAGGGTCAGGCCGCCGATCTCGGACGCGATGGGCAACTCCTCCCAGGCGACCACAGACCCCGTCCCGGCAATCGAGCTGCGCATGGGCAGGGACTTGACCTCGGCCAGGGCGATTGTGGTCGCGGCGGCGGTCACTGGCGCGCGCGCAGCCGTCGCGTCGGCGGCAGGCGGCGCCACCGGCGGCGGTTCGCCGTCGCAGGCGGCAAGCACCAGGCCCGCAAGCACCAGGCCGAGCACACCCAGGCGCCGGCCCCGCGCCGCTGCGGGCAAAGGCCGCGCCAGGGTTGAACCGGATGGGGCCAGGCTGTACGTCTTGGTCACCGCATCAGCCTTTTTACTGACGGAAACGTCAGCATATGTGTTGCACTGCGTCAGGGGTGTCAATGGACCAGGCTGTGACAAAAACTCAGTCGCGCGGGCCCGCCGGTCAGGCGGGCACGGTCGTGCGCCAGCGGCGCAAGGCCCAGCGGCCGGCCGAAATCGTCGACGCCGCACTCGACGAATTCATCGAGCGCGGCTATGGCAGCGCCTCGCTCGAGAGCATTGCCCGCCGTGCCGGCATCACCAAGGGCACGATCTACCTCTATTTCGCCAACAAGCAGGCCGTCTTCAACGCGGTCGTCAGCCATCATGTGCAGCCCCTGTTCCAGGAGGCGGAGCAGGCGATCGCCGGCTTCCAGGGCTCGACCGTCGACCTGCTGCGCGAACACCTGCGCCAGACCTATATCCGCCTTGTTACGCAGGAGCGCGAGCGGGAGATGTTGCGCCTGTTGATTTCGGAAGGCGCGCGCTTTCCAGAACTGACCGAGATCTATCACCGCGAAGTGGTCAGCCGCTCCGCCAACATCGCCCGCCTGATCGTCTGGCGGGGCATGGCGCGGGGTGAGTTCCGCCAGACGGCGCTGGACCGCTTTCCCCAGATCATCAACGGGCCGGCCCTGGCCGCATTGATGTGGCTCATGCTGTTCGGCGGCAGCCAGGACCTCGACATCGAGGCCTATGCCCAGACCCACGCAGACCTGCTGCTCTATGGCCTGCTGCCCCGGCCTGGGGAGACAGCCGACACCAGGGGCTGAGGCCTCAGCCCTTGGCGGACTCGAGTTCGTGCAGAAGGGCTTCCATCGTGGTCAGCAGCAGCCCGGCCTTGGTCAAATTATAGGGCGTCAGGTTGACCAGGCGGATCAGCCGCCGCTCGACACTGCCCCGGCTGAGGTCGATGTCGATGTCCAGCACGTTGACGCAGCCGCTGTCCTGCTCGAAGGCGCCGAACGCCTGGCGATTGCCGCCTGTGGCCCAGCCCAGCACCATGCGGTTGACGCCGCCATGGGCGACCAGAAGCAGCGTGCTCCAGCCCGGCGTCAGCAGCAGGCGGTTGAAGGCCGGCACCACGCGCGCCTCGAAATCGACGAAGCGCTCGCCGCCCAGGAAGCGCGCCTCGTCGTCATGGGCGCGCAGCAGGCCGTGGCGGAACTCCTCGGCAAACTGCTCCTGCGCGATGGCGCCGAAGGAACCTGCCTTCAGTTCCTCAAGCTCCGGCTCGACCTCCAGGGCCAGGCTGCGCCCACCCAGGACGATGCCGGCGGTCTCCCGCGTCCGGGGCAGGCCGGAGCACCAAGCGCGGTCAAAGGTCACGTCGCGCAGCAGGTCGTGGGCCGCGGCAGCCTGATCGCGCCCCCTGGCGGTCAGCGGGACGGCACGGGAGTCGAGCGCGCGGCGGCCGCTTTCGTCGACATAGGCCGCTTCCGCATGGCGCATCAGGTAGATGCGGCGGCGGACGACGGTGCCGTCAATGGCGTGTCCATCATGGCTCATGGCAGGGCCCGCGGCGGCGGCGGGGCCGCACTGATATCGTTTGCGGCGGCGGCAGCGGCCGCAGCCTCGGCCTTCTGCTGGGCCTGATGCTTCTTGTGCGCGTGGAACATGAAGCTGAGGAACAGGATCAGGCCAAAGCCCATGCCGATGAGCACGGCGTTGTTGACATCGCCCAGCAGGCGCTCCAATGCCGCCCCGATCAGGTAGCCGCCGCCGGCAAACGTGGTCGCCCACACCCATGCCGAAATGAAGTTCAGGATGACGAACTTGCGCCAGGTGACTTCGCTCATGCCCATGGCGATCGAGGCGAAGTTGCGCACGCCATACATGTAGCGATAGCCCAGGATGAACCAGGTGCTGTAGCGATGCAGCAGGCTGAGCGCCTGGTTCACGCCTGGCTTGATCCTGGGAAACCGGTTAAGCAGGCGGTGCCCGTAGCGCCGTCCGATGAAGAAATAGAGCTGGTCGCCACAGAACGAGCCCATCGCCGCAATGGCGATCAGCAAGTCCAGCCGGATCAACTCCTGCTTCGCGGCCAGTCCAGCGATGATGACGAAGGTTTCGCCTTCCAGGAACGTCCAGACGAAGACGATCACATAGAAGACGGTGCCATATTCCCGGATGAGTTCTATGACGTCCATGGGGCCTTGGATGAGTTAAGCAATCCGGATGGCCCGCAAGAACACCCGCCGCACCAGCCCTGACGGCGCAAGCACCGATGGCACAGGCAGCGACGGCCCCGAGCTAGCAAAGCCTGCGGGAGCAGTGTTAACAAGCCCCTCAAGCCCACGCAACATGACACAACGGCACAGCCATGAACCGCGTCCTGCAGCACACCGACGCCCGCTACCCGATCGTCCAGGCGCCCATGGGCTACATCGCCCGCGCCCAGCTGGCCAGTGCGGTGTCCCGTGCCGGCGGCTTGGGCATCATCGAGACGAGTTCGGGCGACGTGGCCGCGATCAAGGCGGAACTGGTCCGCATGCGGGAGCTGACCGATGCGCCGTTCGGCATGAACCTGCCGCTGCTGTTCCTGCGCGACATCGCCATGGTGGATGCCGTGATCGACAGCGGCGTGCGGTTCGTGACCACGTCGGCCGGAAGCCCCGCCAAGTTCATTGGTCCGCTGAAGCAGGCGGGCATCGTCGTCTATCACGCGGTCCCCACGGTCAAGGCAGCGCTGAAGGCCGCCGAATCCGGGGTGGACGGCCTGGTGGTGGAGGGTGCCGAGGGCGGCGGCTTCAAGAACCCTGAGGAGGTCTCGACCCTGGTCCTGCTCCAGGCGATCCGCGACCAGGTCGACATCCCGATGATCGCCGCGGGCGGCATCGCCGACGGACGCGGCATGGCCGCCGCCTTTGCCCTGGGGGCGGAGGGGGTTCAGTTGGGGACGCGCTTCGTCTCGGCCGCCGAAAGCCCGGTGCACCAGAACTACAAGCAGGCGATCCTGGATGCCGGCGACACCGACACCGTGGTGCTCAACAAGAAGGCCTCGCCCTGCGTGCGCGCGCTCAAGACGCAGAACAGCCGGGCCATTGCCGAGGCTGGCCTGATGCCGCCAGACACGCTGGCCAGGGTGAAGGAGCTGTACTTCGGTGGCGACATGGAGGCCAGCATCGGTCTGGCCGGGCAGTCGGCGGCCCTGATCCGGGAGGTGAAGCCCGCGGCACAGATCATCCAGGAGATGGTCGATGGCTTCTTTGCCATTACCAGCAGGCTGGGCGGCCTGGCCCACGCCCGGCAGTTCTAGGTGCGCCGATCCGGTCATCCGGGCAGGGTACGCGGGGCTGCTGCAACTGGCGCCCGCGTGCTAGGATACAGGCAGGGACAGAACGACACGCCACAGCGGCAGCGGACGGCAGAAGCCTCGATTCCGACATGAACGCCAGACTGGTCACGCGGGCGCGCCGCCGCCCGGCATGCGGGGCTGTCCGCGCGATGACGCTGGCCGCGCTGGTCAGCCTCTGCGCGGCGGCCCCGGTTGGCGCCCAGGCGCCGGTGCAACCCTCGGCGACCACCGACGCAGCGCCCCTGGCCCAGGATCCAGGGACCCTGCGCTTTGGCCGGATCGCCGCGCCGGATGCGGGCGGTCCGGCCTGGCGGCCCTTGCTCGATGGCCTGGCGACGCGCGGCGCACCAGCGTTGGAGGAGGCCACCTTCGCCAGCGCCGATGCGGTGCTGGAGGCGATCCGCTTCGACCGCGTCGACGTGGCGGTCCTGCCCGCCGCCGTGGCGAGCGATGCGGTGGCACGCGCCGGTGCTGCGGTCTTTGCCGCGACGACCCCGCTGTCACGGGCGGAGGATACGCGCAGCCTCCTGGTCACGGGCAAGGACGGGCCGGCGACGCTGGCGGATGCCCTGCGCTGCGACAAGTCCCTGCGCATCGCCATGGGCACGGGCGACAACCCGCTGATGACGACAGTCCCCGGCTACTTCCTGTTCGCCCGCAACCAGGTGGCCCCACGGACCTGCTTCCGCTCGGCGGAAGGCAATCGCGCCTCCCGCAACCTGGACGACCTGGCGGCGGACAAGGTCGACCTGGCGCTGGCGACCGACGGCACCCTGCGCAGCTTCGTGGCCGCCAATCCGGTCGACGGGACCGCCCTGCGGGTGCTGTGGCAGGGCCCGGCCCTGCCCCCCGATGTCCTGGTCTGGCGCACCGACCTGGATCCCGCCCGGCGCAACGCCCTGTTCCACGCGGTCTTCACCTTCGGCCGTGCCGGCCAGCCGGAGCAGGTGAGCGATGCCCGCACGGTGCTGACGGCCATTGGCACAGGCCAGTTCGCGCTGGCCACGGACACGATCCTGCTGCCCTTGCAGCAGATCGAGCTGTTCAGGCGGCAGCGCCAGGTCGCCGACGACGACACGCTGAGCGACGGCGAGCGGCAGCGTCGGACGACCGAACTGGCGGAGCGCCTGCTGCAGCTCCAGGCGCTCGAACCGGAAGAGGCGACCGGCACCTCCCACTGACCGCGCCGCAGGCACAGGCCCGATCCGCGTCAGAGGATAGGTGTCAGGGCAGCCGTTCCAGCAGCGCCGTGCTGGGCACGCCGTCGGGCTCCAGCCCGTTGTCGGCCTGGAAGTCGCGAATGGCTGCGCGCGTCCGCTCGCCCACAACGCCGTCCGGCCGCCCGACAGGGTAGCCGGCCGCATTGAGACGCTCCTGGATGATGACGATCTCGGGTCCCGACAAGGGGCGCAGGCCCCCGTTCGCATAGGGGTCGGCATAGGGCTGGAGATCGGCCGGAACGCCATGGGCATCGACCGCCGGGCCGCACTGCCCACCCAGCAGGGAGCAGTCCCAGGCAAACCCCTCCGGCCCGCGGAACATCGCGCCGCCGCGCCAGCGGCAGGTGCAGACCTGCCCCATCTGGCACATCTGCGCGCCCTGGTTGGCCGCGCTGCAGGCCGGCACCTCGCCCTGCGCAAGGGCCGGCACAGGCGGCGCCGCCAGCATCAGGAAGACCAGGAGCCGCTTGGCCGGGAGAGTGCGCATCCCGCCATGCTCCGCCCCACCCCTTTCCGGATGGTTAAGCCCTGACCAGGATGGTCTGTCTCAGAAGGTCTGTGCGGTGCGCGTCAGCTCGCGGCGCCGGCGCTCGTACTCCTCCAGCGTCACAAGCCCCTGCTCCAGGAAGTCCTCCAGCACCCGCAGGCGGCGCTCCGCATCGGCGTCCAGCGGCGGGGGGCGGACTGCGTCCGGCTCCGCTGCGTCGACATCGGTCGCCTGATCGTCACCGCGGGCGTCATCGGCTTGTGGGCCGTCATGGCCTGCCGCTGGGGCAAGCTCGTCCTCCACCTCGAACTGGACAAGGGAAGCGTCGGAGAAGACCTGGCCATCCTCGCTGACCTCGGTTGGCGCAGGCGCATCGAGCTCGACGGCGCTGCCGCCGCCGCCCTGCGAATTGTGGCCCAGGCCGGCGGGAACGTCGCCGCGCAGCAAGGCCTCCAGCGTCACGATGGGGTCGCCGGCCTGGGCGTCGTCCTCGATCAGGTCGACCAGTTCGCCAAGGGATGCCTCCAGCCGGGCGATCGTCTCGTGCAGGGCGGCCGCCTCAGCGCGCGCGGCGTCCCGCTCGGCGACAGCCCTTGCCAGGTCGGCCCGCGCCGCGTCGCGCTCGTCCGCCGCCTGGGCCAGGGCGGCCTGCACCTCGTCCCGCTCGAAGCTCAGGCTGGCGACACTGGCCTCCAGCGCGCGGCGGGCCTCCCCCTCGCGCGCCATGCGGCTCTCGACCTGCCGCAGCAGGTCGAGCAGCCGGCGCTGGCGCTCCCGCCGCGCTTCGGCCGCCTGACGGGCCCGATCGAGAATTTCGCTCATCCTGCGCTCCCACGAACTTTCGCCTGCACGATACGGCCTCGATATGACAGAAGGAACGCGCCACAAACGCGGTACAGTTCAGCGCACGGGAAGGCCGCGCCGCGGACACGGCGAAGCGGGGGAAATACGTGAGCGCCAATCCAGCCTTGCTCGCCAGGGTGCCGCTGTTCGAGCGCCTGGACGAAGCTGAGCGCACGGAGCTTGCCAGCCTGGCGGAAGAGTTGAACATGCCCGCCGGAACGCTGGTGTTCCGCTTCGGCGAGCCGGGCGGCCGCATGTTCGTGGTGACGCACGGCGCGGTCGAACTGTCGGTGCGCGACCACCTGGGCCAGCGGATCCTGCTGGAAACCGCGCGCGAGGGGCAGGTCTTTGGCGAGTTGAGCCTGTTCGACGCAGGCCCCCGCACGGCCGATGCCCTGGTGGTGGAGGATGCCACCCTGTGCGCGCTGGACCGCGAACACCTGATCGCCTTCCTGAAGGCCAAGCCGGAGGCCGGCATCGACCTGCTGGCGACGCTGAGCAACCGGATTCGCGAGACCAACCTGCGCCTGCGCCGCACCGCGTCGCGCAACGCCAACGAGACGCTGGAGCAGCGCTCCTCGCCCATCGACCGCCTGATCGACGGGATCGCACAGTTCTCCGGCAGCATCCAGTTCCTGCTGCTGCACGTCGTCGTCTTCGCCCTGTGGATCATCTGGAACGAAGGCGTGGGCGCGCGCGCCTTCGACCCCTTCCCGTTCGGCTTCCTGACCATGGCGGTGAGCCTTGAGGCGATCATCCTCTCGGTCATCGTCCTGCTGAGCCAGAACCGCTCCGCCCAGCGTGACAAGGTCCGCACCGACATCGAGTACGAGATCAACGTCAAGGCCGAGCAGGAGATTGCCCACCTGCACGAGAAGGTCGACAACATGCAGGCGCTGCTGATGCAGCGCCTGACCGCGCCCGCCCTCTCGGAGTCCTCTTCCAGCACCACCCCTTCCGGTGGCCCGACCGTTGTCGGCCTGTCCAACCACCTGGATCCGCTGACCGGACTGGCCAATCGCGCGCTGCTGCACGACCGCATGCACCAGGCCATCCGCCAGGCCCGCCGCACCAACGAACGGCTGGCGCTGCATGTGATCGAGATGGTGGGCTATGCCGCGACGGTCGAGAGCTTCGGCCGCGGCGTCGCCGACCAGGTGATCTTCCAGGCGGCCGAGCGCCTGCGCCGCTTCAGCCGCGAGACGGCCACGCTGGCCCGCGTGGGATCCGAGACCTTTGCCCTGCTGCAGAGCCGTGATCCCGATGGCGACGCCGCCGCCCTTCTGGCCGGGCGCCTGCTGACCGCCCTGGCCGAGCCCTATACGATCGGCGGCGCGCAGGTGCACACCAATGCCCGGGCGGGGGCCAGCCTCTATCCCTCCGACTCGGATGCGCCGGACGCCCTGCTGCGCAATGCCGAGCTGGCGCTGGCACGCGCGCGGGAGGCGGGCGTGGCCTTCCAGCTGTTCGAGCCCGGCATGAATGAACAGGTGCAGATCCGCATCGAGATCGAGCGGGAACTGCGCCAGGCCCTGGCCGAGACGGGATTGAAGATCGCCTACCAGCCGAAATGGGACCTGAAGACTCGCCGGGTGTCCGGGGTGGAGGCGCTGCTGCGCTGGACGCATCCCGACCGTGGCGCCATCTCGCCCGCGACCTTCGTGCCGATCGCGGAGCGCACTGGCCTGATCGTGCCGCTGGGCCTGTGGGCGCTGGAGCGCGCCTGCACGGAAATCCGCAGCGTCGTCCATGCCGGCTTTGGTCCGCTGAAGCTGGCGGTGAACCTGTCGCCGCAGCAGTTCCGCGATCCCGACCTTGAGGACAGCCTGAAGCGCGCACTGGATTCGAGCGGGTTCGAGCCCCGCAACCTGGAGCTTGAGCTGACCGAAAGCTCGGTCATGCAGGACGTCGATCGTGCGGTGGAGATCCTTCAGCGCCTGGCCCGCATGGGCCTCAGCTTCTCGATCGACGATTTCGGGACCGGCTTTTCAAGCCTGGCCCACCTGCAGCGCTTTCCCGTTCAGCGCATCAAGATCGACAAGGCCTTTGTCGACCGGATCGGTCCTGCGGGCGATGGCGGCACCATCGCCCGCAGCGTGATCTCGCTCGGTCACGGCCTCAACATGGCCGTGACCGCGGAGGGGGTCGAGACACAGGAGCAGTGGAACTTCCTCGCCGCGCATGAATGCGACGAGATCCAGGGCTTCCTGTTCAGCCGGCCGCTGCCAGTCGACGAACTGACCCGCTTTCTGCGGACTCAGCGAGAGCAACAGCCGCCCGTGCCTTGATCGCGGGCCATGCCGCCTCGATCTCGGCAAAGCTCGCCTTGCCGAACAGGTCCATCAGCATGCCGGCCAGCAGCAGGCCCAGCGGCTTTTCCTCCTGCACCCAGGCGTCGAACTCCCAGGCCACGCCCGCATCCTCAAGCCGGCCGGTCGCCACGAAGACCTGGGCGCGCACGCGGCCCTGGGGACCCTCGACGTCGAACGGCCGGGTCTCGTAGTCGCCGCTCTCATAGAAGCGCAGGCGGGCAATGTCGGCCTGGGCCAGGCCGTGCACCAGCATGCCTTCCACGCGACCGCCGGGATGGCCCTGGATGATCGGGAACGCCTCGTCCAGCGCGCGGCGGCGGCGGAAGCCGTGCAGCGTCGCCGGCACCATCTCCAGCCCCGTCACCTCGCGCGCCAGGACCACGCGCAGCAGATCCTGGTCCATCAGGCTGCCGAAGAAGAAGAACGGCTGGGCCGTCTCCCCCACCGGGGCCGGGTGGCCGGGCGTGCTGAGCAGCGGCGCATCCTCGACCTCGACCTGGATCGCGCGGCCAAAGCCGTTGAACCCGGTGCGCAGGCACGGGCCATAGGCGCCGATCTGGCCCAGTTCCAGCCAGTCGCCCTCACGCACATCCGCAGGGATCAGGTAGCGGCCGTGCAGCTTGTCGGTCGAATCGCAGGTCGGCCCGAACAGGGTGAATTCGGCCAGCGGGGCGGCGGTGCCGCCCTCCGTCCGGATCAGCCGCACGGGAAACTGCATCTGCTGGATCGCGTTGCCGTCCGCCAGGCTGCCATAGGTGCCGTCGGTCAGGTGCAGCCGGTCGCCCCGGCGCAGCATGACCTGCACGACGAGCGAGGTCGACGCGCCCACCATCACGCGGCCCGGCTCGCCCCACACTGCGGCATGGGGGAACAGGCGGCCGCGCGCCTCGGCGATCGCCTCGAAGAAGCGCTCCAGCGGGGGCGGCTCGTAGCCGGTGTAGGACACGGGGTAGCCGCCGCCGACGTCCAGCACGTCGACCACGACGCCGGCCCGCGCGGCGACATCGCCCGCGATCTCGATCGCGCGGGTCCAGGCCTGCGGGTCCAGGTTCTGCGAGCCGACATGGAAGCAGATGCCGGCGCGGTGGGCGACCGCACGCACGGCGCGCAGCAGCTCCGGCGCCTCGTCCAGCGGCACGCCGAACTTGCCGGACAGGTCGCAGATCGCATTGCCCTTGGGCAGGCCCAGGCGGACATGCAGGCCCAGGTCGGTGGCGCCATCCGTCTCGTCCAGGATCTTCTGCAGCTCGTCCATCGTGTCGAGCGAGAAGTCGCGCACGCCGTACTCGAAGTACGCACGACGGATCGCGGTGCGAGTCTTGACCGGGTTCATGAACGCCAGGAAGGCATGGGGCGCCAGGCCGCGCACCAGGGCCACTTCCTCGATCGAGGCCACGTCGAAGCCGGTGAAGCCACCCGCGACCAGGGCGGTGATGACTTCCGGAGCGGGGTTGGACTTCACGGCATAGAGCGCCTGGCCGGGGAATCCTGCGACGAATCGTCGGGCCGTCGCCTCGATCAGGCGCGGGCGGAAGCAGATCACCGGGTCTTCGGGACGCAGGCGGGCAACGATGGCATCGACCGACTCGACGGAACGGGCGGCGGAGGCGGCGAACTGGGCAACGGTCATGACTTGTCCTTTCCCCCGGATCACGGGAGCGAGGAGAGGCAAGGAGGCAATCGGGGAAACCCGATTCCGTTCAGGTCCTGATGAAAGTCAGGTCGGCGATGTCGAGAAGGGGCCGGACGGCTGCTCAGCCCCCGATGCAATGCCATCTGCGCCAGAGGCGCGCCAGCAGGTCGGGGCGGCGGGGTCGATCAGGCCGGGGGCTCAGACCCCGTTTGTACTCGAGCAGCACATATCGTTTCCCTTTGAAGTACGGCGGGGGTCAGCCCGCCCGTGAACCAAAAAAGGAACCCGTTACGTCGTTGCTCAGTGCAGAAGGCCTGTTGCACGTGCGATCCGTGTCCGAGGCGTCATGTAGGTCATCTCCCCCCCGGATGCAAGTGTCATATTTCGGCGAAGACCATACCCTAAGAGGTTGGGCGGAAAGGCATCCTTAACGTGTGTCGGGCGCGGTATCAGGGCACGCCATCGGCCAGGAAAGCCGCGATCGCACGCCACGCGGCGGGATCCTGCATCAGGAACAGGTGCCCGCCGTCGAAGAAGTCGAGCCTTGCGCCGGCAATGCGGTTGGCCAGGGCGTGCTGCACCTCGGGCGGGGCCTGCCGGTCATGGCGTCCGGCGCAGATCAGGGTCGGCGCCGCGATTCGGCCCAGCCGGTCCCATGTGTCGTGCCCGGCGCGCGCCTCCAGCTGCAGGCGCTGGCCCAGGGCGCGCCGTTCCTCGCCCGCAAAGGGATCGTCGCGAATCGCCGTCAGCAGCGCCTCGTGCGCCACGGGATGGGCGGCGGCCCAGGCCGCGTCATGCCGCGCATCCATGATCGGCACGAGCAGCCGGGCTCGCGCCGCCGCATCCATGTGCTGCACCTCGTGGAGCGGGTAGGAGGCCCCCCCTGCTCCACCGGGCGCTGTGCAGCACAGGACCAGCCGGTCGATCAGGCCTGGATGGCGGATGGCCAGTTCCTGCGCCACCATGCCCCCGAACGAGATGCCGACGAGATGGGCCCGTGGCCAGCCCACCGCCGTCAGCAGCGCGGCCGCATCGTCGGCATAGTCGGCCATCGCATAGGGACCGTCCGGCTTGTCGCTCTGCCCCAGACCGCGCTGGTCATAGGCCAGCGTGTCGAACGCGCGGGCGATCGGCGCATCCAGCACGCTGGGCTTGCGCCGCAGGTCGCCATTGGTGCCGGAAATGACGAGCAGCGGCGCGCCGACCCCCCGCCGTTCGTGCCAGAGGCGAATACCGTTCGCGGCGATGAAGCTCATGCCTCAGTCTGGACCGCGGCACCCCCGCCCGTCGAGGTCAGGAAGGCCAGGATCGCCTGCGCCACGCGCTCGGGCGCCTCCAACACCGCGACGTGGCCCAAGTCGTCCAGGAGCAGCGTCTGCGCGCCCGCGATCGCCGCCGCGATCCCCAGCGTGTGGGCGGGCGGGATCAGCCGGTCGACGGCGCCCGCAACCACCAGGGTGGGCGCGCGGACGTCCGCCAGCGTGGCCGAGACGGGCCGCAGCAGAAGCGTCCCACGCCGTGCCTGCTGCGCCGGCGTGCGCGTGGTGCCCGTCAGCAGCGCCGCCCGTTCGGGATGGCGCTCAAGATAGGCATCCGTGAAGAACATGCCCGCGAGGTCGCGTGCCGTGCCCGGCAGCCCGGCGCGCAGGGTCAGCAGGCGGGGGACGCCGCCGGCGCTGGCGGCCACAGGATCGGCGCCCAGCTGGAACGTGCTGCCCAGGACCAGCCGTTGCACCAGGCCCGGATGGCGCGCGGCGAAGGCTTGCGCGATCACGCCGCCCAGCGACTGGCCGAAGACGTCGACTGGCCCCAGGCGCAGCGCTTCGACCAGGCCTGCGCAGTCGTCCGCCAGGTCATCCAGACCATAGGGCGCCTCCGGATTGCGGGTGCCGCCCGAATCGCGCTGGTCCATGGCGATGACAGTGCGCTGCGGCGCCAGCAGGCTCGCCAGCCCCGCGAACATCGTGCGGTCCGCCTCTGCCCCGTGCAGCAGCAGCAGGGGCGGGCCGCTGCCGACGCGATCGAAGGCGATCGTGATGCCATTGGCGTCCACGGTTTCCATGGCGTGCCCCTTCAGTTCAGCAGGCTGGCCAGCGCCTGGCCCAGGGCCCGCGCTGGATCGGTGGGCAGCCAGGGCATGCGCCAGGCGACATGGCCATCGGGCCGCACCAGGACCGCCCCGCGCAGGCCCATCAGGAAGCCCTGGTCGGGGCTCGGCATGGGCAGGGTCTGCAGGTTCAGGGGCAGGCCCAGGCTCTGCCCCACGGCACGTCCCGCTTCAAGCCAGTCGTTGCCCAGCGGCCCGGCCACCAGTGTGAAATCGCGGTCGAACCAGTCGAGGGTCGAGCGCTTGCGCGCCAGGTCCAGCCAGACATGGGGGAAGCGGCTGCCCGGCCGGTCGCTGGGCACGTAGAGCCGCGAGTTCAACCCCTTGGCGACCGTGCCGTCGGGGATCACGGCGCCCGCCTCGTACCAGAAGCCCAGCGCCTGGCCGATCGAGTGCAGGTGGTTGTCGACGTCGTTGATGCGGAAGGCGATCTGGTCGGGATTGCCGCTGGCGATCGCCTCCGCCACCAGGGGAAAGCGGCCCGAATTGCCGAAGCTGAAGGCCGCGTTGGACTGCGCCACCGGCCGCCGCTCGACATCATAGGTGTCGAGCAGGCGGGGTGCGGCCAGGCCCTTGAGCACGAAGGCCAGCTTCCAGGCCAGGTTGTGCGCGTCCTGGACACCGGAATTGAGGCCGAAGCCGCCAGTCGGCGGAAAGCGGTGCGCCGCATCCCCCACCAGCAGGACCCGCCCCTTCCGGAAGCTGGCTGCGACCTGCATGCTGACCCGCCAAGTGGAGCGGTTCAGGATTTCCACCCCCAGGTCAGGGACGCCGACCTGGCCCCGGACGATCTCCACCACCTCGGCGTCCGACCAGGGAGCGGGCCGCTCGTCCCGCTCCGCCCCGATGCGCGAGATGGTGAGCCAGCGGTCGATGCCGTTGGTGTTCAGGATCGTGCTGGGCGGCCCCCCACCCTTCGGCATGATGAAGAAACCCGCTGCCTCCCGTGCCAGGGGGAAGCGAGACAGGTCGCCGCGCCAGTATTCGTTGGCCATGACCGCCAGCGTTGCAGGCCCCACCATCTCGATCCCCGCGGCGCGCCGCGTCGGGCTGGGTGCACCATCGGCCGCCACGACATAGGCGCAGGTCCAGCTTGCCTCCTGCCCTGCCGCATCGCGGGTCCGCACCGTGACGCCGTCGTCGGTCTCCGCCAGGGCCAGGAACTCGGTCCCGAACAGGACGCGGGCATGGGCGGCACCACTAAGCGCGCGCAGCAGTTCCTCCTCGACCGCGTCCTGGGCGACCAGGCTCTTCCAGGCCGGCGTCTGGCCCAGGTCAGGCTCCGGCCGGGTGCGCCCGTATTCCTCCCCCGCCAGCGACTCGACAAAGGCAAAGACGTCGGTGCCGTCCGGCAAGCCGCGCGCACGGATCGCCTGCTCCACGCCCCATTGGCGGAACAGCTCCATCGTCCGCACCCAGCAGCCGCGCGACTTGGGGTGATCGGTCGTGCCGGGGCTCTTCTCGACCGCCACGCAGTCGATGCCGAAGCGCTCCAGCAGCAACGCCATGGCCATGCCCACCGGCCCCGCGCCCACGATGAAGACCGCCGTTCGATAGCCCTGGGTCATCGTCCCCTCCCCTGCATGCAGGACATTGGAGCGGATCGACTGCGATGCCTCAAACACCGTTTGGAGATGTCACTGATCTCGATTCAAGATGGCGACCATGGATCTCCGGCAGTTGCGCTACTTCGTGGCGGTTGCGGAGCGCGGCTCGTTCAGCCGCGCCGCCGCAGACCTGCACGTCGCCCAGTCGGCGCTCAGCCGGCACGTCCTGGCGCTGGAGGCGGAACTGGGCGCCATCCTGCTGGAGCGGGGCGTGCGCGGTGTCACGACCAGCGCGGCCGGTTCCCTTCTCCTGGAGAAGGGCCGCTACATCCTGGGCGAAGTCGCCGCGCTGAAGGTCGAGGTTTCAGCCCAGGCGCGGGAGTTGACCGGCCTGGTCCGGCTGTCGGCGCCGGGGTCGCTGGCGGGCGTGTTGTTCGCGCCGCTGGCGCAAGGGTTGGCGCGCGACCATCCCCGCCTGCGGCTGCGCCTGACCGGCGCCCTGACCGCGGAGGCGCTGGATCGCCTGGCAGCGGGCACGCTGGACCTGGCGCTGGTGTCGGAACCGCCGGACAGCGACGCCGTCGCCTGGGTCCCGTTGTTCCGGGAGCGGATGTTCGCGATCGGCCCGCCGGACAGCCCGCTGCTGCGACAGCCGACCATCACGCTGGACCGCTTGGGCGGCACGCATATCGTCCGCTCGGTCGAGTTCGCGCGGCATGGCGGCCTGACCCGCGACCTGCTCGGCACGATCGAGGTCGACACGCCCGACAGCCTGAAGGCGATGGTCCGCGCCGGCCTGGGCCATGCGGTCCTGCCACACTCCGCGCTTGAGCCCGACTACGGCTCAGGCGCCCTGGCGGCGAGCGAGATCGCCAACATGGGCTCCCTGCGTGCGCTCGCCTGGGCCCGTGGCCGGCCCCAAAGCCCGGCGACCAAGGCGGTCGCGGCGCGCGTCCGGTCCGAACTCGCCGCCCTCGTCGCCAGCGGCCGCATCCTGACCCGCGGCCCCATGCTTGCGGGCCTGACGGAAGCGGGGGAAACTCCTGAGCCATGACCGAGCATGCTCGCAAGCGGATGACGCTCGCCGAATTCCTGACCTGGGATGAGGGCACCGACCTGCGCTATGAGCTGATCCAAGGCGTTCCCGTTGCCATGGCGCCCGCCCTGGAGGCTCACGATTGGCTGATCGTGCGGCTGGCAACCGCGCTCAACGCGGGCATTCGGCCGCCCTGCCGCGCCATTCCGAATCGCGGCGTGCTTTCGCCACGTTTCGCGAACACGTTCTTCCTGCCTGATGTCGTCTTGACCTGCGAACCGCTGCGCAGCGGCAGCCGATACGCCGAAGCGCCATCCCTTCTGGCCGAGGTCCTGTCGTCTTCAACCCAGGAAACGGACCTCTTTCAGAAGTTGTCGCAGTATCAGGACATTCCGTCGGTCGAGGACATCCTGTTTGTCTGGACGACGGCGCGCCGCATCGACCTGTGGCAACGCGACGGTGCGCAGTGGCAGGCGCGGGCCTGGATCGGCGATGCAGTCCTGTCGCTGCGCAGCGCCGCACCGCTTTCGATGGCGGACCTTTATGACGGCGTCCTGCTGGAAACATGGGACGGGGGGACACGCGTTCGGGACTGAACGCGTGTCCTTTCAATCAGCACTCACACCTTGCCATAGGTTTTTTTCAGCGCGACCAGGGGGTGGCGCCTGGACATCTGGAACTTCACCAGCAGTTCGCGGGCGATCATGTCGCGGTCCTGCTGGTTGTCGGGCAGCGCCATCTCTGGCGGCACCGTGACCCAGCCGTTGATGTTGCGGTCGAAGACGGCGGCCCGGCCCTCCTCGTACCCCATGTGGATGTCCTCAAGCCAGTTGAGGTCGTCCCAGCCCATCACCTCCAGGTACTTCTTCAGGAACGGCGTCAGCCGCGCGTAGTCGGGCAGCAGGTTGACGTCGTAGCGATAGCCGATGTGCTGGCCGATCTCCTTCTCGCGCTCCTGGTCCAGGCCGTCGCCCTTCAGGTACTTGTCGATGTCGGTCGCGTCGCTGGTCATCGCCGGGACCTCCTAGTAGCGGGTCATGTCGGGCCGACCGACCGTGTGCTGGCTGCCGGCCAGCGGCACCTGGGCAAGGGCCGACGCCTCCATGGTGAGCGCCGCCAGATCCTCGGGCTCCAGACTGTGGACATTGGTCTTGCCGCAGGCGCGCGCCATCATCTGGCATTCCATGGCGAGCGTGTGGAGGAAGTTGTAGACGCGCTCCGCCGCCTCGTCCGGGTTCAGCCTCTTGCGCAGGATCGGGTCCTGCGTCGCGACACCCACCGGGCAGCGGCCGGTGTGGCAATGGTAGCAATAGCCGGCCTCGACCCCCACCTCGTCCAGGAAGTCGGCCTCCGGGATATCCTTGTTGCAGTTGAGCGCCACCATGGCCGCTGTGCCGATGGCGACCGCGTCGGCGCCCAAGGCCAGCGCCTTGGCCAGATCCGCCCCGTTGCGGATGCCGCCGGCATAGATCAGCGTGATCTCACCCGACTTGCCCACGTCGTCCAGCGCCTTCCTGGCCTGGCGGATCGCGGCGATCCCGGGAATGCCCGTCTCCTCCGTCGCGATGTGGGGACCGGCGCCGGTCGAGCCTTCCATGCCGTCGATATAGATGGAATCGGGGTCGCACTTGGCGGCCATGCGGACGTCGTCATAGACGCGCGCGGCACCCAGCTTCAGCTGGATCGGGATCTGCCCGTCGGTCGCCTCGCGCAGTTCCTGGATCTTGAGCGCCAGGTCGTCGGGGCCCAGCCAGTCGGGGTGGCGCGCCGGCGAACGCTGGTCGATGCCGGCGGGCAGGGAGCGCATCTCCGCCACCTGGTCCGTCACCTTCTGCCCCATCAGGTGGCCGCCCAGGCCCACCTTGCAGCCCTGGCCGATGAAGATCTCGCAGGCATCGGCCAGCTGCAGGTGATGCGGGTTGAAGCCGTAGCGCGACTGGATGCACTGATAGAACCACTTGGACGAGTAGCGCCGCTCGTCCGGGATCATGCCGCCTTCGCCCGAGCAGGTGGCGGAGCCCGCCATCGTCGCCCCGCGGGCCAGCGCCACCTTCGCCTCATAGGACAGGGCGCCAAAGCTCATGCCCGTGATGTAGACGGGGATGTCGAGCTCGATCGGCCGCTTGGCCCGCGGCCCGATCACCGTCTTGGTCAGGCACTTCTCGCGATAGCCCTCGATCACGAAGCGGGTCAGCGTGCCGGGCATGAAGGTCAGGTCGTCCCAGCTTGGGATCTTCTTGAACAGGGCCATGCCGCGCATGCGGTAGCGGCCCAGTTCCGCCTTGATATGGATGTCGTCGATGACGCTGGGCGTGAACAGGAAGTTCTGGCCCAGCACCGTCTTGTTGCGCGCCGGGCGCAGCGGCTCGGTCCGGGCGCGGGGGGCTGGAATGTCGTCGTCGATGAGGGCCATGGTCGGATCCTTGGAACGGGCAGAAGGAGCGGGCTGGGCGGTGTTCCCCTGCCCTATTCCGTCCTCATCCTGAGGTGGCCCGAAGGGCCCTCGAAGGATGAGCCACCGGCGCTCCGGCTGCCCATCCTTCGAGGCTCCGCTTCGCTCCGCACCTCAGGATGAGGACGGGCAAGAGGCAGGTCCGGCGGCGCTAGAGCACCAGCTTCTTCTCCGATGGCTCGAGGTTGTCGTAGTTCCAGAGCTGCTTGCCCGCGACGATCTTCTTCATGTGGGCAACGCCGCCGGGGGGCAGCATCTCGTACTGGCGCAGCTTGCGGGTTAGCCAGGCGATGTCGAGTTCGGTCAGTTCCGCCTCGACCGCATCGACGCCCAGGCTCTCGATCCGGCCGCCGACATAGATCGTGCCGTCGTACATCGAATCGCCCAGGTTCTTGCCGGCGTCGCCCAGGATCACCATGCGGCCGCGCTGCATCATGAAGCCGGTAAAGGCGCCGGTGCGGCCGCCGACGATGATCGTGCCGCCCTTCTGGTCGATCCCTGTGCGGCTGCCGACGTCGCCCTTGCACACCAGGTCGCCGCCGCGGATCGCAGCCCCGAAGGTGGAGCCGGCGTTCTTCTCGATGACGACGGTGCCCGACATCATGTTCTCGCCGCAGGACCAGCCGACGCGGCCCTTGATGCGGACATTGGGCCCGTCGATCAGGCCGACGCCGAAATAGCCGAGGCTGCCTTCGAAATAGAGCTGGAGGCGCGACAGGATGCCGACGCCCAGCGAATGCTTGGCCAGCGGGTTGCGGATGACGATCGTGCCATAGCCGTCCGCCATCAGGGCACGGATGCGGTTGTTGATCTCTGGCCCCGTCATCGCGGCGGCGTCGAATTCCGCCCGCTTGTTGAAATCGACGTCCGGCGCCAGCGGATAGGTGAAGTTCTCCTCCTCGCCTGCGGAGAAGAACTGGGTCATGCTCCGGCCGCTCAGCGGCTCGGTATGCAGCCCCATCAGGCTGACGGCATCCTTCTTCAGCTCTGCCATACGCGCACCTCCCCGTCATAGGGGTCGAACGTGTCGATCTCGCTGGGGAAGATCGAGCGGATCGCCACTTCCTCGGAGGCAAGGGCGATGAACTCGTCCGACTCGTAGAGAACCATGGGCTTGGCCGCCATCGTGTCCTTGGCCATGCCCAGCTTGTCCGCCGTCGCCACCAGGTAGGTGAAGACGCCGTCCAACTCGTCGATGGAGCGGCGCATCGCCTCCTCCAGCTCGTCGCCGCGGTCCATGCGGTCGGCGAGGTAGACGGCGATCAGCTCGGAATCGCAGTTCGACATGAAGCGGTGGCCGCGCCGCTCCAGCCCGCGCCGGCCGCCCCAGTAGTTGGTCAGCTGCCCGTTATGGACGACCGACACGTCCGAGAACGGATAGGCCCAGTAGGGATGGGCAGAGCGGATATCGACATCCGATTCCGTCGCCATGCGGGTATGGCCGATGCCGTGCGTGCCCTGGAACGCCTTCAGCCCGTACTGGTTGGCGACGACGCTCGCATCGCCCAGGTCCTTCACCAGTTCCAGCCCGCGGCCGACGGAAAGGATCTCGACCCCCTCCAGGTCCTCGACATAGTCGGCCAGCTTCTTCAGGTCGCCGGGATAGGCGATGACCGCCCGCCAGGCATAGTCGGTCGCCTGCTCCTCCTCGATCACCTGGGCGCCCAATTCGGCCAGGCGGGCATCGACGTCGACCTTGCGCTGCTTGACCTTCGCGCGGATGTCGAAGCCCCTTGCCATCTCGTCCTGCTCCGCCACCTTGAAGCGGAGCACGTAGCGGTCGTCGCGTGGTGCCCCATAGAGGGCAAAGCCCGTCGAGTCGGGCCCGCGATGCTTCAGCGACTGCAGCATCGCGACCATTTCCTGGCCGATCGCCCCGCTGCTTCCGCGGTGGATCAGCCCTGCAATTCCACACATCGGCAAAGGCTCCCGGTTACGGCAGGTAGTCGAGGTAGCGATCCATGTCGAAATCGGTGACGGTCGCCATGAAACGCTCCCATTCGTCGTACTTGTAGTGGTTGAAGACCTTGAGCATCTCGCCGGGCAAAGCCTGCTTGATGACTTCGTCCTCGTTCAGGCGGTCCAGTGCTTCGCCCAGGTTCATGGGCAGCTTCTTGGCGACCTTTCCGGCCTCGATCGCCTGGTACATGTTGCGCTGCTCCGGCTCGCCCGGATCGATCTGGCGCTTGATGCCGTCGTCGAACGCCTTCAGCAGGGCCGATGCCATCAAATACGGGTTCACCATGGAATCGACGGCGCGATATTCGAACCGGCCGGGGGCAGAGACGCGCAAGCCCGTCGTGCGGTTCTGATAGCCCCAGTCGCGATAGACCGGCGCCCAGAAGCCCGCATCCCACAGGCGACGATAGGAATTGACCGTCGAGCAGCCGACGGCGGTCAGGCCGTCCAGATGCTCGATCACGCCACCGATCGACATCAGGCCGATCGGCCCCGGCTTGGGCGAGCCCGAGCCCGCCACCGGCAGAAAGGTGTTCTCGCCCCCCTTGAGATAGGTGAAGACGCCCGGCATGCCGGGCAGCACCTCGTTGTGCAGGTCGTTGATCGACTCGCTCCCGCCGCGCCAGAGCGACAGGTTGTGGTGGCAGCCGCTGGCCGAGACGCCCATGAACGGCTTGGTCATGAAACAGGCGATGATGTCGAACTCGCGCGCGACCTGGGCGCAGATCTGGCGATAGGTCGTCAGACGGTCGGCGGTACGGACGCAGTCGTCGAACTGGAAATTGAGCTCAAGCTGCCCGGGTGCGTCCTCGTGGTCGCCCTGGATCATGTCCAGGCCCATGGCCTGCGAATACTCGATCACCTTCAGGAAGACGGGGCGCAGGCTTTCGAACTGGTCGATATGGTAGCAATAGGGCTTGGAATAGCCGCCATTCGGCTTGCCGTCGGCGCCCTTCTTCAGCCACATCATTTCGGGCTCGCAGCCATGGCGCAGGTGCAGGCCGTCATGGTCGGCCTTGAACTGCGCGTGGATGCGCTTGAGGTTGCCGCGGCAGTCGGACGTCAGGAAGCCCCCGGGGCTGTCCTGCTCCTCGCGATTGCGGAACAGCGTGCAATAGACGCGGGCGACCCTCTTGTCCCAGGGCAGCTGGCAGAACGTTTCGGGGTCCGGGATGCCGACCAGCTCCGATGCCTCGGGGCCGTAGCCGATGTACTGGCTGTGCCGGTCGGTGAAGAGGTTGGCGGTCGAGCCGTAGACGAGCTGGAAGCCCTTCTCCGCGACCGTTTCCCAATGATCGGCGGGCACGCCCTTGCCCACGATGCGGCCGGTGACCGAGACGAACTGGTAGTAGATGTAGGTGATCCCCAGTTCCTTGATCTTGGCCCTGACCTTCTTGACCTCCTCGGCCCGGCCTTCCTGCTTCACATAGGATTCAAGATCGGTCATCCGCGGGTCCCCTTTTCGTCGTGTCGATGGGGCCGCCCCCGCGGCCCGGGCCATGTGCGCGCTTGACGCCTTTACAGTTTCCGGTCTGCTGCTCAACTCCACGGGAATGGGCTGTTGGACACGGGGTGGAGCCGGCCCTCGGCAAAGCGGGAGAAGCGGAACGGCTCCAGCAGGCGGCTTTTCGTGCCCAGGATTTCGCCTGCGACCAGCTTGCCCACCGCGATCATCTTGTAGCCGTGGTTGCTGTCGGCGATGACGAAGCAGTTCTCCCGCACCACGTCGAAGACGGGGAAGCTGTCGGCCGTGAAGCAGCCGAGACCGCCGCTCGGCTCCTTCTTCCAATGGCCGATCTTGCCCTCGTAGCGCTTCTGGCAGAACGCGAGGGCCGAGCACCACATATGGGCGAACTGGTCGTCAGTGATGAATTCCGGGCTTTCCGGGCCATAGGGATCCACCCGCACCGCGTCCGGGTCGCGCTTCACCGGATAGGGCATGGCACCCCCCTGGATGCCGGCGAAGTTGAAGTCCGGCTTGTAGTAGATGCCCCACAGCTTGTCGGTGATGAGCGAGCCGTCGACGTCGGAATAGAGCGGTGCGTCCGTGTCGACATGGATCACCGGCGACATGCGCCCGTCAGCCATCAGTCCATAGGCGGGATCGACGCCCAGCGTCCCCTCCTCCAGGCACCAGTAGGTCCACATGTTGATGCCATCATGGACCACGCCGTCGCGGCCCTTGATCGAAATGGTCTTGGGTTGGTCCAGCATGGACCACATCTGGCCCGTCCAGGGGCCGGCCGCGACCACGACATAGTCCAGCCGGATCGTCCCGCGGTCGGTCTCGACCGCCGTGATGGCCCCGGAATTGGAGCCTGCGACAAAACCCGTCACCTTGACCCCGGTCATGATCCGCACGCCCTCCCCCTCGGCCTTGGTGGCGAGGCCGTAGAGGGAGGCCGTGTTGTTGGCATAGCCCCCCTTCTTCTCGTGCAGGACAGAGGTGATGCCGCGCGCCTGCCAGTCGGGGAACAGGGCCTGCATGTACTTCATGCAGTCGGCCTCGCCCTCGATGAAGACCGACTCGTAGCCGATCTCCTTCTGCTCCCGCGCGATCTGAGCGACGTTGTCGTGCATCACCTCGGGCGAGATCTGCATGTAGCCGACGGAATGATAGGAATAGGCCTTGGGGTCGCTTTCCCAGACATTCACGCATTCGGCCATCAGTTCGCGCATGGCTGGCTGGAAATAGTTGTTGCGGACGACACCACAGGCGATGCCCGACGCACCGGCACCGATCGAGGTCTTGTCCAGGACCAGCACATCCTCGCCCGATCCCAGGCCCTTCGCCTTGAGGTCCAGGGCCAGGTGATAGGCGGTGGACAGGCCATGAATGCCCGCCCCGATCACCACGTACTTGGCATGCGTCGGAAAGGCCATTGGGACTCCCATGCGCGCGATCGGGGCGCTTCTGTCTGGCCCGGACGACACGGTGCAGTCCCTGTGGCCAGGCCGTCGGCAATGCCGTGGGACCCGACCTGGGAGCACGTGTTGCGCGTGCCCTGTACCGCCGTATAATGAGCCGGTCTCAGGCCGCCTTCAAACCAATTTTTTCAAGAGGCTTGATAGTGGGTAGAATTGGTTCGGCACTGGCGGGTGCCAGGCGCGCGGCGCCCGATGCCGCCACGCGCGGTGCCCCTGGAACGGCGTCGCCTTTGGCGGAGGGGGATGCCACGGCACGAGCCGCCCTGCTCGGCAACCCCGCCAGGACCGAGGGTTTGCCTGCCGGCCTGCCGTCCCAGGGCCCGCGCGGCGCTGCGGCGATCGCGGCCCAGTTGCGGCGTGCGATCACCGACGGCCTCTACGGCTATGGCGACCGCCTGCCCCCGGAGCGCGAGATCGCCAAGACGCTCAACACCTCCCGCACCACCGTGCGCAGCGCCCTGAAACAGCTGGAGGATGCCCGACTCGTCGCACGCAAGGTTGGCTCTGGTACATTCGTGGTCCACGGCACGCGCCAGGACGAGCGCGACATCGCCGAGATCACCAGTCCACTGGAACTGATCGAGGTGCGCCTGGCGCTGGAGCCGCGCATGGTGCGCCTGGCGATCATCCACGGCACGGCGCGCGACTTCGACCACCTGGGCGAGGCCCTGGCCCAGGTCGAGCAGTCGAACGGCGATACCGAGCATTTCACGCGCTGGGACCTGGCCTTCCACCTGGCCCTGGCCACCGCCACGCGCAATCCGCTGATGGTCTGGGTCTATCGCCAAGTGAACCATGTGCGCAACCACACGCAGTGGAGCGCCATGAAGGACAAGGTCCTGACCCGCGAGCGGATGGACGCCTATAACCAGGAGCATCGCGCGCTCTATGAGGCGGTGCGGGCCCGCGACGTGACCCGGGCAACCGACCTGATCCTGCGCCACCTGGACGAGGCGCGGATCGACCTCCTGGGTGCCGATTCGACGTGAGGCGGGGTCCTGAGGAGGCGGATCCGCGGGATCCCGGACCAGTGACGCCGGACCAGAGACGAAGGGGACCTGAGCGCGCATGAGCGATGCGGCCTATGGAGCAGAGGGCGCTTACGCAACCGAGCGGCCGGCCGCGCGCCGTGATCCGTGGCGGCTGGATGCGGCAGGGGCCGGTTGGCTGGCCGCGGGCGGCCTTGCCTCCCTGCTTCTGCCGCTGGGCCTGGTGGCCGGGCTGGTCGGTCCGGCCGGCCCGCTGGCGTGGGGCGTTGCAGCGCTGCTGGGTGCGCTCCAGGCCTTCCTGCTGATCGAGCTGGCGACCGTCCACCCCCCCTGGCGCGGCGGGATCGGCGTCGCCGCCTCCGCGCTGTGGCGCCCCTATGGCCGAGCCCTGGCGCCGGTGCCGGCCTGGGCCGCGTGGCTGGCCTGGGCCAGCCTGCCGCCGCTGGCCGCCGGGCTGGCCGCGGACATTGGGCTTGCGGGGCTCTGTGCCGCCGGCGCCTGTGGGCCCGGCGCGATTCCCCAGACGGCGCTGGAGGGCGCGGTCGGCGGCCTGGCACTGCGCCTGGATGCCGCGACAGGACTGGCCTTCGCGATCCTGGTCGCGGCCGCCCTGGTCGCGCGGCGCAGCGTCGTCGTGATGGCCGGGATCCAGGCGATCCTGGCTGGAGCGGCGCTGCTGGCGGTGGCGGCTCTGGCGGCGGTCCCGCTGATCGTGGGGGACGTGCTGGCGCTGAACAGCCTGCCGCTGAGCCCCGGGGGCCTTGACGGCCCAGGCTGGAGCCGGTCCGGCATCGGCCTGTTCCTGGCGGCGGTCCTGTTGGCCGGGTTCTGCGCCTTCCGCACGGATGCGGCCACCGGCTTTGCCGCAGACCTGGAGCGACCGGGCGCCGAGACCGCGCGCGCAACCGCCTGGACGGCCGCCCTGGCCCTGGTCGTGCTGCCGCTTGTGGCCCTGACTGTGCCCGGTACGCTGGGCGTGGCGAGCGTGGTTGCCGCAGGCGGCAACGGCATGGGCCTGGCCGACCTGATGGCCAGCCTGGTCGGTGCCTCTGCCCCGGTCGCGGCCACCATCGCCGCCCTGGTCGCGCTGGCGCTGCTGGCCGCGGTGCTGACGGGGAGCGTGGTGGCGACGCGCACGCTGCACCATGTCGCCGCCCATGGCGTCCTGCCGGGTGCCCTTCGCGGGCGTGGCGGTGTGCTGGCCGGGCTGGCACTTGGCCTGGCGGTACTGGTGGTGCGCGACAGCGGACCGATCCTGGTCGCGGCGGCCGCGGTGCTGGCCCTGGCCGGCGCGCTCGCGCTGCTGGCGGCGGCGATCGGACAGGTCGACATTCCCGACGTGCACCGCTCGTTCCGCGCGCCGCGCTGGGTCCTGGCCGGCGCGGTCGTCCTGGCGCTGGTCGAGGCCCTGCTGATCGGGGCGGCCCTGCAGACCTTTCGCGCCGTGGTCCTGCCGGCCCTGAGCCTGGCCTTGGCGCCGGTGCCGCTGGTCGGACTGGCGCTGGCCTGGCGCCACCTGCGCCGCCCGCGCGCCACGGCTGCCGATGACGCCGAGGCGTCGCGGACGGAGCCGGTCCTGACCCATTATGGCCGGTCGCCGCGGGCGGGGCGCGCCCCGCTGATCGCGCTGGCCGGCTGCCTGCTGGCCATGGCGGGTGGGGTCCTGATCGCCCGTCCTGCCGCACCACCGCCCGCCGCACCGGACGCCGCCGCCGTGGCCCCGGCGCCACCCGCGGCACGCGTGCCGCTGGCGGCCGAGCCCGAACCCGCAGGCGCGGTCGTGGCGCCCCCTGCCAGCCCTGCACCACCGGCAGCCCCGGCCGACCGTGCGCCCGAAGGCACCGCACCAGCAGAACCCGTCCCCGAAGCGGCCGTCCAGGAGGCAGCGCCGCCAGCTGCGCCCACTACCGGCGCGCCAGCGGCCGACGCCCCCGCTGCGGAATCCCCAGCCGCTGCACCGCCCATCCCTGCAGCGGACACGCCAGCACCACCCGACGTCTCGCCCGGCGCAGGGCCGGACCCGGCAGCGGACGCGGCGCCGGCCGTGCCGCCCGAGCGCATCCCGCCCATGCCCGTGCCCCGCCCGGCCCGCATCGCCAATGCCGGCTGAGCCGCGTTCCCCGCCGCCCCCTGGTCAGGAGCCCCGATGCCCTTCGGCCTGCTGAAATACGGATTGTCCAAGACCTATCCGGCGAGGCGCCAGTTCCCGGCACCGACCGACCTGAAGCCCAGCTATGACATCGTCATCATCGGTGGCGGCGGCCATGGCCTGGCGGCGGCGTACTACCTGGCGCGGGACTGGGGGGCGAAGTCGATCGCGGTGCTGGAGCGCGGCTACCTGGCGGGCGGCAATACGGCGCGCAACACCACGATCATCCGCTCCAACTACTTGACGCCCGAGGGGGTCAAATTCTATGACGAGTCGGTCCGCCTCTATCAGGACCTGTCGACCGACTTCGACTACAACATCCTGTATTCGGAGCGCGGGCACCTGACCCTGGCCCATACCGACAGCGCCATGCGGACCATGCGCTGGCGGGCCGAGGTCAACAAGCACTATGGCGTGCGCTCCGAACTTGTCCATGCGGACGACGTCGCGCGCCTGTGCCCCCAGCTGGACATGGGGGACCACGTCCGCTACCCGATCCTGGGGGCCCTCTACCACGAGCCGGGCGCCATCGCGCGGCACGATGCGGTCGCCTGGGGCTATGGCGTCGGCGCCGCCCGGATGGGCGTCGAGATCCACCAGAAGACGGAAGTGACCGGCATCGTGGTCGAGGACGGCCGTGTCGTCGCGGTGGAGACCAATCGCGGGCGCGTCGCCTGCGGCAAGGTCCTGCAGGCGGTCGCCGGCTCCAGCTCCCGCGTGGCGAAACTGGCAGGGTTCAAGCTGCCGATCCGCACGATCCCGCTCCAGGCCTGCGTGTCGGAGCCACTGAAGCCGTGCCTGGACCCGATCATCGTGTCGGGCTCTCTGCACGTCTACATCTCGCAGTCGGCACGGGGCGAGATGGTGATGGGCGGCTCGACCGACCCCTATGGCCTCTACGCCACGCGCTCGACCCTGGATTTCAAGGAAGGGCTGATGGCCCACATGCTGGAGCTCTTCCCCTTCCTGGGGGAGGTGCACGTGCTGCGCCAATGGGCCGGCATGGCCGACATGACGCCCGACTTCTCCCCCGTCATGGGCCTGACGCCGGTGAGGAACTACTACATCGACGCCGGCTGGGGCACCTGGGGCTTCAAGGCGACGCCCGTCAGCGGCAAGCGCATGGCCGAGACGGTCGCCAACGACAATGCGCCAGCCCTTCTGGAGCCGTTCCGCCTGGACCGCTTCCGCACCTTCGCCCAGGTCGGCGAAAAGGGTGCCGCCTCTGTCGGGCACTGATCCCATGAAGATCATGAACTGCCCGCTGAACGGGCCGCGCAACATCTCGGAATTCGTCTGGGGCGGCGAGGTCAAGGCGATGCCCGATCCCGTCAGCGGCAGCGACGACCAATGGGCCGAGTTCGTCCACCTGGAGGACAACGTGGCCGGGATCGTCCGCGAATGGTGGTACCACAGTGCCACGTCCTTCTGGTTCATCGCGGAGCGCAACACCCTGACGGACGAGATCGTGCGCACCTACCGCGCGACCGAGCTGTTTCCGACCCGCGTCGACTTCTGGGGCACGCCATGAGCGCCGCGGCCCCCCTGCCCCGCCTGCCCGAACCCTGGGGCACCTGGATCGACCGCACACACGCCATCGACTTCACGTTCGAGGGGCAGGGCCATCACGGCTTCGCCGGCGACACGGTGGCCAGCGCCCTGGCCGGCGACGGGGTCAGCGTGCTGTCCCGCTCGTTCAAGTACCGGCGGCCGCGCGGCATCCATTCGATGGCCGGCCACGATGCCAATGCCATGGTCCAGATCGGCGACGAGCCAAACGTCCATGCCGAGCGCCGGGCGCTCGCGGCCGGCCTGGCGGTGGAGGCGCAGAACATCAACGGCTCGCTTGGCTTTGACCGGGGCGCCTGGATCGGCGCGTTCGGAAGGTTCCTGCCCGTCGGCTTCTACTACAAGGCGTTCTACCGCCCGCGCGGCGCGTGGCGCTTCTGGGAGCCGGTATTCCGCAAGCGCGCGGGCCTGGGCAAGGTGAACTTGGACGCCCCCCACCTCTACTACGACAAGCAGTACCTGTTCGCGGACGTGGCCATCGTCGGCGGCGGCCCGGCGGGCCTGGCCGCGGCGGTCGAGGCGGCGTCCGGCGGGCTGGAGGTCGTGCTGATCGAGGAGGAGGCGCACATGGGCGGCAGCCTCAGCTTCGCGCGGCTGGATGGCGAGGGGACCAGGGGTCGCCGCCTGGCGGCCGACCTGGTCGAGGCGGTGCAGGCAGCGACCAACGTCCGGGTGATGACCAACGCCGTCGCTAATGGCGCCTTCGCCGACAACTGGCTGCCGGTGATCCAGGGCAACCGCCTCTACAAGCTGCGGGCGAAGCAGCTGGTCGTGGCGACGGGTGCCATCGAACAGCCCATGGTGTTCCGCAACAACGACCTTCCCGGGATCATGCTGGGCTCGGCCGCGCAGAAGCTGATGCGCCGCTATGGCGTGCAGCCGGGCACCCGTGCGGTGGTCTGCACTGCAAATGCGCACGGCTATGGTGTGGCCTGCGACCTGGCCGATGCGGGCGTCGATGTTGCCGCGGTCGTGGACCTGCGTGGGGACGCCAAGGGCGATGCCCAAGTCGCGGCAGCCCAGGCGCGCGGCATCCGCCAGGTCCTGGGCCACACGGTGCACGAGGCGGTGGGCAAGGCGCGGGTGCGGGGCGTCACCGTCCGCCCGGTCACGGGCGAGGGAACGGTTGGGGCAGAGGCTCTGCACCTGGACTGCGACCTGGTCTGCACCGCGACGGGCTGGGCCCCGCATGCGGCGCTGATCAACCATGGCGGCGGCCGCATGATCTATGACGACGCCCTGCACATGGCATCGATCGCGAAGCTGCCGGACGGGATCTCTGCCGCCGGTTCGGTTGCCGGGGCCTTCTCCGTCGAGGCGGCGATCGCGCAGGGGCGGCGCGCCGGCTGGCAGGCGGCGACCGCCTGCGGCGCCGCCTGGGGGCCAGAGCCGGCCCGCCCCAACGACCTGGGGAACCATGGCGTCACCCACCCCTGGCCCATCTTCACCCACCCAAAGGGCAAGGAGTTCGTCGACCTGGACGAGGACCTGGTGATCGGCGACCTGGTCAACGGCGTGGCCGACGGATTCGACGAGATCGAGCTGCTGAAGCGTTATTCGACCGTCGGCATGGGCCCCAGCCAGGGCCGCCATTCGGGCGTATCGGCCATCCGCCTGACGGCCAAGGCCACGGGGCGCAAGCCGTCGGAGATCGGTGCCACGACGCAGCGCCCGCCCTATCGCGCGGAGAAGTTCGCGCACCTGGCGGGCCGCGCGTTCGAGCCGGTGCGCCTGACGGCGATGCACGCCCGGCATCTCGAACTCGGCGCCCAGATGATGCCGGCCGGCCTGTGGCTGCGCCCCGCCTATTACGGCGCCAAGGACGGCCGCGACGCCGCCATCGCCGCCGAAGTGTCGGCGGTGCGGGAGGGCGTCGGCCTGATCGACGTCTCGACCCTGGGCGGCATCGACCTGCGCGGTCCCGATGCGGCCGAGATGGTCGAGCGCATGTACACCTGGGCCTACAGGAAGCAGCCGGTGGGCCGCGCCCGCTACCTGCTGATGTGCGACCAGACGGGAGCGATCATCGACGACGGCGTGGCAGCGCGCCTGCACGAGAACCATTTCTACCTGACGGCGACGACCAGCGGCGTCGACCGGGTGTTCCAGCTGATGCAGTTCTGGAACGCGCAGTGGCGTCTGGACGTCGACATTGCCGGCGTCACGTCAGCCTTCTGCGGCGTCAACATCGCCGGGCCCAAGTCACGCCAAGTCCTGGCCCGCATCACGGAAGGGGTCGACCTGTCCCCGGCGGCATTCCCCTATATGGGCGTGCGGGAGGGGCGCATCGCCGGCATCCCCTGCCGTCTGATGCGCGTCGGCTTCGTCGGGGAACTGGGCTTCGAGATCCACGCGCCCGCGGGGTGTGGAGAGGCCCTGTGGGACGCCCTGATGGCGGCCGGCGCCGCGGACGGCATCCGGCCCTTTGGCGTCGAGGCCCAGCGCGTGCTGCGCCTGGAGAAGGGCCATGTGATCGTGGGCCAGGATACCGACGGCCTGACCCACCCGTACGAGGCCGACATGGGGTGGGCCATCGCGAAGAAGAAGCCCTTTTGGCTCGGCTCCCGCGCGGTCGAGGCGCAGATGAAGCGGGGGCTGTCGCGCAAGCTGGTCGGCTTCGAACTGGTCGATCCGGGTGCCCCCTGCCCTGAGGAATGCCACCTGGTGATCGACGGCGACGAGATCGAGGGGCGCGTCACCTCGGCCGTGCGCTCCGCCACATTGGGCAAGGTGATCGGCCTGGCCTATGTCGGACCGAAGCACTTCGACCTCGGCGCGATCTTCACGATCCGCACCGGCGCCGGCTTCCTCCAGGCCCGCGTGGTGCCCCACCCCTTCTACGACCCCGAAAACCGGCGGCAGGAGCTGTGATGCGGTTCCCGACAAACCACCCGCTCATCCCCGCGAAGGCGGGGATCCAGAGCAACACGGACCTGCACTTGCGGCCCCTGGATCCCCGCCTTCGCGGGGATGAGCGGGTAGGTTCATGAACGTGATCCTGCCCACCAGCTTTGCACGGCGCAGCCCGATCCATCACAAGCTTGCCGCGCTCGGCGCACGATGGGGCCAGGCGGGGGAGTCCGCGATCGTGCGCGACTATGGCGCGTCCGAGGAGGAGGCCGCCGCGGCGCAGCGCCTGGCGTTGTCCGACCTCAGCCCCCTGCCCCGCACCGGCTTCAAGGGACCCCAGGCCCTGGCCTGGCTGCGGGCCCAGGGCGTGGTCCTCGATGAGGTGCCGAACACCGCCTGGACCCAGGGGCCGGCCGCATCGGCGCTCATCCTGTCCTGGGGCGAGGCGCTGATCCTGGACGCCAACGGCGACTTGGTGCAGCGGCTGGAGGGGGCCTGGTCGCTGGACAGTGTGCCGGGCGTCTATTGCGTGCCGCGGCGCGACAGTCATGGCTGGCTGCGCATCACCGGGCACCTGGCACCCGACATGCTGGCCAAGATCTGCGGCGTCGACCTGCGGCCCAAGGCATTCGCCCATGGCCAGGTCGCCCAGACCTCGGTCGCCCGGGGCAATGCAATCATCGCCCGCGCGGACCTGGGGGATACGCTGGCCTATCACCTGCTGTCGGACAGTTCGGCGCTGGGCTTCCTGTGGGACAGCGTGATCGACGCCATGACCGAATATGGCGCCGGCCCTGTGGGCGCGGACGCCCTGACCACGCTTGCAACCGCCAGGGACCCGGCATGACCATCGCCACGCGCGGCATCCTCACCCTGTCCTGCCCCGACCGGCCGGGCATCGTCGCCTCCGTTTCCGGCTTCCTGTTCCAGCAGGACTGCAACATCGCGGAATCGGCGCAGTTCGAGGATCCGACGAGCCGCCGCTTCTTCCTGCGCACGGTGTTCCAGCCGGGGGCCGGCTCCCCCTCGTTCGACGACCTGCGCGCGGGGTTTGCGGCGATTGCCAAGCGGCACGACATGACCTGGTCGATCGCGGACGCCGGCAGCCGGCTGCGGACCATGATCCTGGTGTCGAAGTTCGACCATTGCCTGGCCGACCTGCTCTATCGCCACCGCATCGGGCAATTGCCGGTCGAGATCACGGCCATCGTCTCCAACCATCCGAGAGAGGCGCTGTCGCTCACCGATTTCGGCGGCCATCCGTTCCACCACCTGCCCGTCACGGCGGCGACCAAGGCAGAGCAGGAAGCGAAGCTGTGGGCCCTGGTGCAGGAGACGGGGACCGAGCTCGTCGTGCTGGCCCGCTACATGCAGGTCCTCTCCGCCGACCTGTCGCGCAAGCTGAGCGGCCGGGCGATCAACATCCACCACTCGTTCCTGCCGGGGTTCAAGGGTGCCAAGCCCTATCACCAGGCGTTCGAGCGGGGCGTGAAGCTGATCGGCGCCACCGCCCACTACGTGACAGACGACCTGGACGAAGGCCCGATCATCGAGCAGGCGGTGGAGCGGGTGGACCACAACCGCATGCCCGACGACCTGGTGGCGATCGGCCGCGACATCGAGACGATCGTCCTGGCCCGCGCGGTGCGCTGGCACGCCGAGCGCCGCATCCTCCTCAACGGCACCAAGACCGTGGTGTTCAGGTAGGGCTTCTCGGAGCAGCCCCGCGCCGTCGGTGATGCTAGAGCAAGCTGCCCCTTCCCCCCTCGCGGGGGAAGGCTCGGATGGGGGGGCGGCCACGTCGCGCCAACGCTTCGGGCGAACGCACGGGCCGAAACGCCCCCCCACCCCACCCTCCCCCGCGAGGGGGGAGGGCTCTTTTGCATCGCCCGGTCAGAGCGTCACGGCAGCAGGTCGTGGAGGGCGTCGGCGCGGGCCTTTTGCGCCAGGCTCAGGCTAGCGTAGAATGGGCCCAGCGCTACGTTGAGCTGCTTCAGGGCCTCAAGCTCGGCAGCCAGGACGGCCTGACGCTGGGCCAGCCTGTTGGCCAGGCCGGAGCGTCGCCCTGACCGGGGGAGTGCGGCGCGGGCCTCGGCGCCCTGCCGCATGGCCGTCTCCACCGGCGCGAACAGCGGTTCCTGCGCTTCGGTCAGCTTCAGCTCGGCCTTCAGGAAGGCGATGCGGCCGTCGACATAGAGTTCGGCCCGGGCCAGGCCCAGCATCGGCAGGCGCCCGGGCGCCTCGATCTCCGGGGAATCGGCCTCCACCGGCACATCCTGGGCCCAGGCGGGTGCCGCCAGCGCCAGCGCCAGCAGCCCCGCCACGAGGGATCCGGCCCGCACGGTCAGGCGCCTTCCGCGATGGTGACGCCGCCGTCCGCGACGATCACCTGGCCGGTGATGAAGCGCCCGGCAGCCGCGCACAGCATGACGGCGATGCCGCCGATGTCGTCCGGCTCGCCCAGGCGGCGGAGCGGCGCCTTCTCGCCCATGGTCGCGGCGATCTGCGGGTTCTCCCACAGCGCGCGGGCGAAATCTGTCTTGATAAGTCCGGGGGCGATCGTGTTCACGCGGATGTTGTGGCGGCCCCACTCGACGGCCAGGTTCCGCGCGAGCTGCATGTCGGCGGCCTTGGACATCGCATAGGTGCCGAGCACGGGCGAGCCGCGCAGGCCCCCGATCGACGAGACGATGACGATGGCGCCGTCGCCCTGTTTCGCCATGTGCGGCTGGGCGCGGTTGCACAGCCACAGGTTCGACAGGACGTTGTTGCGCATGATCTTGTCGAACACGGCGTCGTCCAGCCCGGTCAGCGGCCCGTAATAGGGATTGCTGGCGGCATTGCAGACCAGCGCGTCGATGCGGCCGAACTGCTCCACCGTCTTGTCGACCAGGCCTTCGACCTGCGCCTTGTCCGAGATGTTGCAGGGGATCACGACCGCCTGGCCCCCGGCGCTCCTGATCTCCTCGGCCACGGCCTCGCAGGCCGGTGCCTTGCGGCTGGAGACGACGACCGTGGCGCCGGCCGCCGCCATGTTGAGGGCGATCGACTTGCCGATGCCGCGGCTGGAGCCGGTGACGACCGCGATGCGGCCCTTCAGGTCGAACAGGCTCATGCGCGCTTCCCCCGTTTGTCGGATTGGTGTGGGCTTCGATTGGTGGTCCGCATATTGGCCGCGCCCGGCTGACGCGCCAAGCAGGTTCCAATGCAGCACCGACAGACGGGATCGCGCCTTGTCGATTGCGGACCACGTGCCCATGATGCGCGCCCGAATGCCCTCGCCGCGGATGCGTTGCCCGTGACTGAAACACCGTCCCTAGCCAGCCCCGTCGTGCCGGGCGTACCCGCCGTGCCATATCCCGGCTGGTTCGCTTCCGCCCTGGCGATGGAACCCGAATCACGCCGGGTGAAGGTTGCGGGGACCGACGTGCACTATCTGCTGTGGGGAGACGAGGGGCTGCCCGGCCTGCTGCTGGTACACGGCAACGGGGCGCATGCGCGCTGGTGGAGCTTCATCGCGCCCTTGCTGACTACGCAGTTCCGGGTCGCCGCGATGGACCTGTCCGGCATGGGCGATTCGGGCTGGCGCGAGTCCTATCGCATGGACACCTGGTCGGACGAGATGATGGCGGTCTGCCTGGATGCGGGTTTTCCGCCCCATCCGACCATTGTCGGGCACAGTTTCGGCGGCCTGATCGGCATCCTGACGGGCTCGCGCTATGGCGATGCGCTGGCCGGCATCGTGCTGGTCGACAGCCCGATCAGCCCGCCCCCGCCCGACGTCATGGAGAAGCTGGACGAGCAGTCGCGCAAGCCCACCCGCGTCTACCCGACGTTCGAGGAGGGCAAGGAGCGCTTCCGCTTGGCCCCGCCACAGGACTGCGAGAATGACTTCGTCATGGACTGGGTCGCCCGCACCAGCCTGCGTGCCGTCGAGGGTGGCTGGACCTGGAAGTTCGATCCCCGCATGTACCGGCCGTTCCGCATCGGCGACATGGCCTGGCACCTGTCCAACATGCGCTGCCGCGTGGCGGTTTTCCGGGGAGAACTCAGCTCTCTCCTGCCGCCGGAAACAGGGGAATACATGTTCCACCTGCTGGGCCGCAACGCGCCGGTGATCGAGATCCCGCAGGCGCGCCACCACGTGATGCTGGACCAGCCCCTGGCCTTTGTCGCGGCACTGCGCGCCCTGCTGTCGGACTGGGAGTTCTCTATCCCGCGCCATCATCGCTGAGCCGGCCCTCGCCACGCCGGGGACCTTCGGCTAGGCTCCGCCCGCCTGCGAGACCGGGTCGGCAGTCTGCTGCCGGCCGCTTGTTGTGGGGGAGGATCGGAAGGCACATGAATCGCGCAACCACCCTGGCGGGGGTCGCCCTCGCCATTGCCATCGCCGCTGGCGCCTATGTCCTGCTGGGCGAAAAGGGACCCGAGGCGCCGGGCTCTGCCCCGACCGCCGACGCACCCGCGGCGCAGGTGCCGCTGACGGCCGCCACGTCCAGCTCCACCGCACCCGACACGCGGATCGAGCGCAGCCGTATCGAGGCAACGCTGGCGGGCTTCCCCCCGGAAGTGAAGTCGACTTTGGGCGACGTCGGCTATGACGACGCGACCGGCCGGACCACGATCACCGAACTGAAGTTCGAGGTGCCGGGACCGCAGGGCACGGTCACGATCGCCCTGAACGGTGTCGCGCTGAAGGGCGGCAGTGCGGCCAACGCGGCCAAGGTGTTCGATCCCGCCTCCTACGCCACGCCGCCTGCTGCGGATGGCGAGAAGCTGGACATTGTCGACGAGTTCGTCGCGACCAGCCTGACCGTGACCCCGCCCGATGGCGCCAACCGCGGCGTGCTGAAGGCCAGCGACCTGGTCGTGCGCGGCTTCAAGGCGCGCCAGTTCGCCCAGGCATTGCCCAACACGCTGGCCGCGCTGAGCACGCTCAGCTACGAGCAGACGCGCAACGTGCTGCAGTCGACGGCGTTCGAGACGCTGTCGCTGCGCAACATCGCGCTGGAGAACGCCGGCAAGACGCCGATGAAGATGGCGACCTTCGTCATCCAGGGCTTTGACGGCAACAAGGCGACCTTGAGCGAGATCACGGGCCTGGACGTTTCCCCGCCCGAGGGCGAAGGCTTCCGCGGCATGAGCATCGGCCGCCTGAGCCTGCGCGGCGCCGACATCTGGCCGGTCCTGGACGCCGCCCGCTCGGGCGACGGCATGGCCGCCATCGCGCCATCGGTCAGCCTGGACGGCTATGAGGTGGTCGACGTCTCGGTCCGCACCGAGAGCGACAGCGCGCCTGTGACGATGAAGAGCCTGATCGTCAGCGACATCGCGATCCAGGACGGCGTGGCGACCAAGGCCAAGGCCACGCTGACCGGGCTCAGCGTCCCGCTGACCAGCCTGCAGGACCCGCAGGCCAAGGCGATGGTCACCGACCTGGGGCTGAGCGCGCTGGCCGTCGACGGCGGCTTCGACTACGCCTTCGACCCCGCCAGCAAGACGATGGACCTCAAGGAATTCCGTCTGGCGGCACAGAACGTCGGCACGCTGACCCTGGGCTTCGAGATCATCGGTTTCGACCCTGCGACCTTCCAGGCCGCACGCGCCGGCCAGCAGCCCGACCTTGGCCAGCTGATGGCGCTGCAGCTTGGCAGCCTGTCGATCCGCTGGGACGATGCCGGCATCACGGACAAGGCGATGACCTTTGCCGCCAAGGAACAGGGTGGCATGGCGCTCGACCAGTACCGCGAGCAGCTGAAGGCGATGGTGACGGCGCAGGGCCAGGCCCTGCCCGAGGGCCGCGCGCGCGATGCCTCGAACGAGGTCGTCACCTATCTTGGCGAGCCGAAGGGCCTGCTGATCACCGCGACCCCGGCGCAGCCGGTGCCGCTGGCGACCCTGGGCGCGGCAGCCGCAGATCCCAACGCGGCGATGGAACAGCTGAACCTGGTGGTGAAGGCCAACCCGTAATCGCCGCTGCCGCCCCCTCCCCCGTCGCATCCGCGGCGGGGGAGCCGGAGCAGGCGTTGAGTTCGGCGCTGCTGCTTCGAGACGCCGGGCGATGCCCGGTGCTTCAGCATGACGGCGTTGGTATGGTTGAACAATTCAACGGTCGTCATCCTGAGGAGGTGCGAAGCACCGTCTCGAAGGATGATGACGCAGCGCTTCGGCAGGAGCGGCGCTACTCCGCCTGAGCCCGAAGCGCCACCACCAGGCCGGCATTGAGCCAGCCGGCCAGGGCCTGGACCGCCAGACCAGGCGCATCATCCGCGCCCACCAGGCCCGCCAGATCCTCGCACAGCGCGCCGAAGGTGCGGCCGTCCAGGGCGCCGGACAGCAGCGATGCCTCAACCGACTCGACCTGGCGATAGCGCACGGTGAGTTCGCTGCGCCAGAACAGCCATGTGGCGTCGAGGGCCTGAGGCGGGCCATCCGGGTCCTGGCCCAGCTCCGCCGCGCGACGGAACGGCGCCACGTCGAAGCCAAGCGCCAGCACAGCCACGCTGGGATGAAAGTCGAGGCGCAGATCGCCCCACAGCTCGGCCGGAATGGCCCCCAGGTCGGCCAGGGTGGCGGGCGTCACGTCGGCAGCATCGAAGGCGATTCCCATCGCCCATTCGAATGCCGCCATGTCGGCCAGGACGGGCATGCCCGACCACGGCTCGACGCTGCGCAGGAAGTCCGGCAGGTGCCGGCCGAACCAGCGGACGGAGGGATTGTCGGACGGATGGGCCGCGACATAGGCCCGGGCCAGGCGGTCGAACCGCTCATCGCCGGCGAGCAGCTTCAGGCCGGGAAAGTCCTCGCCCAACACCTCGACCAGGCGCGCCGCATAGGCGTAGCCATAGACGCGCAGCGTGCGGTCCAGGCCCGCCCGCGGACCGGGCGCCAGATGCTCCGCGATCCCCGCCCGCCCGTCGAGCAGATAGGCGCGGAAACTGTGCTGGAGCTCCTCAAGCGGCGTCATCGGGCCTACTCGGCGGCAGCGCGCGGCCGCGTCGCCAGGGCCGCCGCGGCAATGGTCCGGGCACGGTCCAGTTCTGCCTCCAACTCAGCCAGCGGCGGGATGTCGGCATCGCGCTCGATCATCGTGGGCACGGGTCCAAGGCGGCGCATCGCCGTGCCGTACAGGGCCCAGACCTCCTCGCAGACGGGGTGGTCGTGCGTGTCGATCAGCACGTCGCCTTCGTTGCTGTGGCCCGCCAGATGGATCTGGCGCACCGCGGCCGCCGGCACGCCCTCAAGAAAGGCCAGCGCATCGAAGCCCTGGTTGAAGGCGCTGACATAGATGTTGTTGACGTCAAGCAGCAGCTGGCACCCGGTCCGCGCCACCAGGCCCGAAAGGAACTCCCATTCCGTCATCTCGGACTGGCGATAGCCGACATAGGCCGACACGTTCTCCAGCATCAGCGGCCGCTTCAGGTAATCCTGCACCTGGTGGACTCGCGCCGCGACATGGGCCAGGGCCTCCTCGCTATAGGGCAGCGGCAGCAGGTCGTGAATCTGGGTGCCCCCGACGCCGGTCCAGCACAGGTGGTCGGACACCAGTTCGGGCTGGACCTGTTCAACCAGCGCGGCCAGGCGGTCGAGGTAGGCCCGGTCCAGGGGATCGGTCGAGCCGATCGACAGCGAGACGCCATGCAGCACGACGGGGAAGCGCTCTCGCACGCGCATCAGCATGGCGGGCGGACGGCCGCCGGGAACCATGTAGTTCTCGGACAGCGCCTCGAACCAGTCGATGCGGGGGGCGCCCTCCAGGATCTCCGCATAGTGGACGGGGCGCACGCCCAGGCCAAAACCCTGAAGCATCCCGAATTCCCGTGATGTGTCGGTCATCTGGGGCAGTATCGCCCGGAATTGTCGGCCGGGTCATCCGGCCAGGCTGGGACCTGCCGTCCCAGTGCCCGCGTATCCGGGATGCCTGGAAGGCGACCTTGCCGTCGCCCCCCAGGACCCCGTCACGTCGGGTTGACGCGTCGCTTAGTGAGCGACGGTGCCGCCCTTGCCCGTGCAGGCCTCGGCGCTGGACTCCGTCACCCAGCCCTGGCCCTTGCAGGCGTTCTGGCCCTTGCAGGCGCTCGACGCCGTCTTGCACTCGCTGGTGCCCTTGCAGGCGTTTACGCCGGCGCAGTGCACGCCCTCGGACGCCTGGGCCGGGGCGCTGAGGGTCAGGCCACCGGTGGCGAAGATGGCAGCAGCAGCGGCGGCGAGAGCGAAACCGGTCTTCATGGATGTTACCTTCCCGTTGATCCGCCCGTTATGGGCGAGGGGAAATATACATCTTTCCCCGTTCCGCATCGTGACAAACGGGTGGAAAAAGCGTGCCTGCGATCACATTTCCTGTACTTCGCAGCCGCAATAAAACCCCGTGTAACCGCTGGCGTGGGCCCTGCGTATTCATGCCAGCGCCAGCGTCTGCAAGGCGTGAATGGCCAGACCTACTGCGCCCCCCACCAGCGTTCCGTTGATCCGGATGAACTGCAGGTCGCGGCCCACCTCCTGCTCCAGCTTTGCAACCACGGTGGGGCTGTCCCAGCCCTTCACAACCGAGGCGATCCAGTTGCCGATCTCGTGCCGGTAGCCGGTGGCGAACCGCCGGGCGATCGCCACGATCCACGAATCCAGCTTGGCCCGCAGGGCCTCATCCTCGACCAGCATGCGGCCATAGAGATCGATCGCGGCCCCTACCTGGCGGGCGATGGCCGAGTCGGGGCTGTCCAGGTCCTGCACCACGCGGGCCTTGAAGCTGGTCGCCAGGTCCGCGAAATAGGTTCGCACCACGGGATCGTTGAGCGCCTTGCGCAGGGCCGCGTCCAGCCGGGCGCGCATGCGCGGATCGTGCTTCAGGTCCTCGATCAGGTCGGCCAGCATCGCGTCGAGGCGGTGGCGCGCCTCGCTGTCGCGATCCGACATCTCGCCCAGGACCTTGGACAGCGCCGCCATGATCCGGCGGAAGATCATCTCGTCCACCATCTTGGGCAGCCAGCGGGGCGATGCCTCGTACACCTTGGCGCGGATCACATCCTCGTGCTCCGCGATCAGTTCCGACAGCTTGACCAGGACCTTGTCCATCAGGCGCTGGTGCTGGCCGGACGCCGTGGCCATGGCCATGAACTCCGCCGCCAAGGTACCGGCCCCGACGTCGCGCACGCGGGCGGCCAATGTCTGGTGCAGGAAGCGGCCAACCTCCCGGTCGTCGATGGCCCGCAACAGGTCGGGGATCGCGCGCAGCACGGCCGCGGTCACACGCTCGCGGTTGCGCGGCTGCGCCACCCAGTCGCCCAGCAGGCGCCCGGGGCCGATCGAGGCGATCTTGGCCTCCACCTGGTCCGGGGCCAGGAAGTTCTCGGCCACGAAGGTGCCCAGGCCCTCCGCGATCTGGGCCTGCTTCCGCGGCACGATCGCGGTGTGGGGGATGGGCAGGCCCAGGGGGTGGCGGAACAGCGCGGTGACGGCGAACCAGTCGGCCAGGGCGCCCACCATGGCCGCCTCGGCAAAGGCGCCGGGCCAGGCGGCCCAGGGAAACTGCGGCAGCGCCAGCGTGCACAGCACGAACAGCGCCGCCATCAGCGCCAGCAGCAGCGTCGCAACGCGGCGCATGTGCGCCAGGCGCAGGGCCGCATCCGGCCGCCCCGGGCCCAGGGCCATCATGGTGGGCGCGGCGGCAGGCCGCTCAGATGCCGGTGTCAATCCATCCATGGGGGTGTCGAACCTGCTGAATCATCCGGTGTTCCCACCCCTTCCCCCTAGCATGGCGCCGCAGAGACCCCACGTCACCCCGGGTGTGCGTGTGGCTGACGGAAGGACGAGGGTATGGCGGCAAGGATCACGGGACCGATGACACGGCCGGCGCGGGGTGTCGCCCTGGTGCTGGCCATGCTGGCCGGCCTGGCCCAGCCGGCGGCGGCGGAGCCGGGCGAGGAGGTTGCCCGCATCGGCCAGGCGGCCAAGGTCACCGTCGTGGCCGAAGGCCTGGAATTTCCCTGGAGCCTGGCCTTCCTGCCCGATGGCGCGATGCTGGTGACCGAGCGGGACGGTCGGCTGCGCCGGGTGACCTCTTCGGGCGTCGTGTCGGAGCCGATCGCCGGCGTGCCCGAGGTCTATGACCGCGGCCAGGGCGGCCTGCTCGACGTCGTGCTGTCGCCGACATTCGCGGAGGATCGGCGGATCTACCTGTCCTTCGCCGAGGAAGGGGATGGCGGCGCCGGCACCGCCGTGGCGCGGGCCACACTGGGCGATTCGTCGCTGAGCGATGTCGAGGTCATCTACCGCCAGGTGCCCAAGGTGCGGGGGAGCAACCATTGGGGATCGCGCCTCGTGTTTGCCCCCGATGGCCGCCTGTTCATCAGCCAGGGCGACCGGCAGCAGCGGGACGAGGCCCAGAACACGGCCAGCGGCCTGGGCAAGCTGATGCGGGTCAACACCGACGGCAGCCCGCCCGCCGACAATCCCTTTGCCGGCCAGGCGGGGATCCTTCCGGAAATCTGGTCCCTGGGCCATCGCAACATCCAGGGTGCCGCCCTGCACCCCGATACGGGCCAGATCTGGACCGTTGAACACGGCGCCCGCGGCGGCGACGAGATCAACGTGCCCAAGGCCGGGCGCAACTATGGCTGGCCGGTCATCACCTATGGCGTCGACTATTCCGGTGCCCGCATCGGCGAAGGCACCGCCAAAGACGGCCTGGAGCAGCCCGTCCACTACTGGGACCCGTCGATCGCCCCGTCCGGCATGATGTTCTATACGGGCGACGCCTTCCCGCAGTGGAAGGGCAACCTGTTCGTGGGCTCGCTCAAGTTCGGCCTGCTGGTCCGCCTGGGCGTCGAGGGCGAGCGCATCACGGGCGAGGAGCGCTATCTGGAGGATCTGGGGACACGCATCCGCGACGTCCGGCAGGGCCCCGACGGCTTCATCTACCTGCTGACCGACACGGGCGATGACAGCATCCTGCGCGTCGAGCCGCTTTGAGCGTCACGGCCCCTTGGGGAAACCGAAGATGGACATGGTGCGTTCGCGTTCGCTGAAGACCAGCGGGCGGTTGATGGGGGCGTAGGCGCGGCTGGCGCAGTCCTGGCGCTCGCACAGGTAGCAGTTCACGCCGACCTCGGTCGGCGCGATGCCGTCCAGGTTCAGGTGCTGGGCATAGACCAGGCGCGGCGCATAGGCGACCTCGCACCCCAGGCCGATCGCCATCTTGGTCGCCGGCTCGCGATAGCCGCTGGCATAGCGGTTGACGCAGCGTGCGATCGAGAAATAGGTCGTGCCGTCGGGCATGCGGATCACCTGCGTCTGCGCCCGGTCCGGCGTCTCGAACGCCGAGTGGATGTTCCACAAGGGGCAGGTGCCGCCGAACTTCGAGAAGTGGAAGCGCCCGCCGCTGAACCGCTTGGACACGTTGCCGGCCCGGTCGACGCGCACGAAGAAGAAGGGCACGCCGCGGGCGTCCGGGCGCTGCAGCGTGGTCAGGCGATGGGCCGTCTGTTCGTAGCTGGTGCCGAAGCGCAGGCCCAGCAGGTCGACGTCGTATTTCAGCGTCTCGGCCGTGGCCAGGAACGCGCCATAGGGCATCAGCAA